>JBCCWF010000051.1:0-20702 GCA_039194035.1 Cyanobacteria bacterium P01_E01_bin.6 | reverse complement strand
GTATGCAACCGCGACAATTACAAAAGGGGTGTTGTGGGGCGCGCCGCGCCCCACATCACCGTACTTGATCAATCCGCACAGCGCTATACACGGCTCACGCCACAAAATCTTTACGCAAATAGTTGCTGAGACTATCGACGAGAGTGACCATTACCAAGACCACGATCAATAACGCGGATACTTGCTGATATTTCAAAATCCTTAGCGCACTAATAATCTCTAGTCCAATGCCCCCAGCACCGACAGCTCCCAACACCATTGAGGCGCGGAAGTTATATTCCCATCGATAAAAAGTCACATCGGCTATTTGAGGAAAGACTTGGGGCAACACGCTATGTACAATGACCTGTGATTCTGTTGCGCCAACGGATCGGGCTGCTTCTACGGGGGCTTGGTCACTCAATTCAATGGATTCTGCAAAAAACTTACCGACCATGCCAATGGAATGGATTCCTAAGGCCAGCGTCCCTGGCAATTTACCAAATCCGACGGCTGCAACCAAAATCATTCCTAAAATCAGTTCAGGAATGGCTCGGGTCACATTCAAAATGGTTCGGGCAAGGTGAAACACGATGGGGTGAGGGGTTGTGTTTCTTGCTGCGAGGAGAGCCAGGGGCAGCGAGACTCCAACGGCCAGAGCTGTACCCGCAATACTCATCGCAAGGGTATCCATGATGGGAGTAATCCAGTGAGGAAAGCGACTGAAATCTGGGGGAAACATGCTCCCAAAGAGTTTGGCGATCGCCGGAATGCCTTCCGCCATGCGCTCAACATTCAACAACTCAACTTCAATAAAGCTGATTGTAATGATCCCAACGACCCCGATGACTCGAATCAACTGTCGATTCCAGCTCTGATTGTATTGGCGAAGCAATCTATCAAAAGACGCTTGATTCACTGTCATCCCTTAATCCCCACAGCTAACACTTACGGTTGGAGATGAACAATGCGAAGGTG
Source organism: Cyanobacteria bacterium P01_E01_bin.6 (assembly GCA_039194035.1). Lineage (GTDB taxonomy): Bacteria > Cyanobacteriota > Cyanobacteriia > CAKZMO01 > CAKZMO01 > JBCCWF01. Next base: position 19,745 of record JBCCWF010000051.1, on the reverse strand, counting down.
CATGACATGGAGCCTTCGCATACCCATCGATTTACTGAACGAATTCACTCAAATCGAGACCTAAAATATCGCCAGCTTTACGAATTCCGTCGTAGTTTTCATCGGTCATGGCTGCAAACCCATCCGCTTTGAATGGCGCAAGGACGGACTCGCTATCAAGATTTAAGAAAGCCGCGCGAATCTCTGCTTGAAGATCAGGTTCTAGATCAGACCGCATCGTCCAAGGATACTGGGGAATGGGGTCTGACTCAGCAATGACGACGACTTGAGTCGGATCAATTATCCCTTCTTCAACGAGAGAATCGAAAATAGGGCGGCTGAGTCCGCCTGCTTGGGCATTACCATTTTGAACGGCTAATGCAACTGCGTCATGGGCTCCCAGAAAAACAGCATCGTAGTTTTCTCCAGATTTCAGCCCTCCTTCTGCCAGGGTTAGTTCTGGGAACAATCGGCTAGAGGTCGATGCTGGATCCCCAAAGGCAACGATGCCGCCTTCGATATCAATAAATTCGTCAATACCCGCTTCAACGTTTCCGATGATGATAGACGTATAGGTCGTTGATCCATCGGTGAGACGAGCTGCAAAAGGTTCGATATCACTCTTGGTTTTTGCTAGCACATAGGACAGAGGACCAAAGTAAGCTAGGTCGATGCGGCCATTACTGGCGGCTTCAATCATCGAGGAATAGTCTGTGGTGACAACGAGTTCAATCTCTTTGCCTAATGTCTCTTCCAGGTAGGTTGACAAGCCTTCGTTATCTTGAATGATGGTTGCGGCATCTTCGTCAGGAAGGAGTGCAACAACCAGCGTTGATGGATTACTTGCTGATTCAGCTATGGTTGAGGTCGTGCTGCTGCACCCTGTTATGGCAACAATGGCCATCAATGCAACACCCGCAATTCCTTGTTTCAAGCCAACACTCATGATGATGATTCACTCCTTAATGAACACTAAGTAGGTGGTCACAATTACCTGTAAAACCTATCAAACCCTGGACTGCCCGTGCAGCGGGCGGCCCAGGGCGGTGAATTTTCTTTTTAATTGTGTCTTGGATTTTCATTGCTAACTTACGAATTCTTTTTGCTGTTGTGATGTCGCTGTGATCGACCTATCAGTATAAATGTCTTCTAGCTGATGATGTTCCAATGCTGATGGAGGGCCATCAAAGATAACGCGACCGTTGGCTAGGCCAATGATGCGATCGCCATATTCCATCGCAAACTCTACTTGATGCAGGCTCAGCAATGTGGCAATGCCATCGGTTTTACAAATGGTGTGCAGTAGCGACAACACCTTATGAGAACTAGATGGATCGAGACTGGCAATGGGTTCGTCTGCCAACATCAATTGTGGCTGTTGAGCCAGAGCACGGGCAATGCCTACCCGCTGTTTTTGCCCTCCACTCAAGGCGTTCACGGGCGTTAGTGCTTTCTCAATCAACCCGACCCGTTCCAAGCAATCTAGCGCAATCCGTTTATCTACATAGGGCAAGGGCAACAGACTCCGCCAAAACGAGTGGTAAGCGAGTCTGCCCATCAAGACGTTTTGGAGTACTGAATGTCGCGCAATCAGTTGGTGCTGTTGAAATATCATCCCAGTTTGCCTGCGGTGCGATCGCAACACATTAGGCTGATGTAACTCTCCGAGTTTGTCAACTCTCACCGTTCCCGTTGTCGGAGCATGCAAATAATTAATGGTTCGTAGCAGCGTTGACTTTCCTGCCCCAGAGGAACCCAGAACCACGGCAAATTCTCCACGGTTGAGTTTCAGAGACACAGATTCAAGAGCCGTCACTCCATTGGGATAGGTTACGCCAACACGGTCTAGATGAATGATTGCGGACGTATTCATGCAACAGCCTCATGCCTTGAGATAATCGTTCGGACTCGTAGCGGTGTTCGACTGAATGAAGCACAGCCTATGTTGTCTACATGACTTGGCAAACGTCTCAACATTGCAACGAAGAAATAAGGGTTTGGGGTGCGCTCTGCGCGCCCCAAACCCTGGTTCCTCTGTAAACTTTGCCAAGTCGTGTTGTCTAGACATGGGTGATTATCTCAAGAAAACAAGATTCTGAGTATAAGTGCAGGTTAAGGTTCCTGACGAATCAACAAAAAGGGCGATCGCCTGATGTGCGATCGCCCTTTTGATAATGTGTCGTTTCGGAGTATGAGAACGGATAGGACTGTTAGCTATGGTTACCCAGCAGCAAGATTTTGTGATGCTGGATGATCAACCATGGGGGGTTGTTTCTCTAGATGAGTGAGCTGCTGCACCTCATTTGTCGGGTCAGATGGAGTGGAATAGGCTTCAATCTCTATTTCTTGTCCCGATTCGACAGGCATTGATTCAACAAGGATGGAGTTATCAGGAGCCAATTCATCAGTAACTAATTCATCAGTAACTAATTCATCAGTAACTAATTCATCAGGAGCAGATTCAAGCGGTGCCGCAAACCCTGCTGAGATATTCGTCACATCATCATCACTCAAGTGTTGACCCGATTCAATCGGTTCAATCGGTTTGAATTCAAGTTCAGGCTCACTCGGGATCGATGCTGCTGCGACGGGTGCTGTGGGTTCAACCGATATGGGTGCGATGGAGGCAAGCTCAACCGCTTGAGGCTCAACAGGCTCAACCTCAGATGATTCAGTCTCAACTGTTGCAGTCTCAACCGTTGCAGTCTCAACCGACGCAATATCATGTAATTGAACGTCAAACCTTCTGGTCTCTAGCGGTTCTAAGGAAATGATTGGCATGTCCGTGGAAATGATTGGCACGTCCGTTGTCTGCGAGAATTCGATGATGTCCAACGGGTCAGGGCGATCGCTCAACGTGATCTGGCTGGTGTCTAGTGCAATCGGCCTAACGGCATCAATTCCCTCATTGGCATCGATGATATTCGCGGTATCAGCAGGTAGCGTATAGTTCAGTGGATCAGCGACGACTGGACTGGGCGCACTGTCAGACAGCAGAAATCCAACCGACAACGTCGTGATCACTCCACCAAAGCCTGCAACTCCAGCTTTGAATGTTGGTGTTTCCCACAAATGCGTTCCGGTATGTTGAAGCATAGAATATTGAACCGTCGTGTTTGCTGGAGGCTGAAAATCAACCATCGGGTATCCAACAAACCGCTGATAATATCGACGGAATCGGTCAACTACTTCATCTCGAATGTCAACAGTCGACGCACTCATGCCCTCTCTATTGTCCATAGACCCTTGCCGAAGCGGGCCTCTCTGAGCGGGCGATCGCTGAGCACGAACTTGCCGAGATTGATTATGCTGTGGGACATGAACAATGGCTGCTGTCCCCGCATTCGAGTTCGATACATTTATGACAGATGTGTTCATAGCTGAGTCCTTGAATTACCCGTTGCATCGGGAAACGCTTTTTCAAAGCATTTCTTTAGATGTTTATCGGTGGCGCGTGTTAGTGATTAGTGAGTTACTTGCTTCTTCCATGCCCATCGGGAAAAACAGGAAAACTTTTGTGGTTTTGGCGATAATAGGTGAGAAATTTGTGAAGACTTGCAAGTTCTGTTCCAGATGTGACCGTCGTAACTGACGTTGAAGCCGATGCCTTGAAGAGGTGGTTTTGCTTCTTCTGATAGGCATCAACGCCAACAGCTATGGTCTTCACTGCATGGTCTTCACTGCATGGTCTTCACTGCATGGTCTTCAATGATTAGTATGCTCCCGTTTTTTGGAGAACAACCTTGACGGTTCTGAACAAGATGTTCATGTCAAGCCATAGAGACCAGTTTTCGATGTACCGAAGATCCAGCCTTACGACGTCTTCGAAGTCAACAATGTCCGACCGTCCTGAAACCTGCCAAAGCCCAGTAATGCCTGGAAGGACTTCGTGTCGAATGAAATGGTGACTGGAAAATTGCGCAATGTCTCTCATGGGGAGCGGACGGGGACCAACCAGGCTCATTTCTCCAAAGAGAACGTTGAAAAGCTGAGGCAACTCATCCAAACTGTATTGACGGAGAAACTCTCCTACGCGGGTTACTCGTGGGTCAGACTTCATTTTGAAGAGGACACCATCGGTTTCATTTTGTGACTCAAGCTGTTTCTGAAGCTGCTCCGCGTTGGACACCATTGTTCGAAACTTCCATGCTTTGAATTCCTGGTTTTTCAGGCCCATCCGGGTTTGCTTGAAAAAGATCGTTCCAGGTGAATCCAGCTTAATCAAGACAGCGATGAGCGTCAGAATGGGAGAGAGCAGAAGTATTAATGTCAAGGCTGCGCAAAAATCAAATATGCGTTTAACCCAGAAGTCACTACCCGTGATCAGAGGTGGGGAAAACGTGAGTCCTGGAAATCGTCCAGACTTGAACAATTCCAATCGACGCATGGGAGTGGCTGCCATATCTGTCGTTAAGATATGGAGTGTAATTCCTGCGTTACGCAAGCTCCAATACAAAAACAGAGGATTCTCAATTTGTACAGGGGAGCAAAGAAAGACTTCTGAAATGCCAAGTTGGGTGATGCGAGACAAGGTTGTTTCCCACCCATCTCCATTAATGACTACGTTTATGTCTGCCCAACCCACGATCTGATAGCGCTTATGACGCGTTAATGCACTCATGGATTGCTGCATTGTATCGGCGGTGCAGATCATCAGGCTCGGATAGCAGCCTGTGCCTGATTGCCGCATTTGGGCGATCGCCCGATTAATGATCCAACGACCACTACAAATAAATAATGTGCTCACACCCAGCCCTAGAGCAAAGGCGACATGGTTGATAGCTGTTTCAGGTTGAGACAAAAACACGAGCAACATCACCGAGAGGTGAGCTAAACCAACAGCTTTGATGAGGTTGCCATACTGCCGTCGTTTGCCATCGGCACCATAGAGTCCGTGAGCAGCAATAAACCAAAGGTGAATCGCAAGAATAATCACTGCACCCAGTGCATCATATCGAGCAATTCCCAAGTACGATTCGGAGGCACCGAATTCGCAGGTCACTTGCCAGGCAAGGGCAACAGCAAGACAATCAAAACTGAGAAGCGATAAAACTCGGAGAGAATTGATGGTAAATCCTTTCCGAATAGTTGCGAGTGAAGGGGCACGTAAATCTAGGTGCCCATGTGTCATGGAAGGCGCGGTATGAACCATTAAAATATCCTCTACGAACTCGATACTGGAACAACACACGAGATCGGTAGAGAGGCACCTGAAAACAATTCATCAATAACTGAGAGATAGCGATAAGAATTCCAGTTCATTATTGGAAACAGATTAGTTTTTGTTCCAATAACCTTCGTTATCAACTCCAGTTATCAATGTCACAATTCTAAAATTGGTCTGAAGGCTTATCCTTGATTTCCTAATAGCATTTAAAGCGCTATTACCTTGATCAATCAACGATGGGACAATGTAGATGTATTTGTATTTTGGGAGCGAGGGACCCTATAAAAGCGAGATCCTACAAAAACTTTCTGTTACTTTACAAGACCCTGTTCTTATGAAAAGGTTCCGTATTTCTTGCTAGTAATTAGCGGTATTTTTTTTGTGTAGCGAAGCATACATTTAAGTAGCTTGGCGTTATTAAACTAAAAATCCAAAAACCTGGAGAGCTAACCGAAGGGGCGCTCTCCAGGTTTTTAAAATGAGTTTATTGATGCCTATCTACTTATCGTCTCTCATCTAACCTTTCATCATTGGGAAAATAATGGCCGTGAATCCTTATCTACAGATCGCAATATGGACGAGGTTTTAGTTATGCACAAAAGCCTCCGACCATTAGCCAGAGACTTTTCGTTTTCAGACTCAGCTATGTTGCCGAGAATTATGCATGCTTAATTTCAAGACGAACATCAATTAGGCCAAGCTGGGCTAGCATCTGAATCAAGCTTAAAATATCGTGTTCACAAGGCTGACAATCCAAGTAGGTATCCTTTAGAACGGCTTGATAGATCTCTTCCAAGCTTGTTGGTGTTTGAATGAGGTTAATGATTCGTGGATACGTTACATGTTGGGCTTGGTTCATGCGATGCTTTAGTGCATGATTAAACGAATGATTGGCAATAGCTTTTTCAAGATGTTTTTTTACTGCGACAACAAGTGAATGATTGTGCGAGAGAGTTTTGTTTGATGTCATTTGGTGATTCCTAGGATCTATAGTTGACTTGGTGACTAGTGAAGAAGTGAATGTGGGCTATACGCGCTAAGTAGATGTCCATCATTAAACGTATCCCTACAAATCCTGTGCCGCCCGCTGCACGGACGGCACAGGATTTGGGGTTTTGATTTTAATTATGTCCAGGTACTTATGGCATAGTCATGACATGGATGTGAGTCATGCTTTTCTATTGCATCGGTGTCGCACGCACAGACTTGGGTTTACCTGAATTAGGCATGAGGCGCTGTCTTAAAATTCGATAGAAAAACAGTGGATTGCCGAGAACATATCGTTTCCACAACCGTTGGGGTTCTGATAGGAACCTCGTCAGCCACTCCATTCCTAAATCTGTTGCCCAGCGAGGGCCTCGATAGACGGCATCAGTGTAGAAATCAAGGCATGCTCCAAGGGGTAGAAAAACTTTTGCATCGATACGATCAATATGTTTAGCAATCCATTCTTCTTGGAGTGGCATGCCAAAGCCCACATATAAAACATCTGGCTTGAACTGATTAATCTGTTCAATGATGGCGTCATTTTCAGCGCCAGATTTCTCAAAATAACCGTGATGGCCTTGAATGTTGATAGTGGGGGCGATCGCCTTCAATTTCTCGATGGCCTTTGTGGTGACGCCTGGTTTTCCTGCGAGCAAAAAAACTGAGGCCTGACGATTTTCGCAGGCCATGATTAAGTCTTCGATATAGTCAGGGCAGGTCATGCGATGACATGACTCGACGCAGTTTCCCAAAAGTTTGCTGCCCAGGAGTACGCCAAATCCGTCACAAAATACGAGATCGGATCGATTCAGAAAATTGCGATACCAGGGCAATTCATGGGCAAAATTTGCTGCGCGAACATTCACATTTCCAACAATGGTTTTCTTATCTTGCTGAGTCGATTCAGCAATAAAGTCAATCAACTGTTCGACAGTTACTTTATGGAACCGTGTTTGGAAGAGGCGGACTTCCTCAAATGCTTGCATCATTTTATGCAACTCCTTGGTACAAGAATTTTCGAGAAAATGAAAAATGAAAGAGGAAGAGGGTGGCAGCACAAGGGTTGGGTGCCAGTCTTCAGGCTTTTGCTAGCGGTGCTCCGACCTGTACCTTCGATCTCTTTTTGTAGGACTAAGCACCTCGGCATAATTAAAAACCAGTTTCTAAACCCTGAACCACCCGCGCAGCAGGCGGCGTAGGGGTTATGGGTTTTATATCTAATGGTGTCTACCTACTTAGCTGTTCAAAAATGGCAGTGTATTTAACCCAGAGAAAATCTGCTCTTCGGTAGATTGCGATGGGTGAGACAGGATGGCCTCGACTTTGGTTGTCATGTCACGCATTCTGGCGATCCAGCTATGATGCTCGATTGCTGTTTGTCGTGCTTGCTCACCCATATGATTCATTTGGGGTCGGAGCTGATACGCCAGTCTCAAGGCTCGTTTTAGGTCTTCTTTGTGACCAGGCTCGAAGAGGAATCCTGTTTCACCGTCTTGGATGGTTCGTTTTGCATCTTCAAAAGCAGATGCAACAATCGGTTTTGCCATCGCCATGTATTCATAAAGCTTTAGGGGAGAGTGATACATCTTGCCAACTTGAAGCTGGATTTGCCCGGTGTATCCCACGTCGAATCCCGCGATGTAGCTTGGGACATCAGCCCAAGGGACTTGTCCAACAAATTTAACCGTGTCACCAATGCCCAGCGTTTGAGCTTTGGCTTCCCATTCGTCGCGCATGAGGCCATCGCCAACTACGACAAAGGCGATATAGATGCCCTCAGCACGCAATTCGGCGATCGCCTCTAGGAGTAAATCTAGTCCATGCCATGCATAGAGCCGCCCCACAAATCCGACTGTGAAATCTGGGAACAGCCGCTCGGGAGCATGATACGAGGGGTGAAACTGCTCAGTATCGACGCCATTGGGGACAACAATCACCTTTTGTGGTGGAATGTTGGCGGCTTCCACAATGAGTTCTTTTAAAGCATCCGTTACACAAACGAGTGCATCACAATTTCGATAGGCTTGGAGTTCCATTTTCTGAGCTAGGCTAGTCAGAGCTGTGGTTTTTCGTTCCGTTTTGGCTTCATAAAACAAGGGCGCGTGGGTTTCCAGTACCCACGGCATGCCATGACGCTTGAACGGCATGCCCAAGGCTTGAAATGGAGCAAATCGTTCATAGACCCAATCCACCTGGTTTTGCAGTTCATGCCATGCTTGGCGAGCATATTTCGCACCCAAGGCAATGCGAGCCGCATCGAGCAGTAAGGATTTAGCAAAGCCACCGCTCATGGCTGTTTCAGATTTTCCAGTGACGAGCGATTTGGGAAGGCGATCGCCCACAATAAATCGCTTGACGTCCCATCCCAGCGTCTGTTTTGCTTGAAGACAACCGAGGATATGGGAACGAGGGCCACTAATTTCTGCATCGTGACGAGTTGAAATGCGAGGTGCGCCACTGAGATACCCCAGTCGCTGCTTCAAAATAGAGGTGGGTGCCATGGGTCGTGTCCTAAAGCATGATCAAATGAAGAATCGTTGGTAGATGGAACCGAACCCTAATCATCAAGAGGGGTGGAAGGGGTTTACAGCGGTGCGTTCCTTCCTCATGCCTGTCTCTCAATCACTGCTGTGGCCTGGCTGGAGGATGATATGGAATGCCTCGATTTCTCAATACATCCGAGATACAGGTCTTCGAGTTTTTGTGTTTGTTTTTTCAAATCAAAGTGCTGGCGAACCCAGGCTTGGCCGTTTTGGCTAACGTTTGCCCAAAGCGTTGAATTATCCAAGAGTTGAAATAAATAATCTGCTAATACAGATTCATTTTTTTCAGGAGCCAAAAACCCTGTTTTTCCATGGGCGACCGCCTCAGGAATTCCTCCGCTAGCAAAACTCACCACTGGTAAGCCCATGGCTTGAGCCTCAGCAAACACAATGCCAAATGCTTCTGCATCACCTGATTCTGCAATGATGCTGGGGACACAAAACACTTGAGCCCGATTCATCCAACCACGCACTTGTTCAGGTGATTGAACTCCTAAAAATCGATAGCGTTTCAGCTGAGCACTTGCCTGGCTCTCTAATTCAGATCTAAGGGGGCCGTCGCCAATCATGACAAGTTCTACGTCGGGCCGTGTTTGTTGAATTTGAGCCATCGCTTGAATAAGGTAAGTACATCCTTTTTTTTCAACCAAACGCCCTGTAAATAAGACAATGGGGTCGCGTTGCACACGTGGATCAGGCGAAAAAATTTCTGTATCAACACCGATGTAATGAACGGCTAGCTTGTCAGCTGGAAAGCCCTGATTTAGCATCTTGTCTCGGATGAATCCAGATACAGCAATAAACTGGGATGCTTCTTGCTGGAGAACGGTGCGGCGTTGTAGGTAGGTGCGGTGGCTCAAGGTTGATCGACGGGCGATCGCCTCTTTTATCGTGACGTCGTATCCATGAAAGGAGACGAACAGGGGAATGGATAGGTTCCGCATGAGGGGCAATGCTCGGACCCCATCTGGTCCAAAGTGGGCATGAATGACCGACGGTTGAATGTTGTTTAGTTGATGCATAAAGGGAGGTGCAAATCCCCATAGTTTGAAGGCTGATTCCCATGCCTTACCCATCACGCCACCCGCATTCACCACGGTTGTTTTTTCCGGTGGCAGCGAAAGCCCTGGAACTCGACGACAGCCAGCATAATAAGCCTCGGTGTTTTGGAGTGCTTCCGCTTGCGATCGCACAAACGTTGCTGAATAAGGCAGTAGTTGGTCGCAATAGACAAGAACCCGAGGGAGATGAGACATAGTGTTTTGCTGAGTTGAAGGAGCAGGGGGATCATGAGGAAGACGGTTCATCTCATATAGATAGGCGTGAAGCGTGAAGGGGTGGGGATCTTAAAGATGCGGGAAGCAAGGGGGTGAAGTCGTAAAGCGTAAAGCGTAAAGGGGTGAAGCCGTTGTGGAGCATTCTTTTTTACATCAGCATGAGTAAGATGTTCGCGAGAATTTTTTGCTATCTCATCCCTCTCTCTGTTCTTTACTCCATCCCTTCATCACCTGTTCTCTTCATTACTTCTTCACCTCTTCACGTCATCTCTTTATCCCTTCATCATGTCTGCACTCCATCCCTCCACGATTCAGTGAAGTCGCCAGCCATCATTAAACGTAACTTCCTAAATCCTGTGCCGTCCGCTGCACGGGCGGCACAGGATTTGGGGTTTTGGTTTTAATACCGTTCAGGTATTTACCAGACATCTTCATCACTCCACCCTCCTGCAAAGGCTAAGGGAACAGGAGGTGACGGTGGCTCCGGTGGTTCTAGCCGGTTGCAGATTGTGGTCACATAGAAAATCCAGAATAGGGTGTTTTGCAGAAGCCACACACTTTCAGTCAGGTTGTAGAGCAGCACAAAATTCAGAAATGCAAGGGGCAACAGGTATTCGGGTGTGCGAGTGAGACTGACCCAGAGCGTGGCTCGATACAGAACGAACAGCATTCCCAATGCAAACACCACCATGCCAACAAAGCCAATGTCTAGCCAGAGGTCAATGTAACCGTTGTGGGAATGTTTGGGGAGCCACGTTTCTAGAAACCAGATATCTGCCGATTCGCCAGACCACCCTAGCCAAAAACCACCGTAGCCATGACCAAACCAAAAACGGTTGTAAATTTTAGGGATGACGAGATCCCATAGATCGGTACGGCCTGAAAATGTCAAATCTTTCCCAGCAGCCCCGACGACTGTTTCTGCTTGAGCAATGGCGATTAGAAAGGCACCGCCTGCCATGACTAATGCCACACTCAAGACCGGAACTGCTAGTTTGTAATACAGCCGCAAAATACGATAAACCCACAACAGCGCCAGTAGTAATAGGAAGAGAGCTAAGGATGTTTTGGAGTTGGATAAGATCAGCAGCACGATGGACAACCCCATCCCGCCCCAGCTGACCCAGCGATAAGTTTTGCTACTTTGCGCATTGAGCAGAAATACAATTGTGCTCAACACCATGATCCGCCCTAATAGATTTTTGTGATGATAGATTCCCTGCCATGACTGCCCTCCTTGGAGTCCATAACTGGGAAGGGCGATCGCAAACACGAAGCTCAGCACTACTGCAATGCCAAACACCCATCCTAATAATCGAAGCTGTTCCTTTAGGGTGTATCGGGTTGAAAGATAGAGACCGAAGAAGGTTGTCCCCATCAGTGCAATGGACTGACGCACCGTTGCAGATGGTGAATCTGACCAGGTGACGGATAAAAGCACAATCCCGATGAGCAACCATAAGAGTTTGGCGCGTCCGGCTACTTCGATGAACGTTTTCCACCGTGCCACAAGTAAAATTGCCGTGATGCCATAGACGCTGAGCCAAAACAACTGGCGCAAGGCATGGGGAATCAGCAGAATAAAAGACTCTGTGGACAACAACAGAGTCAGCACTCCAAAGACAACTTCTAATTTTTCTAACGTGCCACGAATATTCATAACTTACGTTCTGCGAAGTATCTTTTTTGAAAATGAGCAGGATTGTTGTTCGGCGAGATGGTCAGCTACTCCTGTAAAACGCTTTAGCTTTGCTTGGGCATCAAGTAACGGTAGAAGGCGCGAGTGTTGATTCTGAATTTCTCCATTCTGGATAACGAACTCAAATAACTATCGACTAAGTCCCGCAGGTCGGGAGCAATGCCGCCACTCCGCCAATAGGCACTTATTCCTCTTACCAATAGGTTGTTTGTGAAGGTGCCCAAATCAGGAAACTTGAATTTAATCCAGTAAGCGGCCATCACCAGAATGCGCGCTTTCATCTGCTGATTGTCTACTTTGAGGGTGTAGGCGTTGTTTCCATGCACGACCTGCTGAGCTAAATTTTGTTCTAGAAAGAGGCCTTTGCTGAGAGCCATCGCTGAGAATTTTAGATAGTGATCGCCAATGGAAATATGTTTTCCCTCAGGCATCGGTAAGATTTGATCCAGCACATCGCGCTGAAAGCATAATCCAGAGGTGGCTGGGGGATCGATTGGAACTTTACCGCGATTCTTAATCGATGCTCGAAAGTCACAGTCTTGGACTGCTCCTTTTCCAAGGGACTCAAACAACGTTTCATTCTTTTTGTTAATGAGTTTGAGGGTGTGAAAACACCAGTCACTAGAAGGATGCGCCTCAAATAGTTGCATCACAGTGGATACCTTCTCCGGACAGAATCGATCATCGGCATCCAACAAAAAGATGGCTGCTCCTCGACTCGTTGCGAACCCAGCATTAAATGCGGATGCTTGTCCGCCATTTTCTTTTAATACAGGAATGATGCGATCGCCATAACTCTGAATAATGTCACGGGATTCGTCGGTAGAGCCATCATCAACAATAATGATTTCAACGTTAGGATAATCCTGAGCCAGAGCGCTATCGATAGCATGGCGCAGGAACTGCCCATAGTTGTAGTTATTGATAATGATGCTCGCAAGCTGTCGGTTAGTCATTACTCTCTTACCATCATCATTAGGAACAATGGGTCATTGGCATTGTGCAAGATATATGGAATCTATTTCGTCTACAGCCAATAACCAGATAATGGAGAGTACACCCTGAACGTTGTCGAACCCTGATGAAATCTTAAAAAAGGGGAGCAAATGATGAGAGATCTACCCTAGCGAATCACGCCTAAGTACCTGGACATAATTAAAACCAAAACCCCAAATTCTGTGCCGCCCGTGCAGCGGGCGGCACAGAATTTGTAAGGATACGTTTAATGATGGCCATCTACTTATCATTTATCCTCGTGTTGAAACGCCACCCAACACCCAGCGCATTCGTTCCCACCCTCGGACGTAGCGCACAAATAACATCGCAGCAAGAAATTGAAATCGCTGGTGCTGATTTTTCAAACTCTCGTAAGACCAGATATAGAAATACATCCGAAACGGAGGTAGAAAATCTTTCATGGATTCTTTGCAACACTCAGCACTCAGCTGAAGCCAGGAATGACCTTGTTGGCGCTTTAGATCAAGATGGCCACCGATAATACGGACGACTTTTTTTCGCAACTGTTTCCATGTGTGGCGTGCAGGATGTGCGACACATGCATGCTGGCCATAGGCTACGGTATAGCCTGCTGTAAATACGCGTTGTCCCCATTCGCGATCGCCACTAGACTTTAGCGATGCGTTGAATAAGCCCACCTGACGCAAAACATTTCGCGACGTAAACACATTTGCCGTTGCTCCATAGTGAGATTCCTCAATAAATTGCTGCTGAGGAAAGCCAATCTTGATGGCGTCATAGAGTTCTACCGGAGTGGGTCGCGTGGCATCCAGAAAAAACAGATCGATGTGTCCTGCAATTAATCCACAGTTTTCCGTTGTAAGAAATGCCTGTACTCCTTGTGCAAGCCAATCAGGACTGGGAATGCAATCAGCATCCGTAAACGCAACAAGGTCTCCTGTGGTGGTTTCAATTCCAGTATTACGGGCGGCATAGGAACCAGGGCTAAGCTCAAGGCAATAGCGTGCCTGAGGATAATCGTTGACAACGGATTGAATATCCTCAGTTGATCCATTGTCTACAACCACCACCTCATAATGCTCTTTGTCATAGGACTGATTTTCTAATGCATCCAAACATAATCGGAGATGCGCTGCATCGTTAAATACTGGAATAATGACCGAAATATTCGGAGGAGAAGAGTCATTCATGAGTCAATAATGGAGAGTACTTATTCATCAGCAAAACTTAGAAGACATAAGACTTAGAACATATAAAGAGCTTGTATTTTAAGTCAAGATTGTGGGGCGCTCAGCGCCCCACAATCTTGACTTAAAAAATTTCCGACTTACGTTATGAGCCATATAAAGCTTAGAAAATATAAGATATTTTGCTTCTTCTCTCTAACCCTATTGTGTACACACAAGTCGGACGTCAGCCCTTGTTTTGGGTTAATCCCAATGGAATTCTCTTGGCAAAGGGAAGCTTCAAGTCGGGTAGGGGAACTACAGGATATCCATTCAGAGTTTCAAGGTGAATCAACAGGTGTGTATACACGACAGCTTTCTAAACAAGAGAAGCAAATGAGCAATCACCCTCTCGTAGACGTTCCGCCAAACTGTAGGCGAAGTCGTTCGCGCGCACTCAAATGTTTCACGACAATCATGACCAATGTCAGCTGGAAACGCTGAAACCAATCCAGTGCAGAGTGTGCCCAAATTCGTTGATATTCCTGCCACGACGGGAACACATCCATCGCCCAATCTCGGATAAATTCTTTCCAAGAATATCCTCGTCGTTTTTTGTAGTCGTAATGACCACCCGTGATGCGAATCGTACGTTTATAGAGTTCAGAAAAAGTACGCCTTGCTGGATGTGCGACACAAGCATCTTCTCCATACACTTGCTCATAGCCAGCTCGATAAACACGCTGTCCCCATTCGCGATCGCCATTTGATTTCAAAGCTTCATTAAAAGTTCCGACCTCTTGAATGACTGACTTAAATGTAAAGACATTTGCTGTGGCACCATAGCGAAGTTTTGATATAAATTTCTTTTGATGAAAGGCCATCACACTGTCGTACATTTCAACAAGTGTTGGATGGTCTGGATTTTTGAAAAACAGATTTATTTTTCCGGCAACCATGCCACAATTTGATGCATGATTTAGAGCCTGAACGCCTTTCTCAATCCAAGAAGAATCAGGAATACAATCGGCATCAGTGAAGGCAATAACGTCGCCTTTTGCTAAAGAAATACCTCGATTTCGAGCAGCATAGGAACCAGTACGCGCCTCATCGGTAAAGGTGACGTGACTAAAAACCTTACTCAATTCCTTGATATCTTCATCTGAACCATTATCAACCACAATGATTTCATGAAGTTCTTGAGAATACGTCTGATTCTCAAGGGCTTTAAGGCATTGAAATAGTCGAGCAGAGTCATTAAAAACAGGGATAATCACGGAGACAAAGGGGCTTGCAGACATATTCATTTTCAAGCACTCACTTTTGAAATAGGAAACGGATAGGTAACGAGTTAGTTTCGGATGTGCCCCTGAGTTTTCTCTTTGGATAGATAGACAAAGCTGATGATTGGAAGTTCCGTGGTTTATACAAACTTTAAGTGATTCATACAAGCTTCAACCTTGATACGTATAGCCGTGCATTTCAATTTCTTTGGCAAATACCGCATCAATGAGTTCTTTCTGTTGCAAGGTGAATACGTCTTGATACGGTTTCCTATCTTTACGATGTGCTGATTTAGCTTTCACTGAAAGGGTGCCATCAAATGGAATACCGAGTTGCTGAAAGACATGTCCCAGATCATGATTTAGTGATTCATATCTGATGATTTTTTCAAGTAATAAATCGCCCTTTGAATTTGTATATAGTGGATAATTAAAGCAATAATTTAAGCTTCCCCTGTTAAGGTACTCATCTAGACTCAGGACATTCCCTTCTCTCTCGTTAAGCATATGATAGTGGGATAAAACTTTTTCCCAAGGATTTCTCTCGATACTAAATTTATAGTAATTCTTCCATGTGTTCTGAGAAATTCGGTTCTGTACGTCTTGTGCAGACATGTGATTGTAAAATTTCTTCCGATGAACAACTTTTCTGATGGATGACCTGATTTCTCTCCCTCGGTTCTGAATTATTTCAGGTAATGGATTCCACATGCCTGAATAATTTCTAGCGACATGAGGGTCAACAGGCGGAAAGATTGGGGTGAACACATCGTCATCGCCACAATGTTGTGACAGGAAAACCTCAAGGCTAGTACCTGCTGTTTTCTTTGTCTTAATAAAGATGAATTTATATCGATGAGAAATAATCATGTTAGATCGTTAGGTGATAGGTCTATCAACAGGCTTATAACTTAAGCCGGGAAGAATTTGGCGGGATTCTGGGGCGCGGAGCGCCCCAGAATCCCGTCTTAAAATACAAGCCGAAATTCCAAATCATCATGTTTGATCTGGTTTTTGAAGGTGTGATGTAACGATTAAAACGATTAAGTAGATCGTCATCACTAAACGTATCCTTCCAAATCCTGTGCCGCCTGCACAGCGGGCGACACAGGATTTGGGGCTTTGGTTTTAATGACGTCCAGGTACTGACTGGGAATTGCCGTTGGAGGCCACTGTAGTTGATGATCTCTAATGAGACGTTGAGCAAATGACGTTCGTGACTGATGAATATTAAATTCTTTAGACTTCAGTAGCCGGGACCATAGATGAGTTGCAAATAGTCTTGGATATTTTGAAAATAGCTGAGCTATCAGCACCACAATTTTTTTGACGTTTTTTTCTTTAAGACTGTCCTTGTACAGCCTGAAGTCATATTCATAGGCTAGGTGTGCGAGGAGTTGAGAGGGCGTTAAGACTTGATGAACGGTTGAGTGATGAGTGTTCCTCTCAAGGAACTCTGAAAGATTGTGAGAAGCAATTTCGAGGCCCCGTTTTGCAACCTGGGGCGATCGCCCTCCCGTGGTCGCTTGGCCGTCATAAATCCGCCATGTCGCTAATAATTTTGGCAGGTAGAGAATGTCGGTTTCTAAGCACAGCCGCATGGTCCAGTCATAATCGCCTGACGACCCATAATTGAGGCGGAATCCTTCGAGTTTCTCAATCAAACACCGTCGAAACACCAAGGAGGTGATCGTGACATAGGGAGCCCGATACGCGTAATGCATGACAAACTCACACAACCCAGAGCGTCGATGCGGAATTTGGTTAATGTCTGCGTATAGCGGGAACTGATGCTGGATAATGTCTTGGGGCGATCGCGTCATTGTCCCTTGAACATCAATGTAAGCAAACTGAAAATGGCACGCATCAACATCTGGATATTGGTCGAGCTGAGATGTTGTTGCGGATACAAGGGTTGGAAAACATGTGTCGTCACTGGTCAAAAAGTAAAAATACTCTGTTTCGACGTGGGTGAGGCATTCATTCCAGTCCGCATACATGCCCTTTCGCAGTCCTCGTAATAGCTTAAAACGAGGATCATCACTGAATTGCTGCATGTATTCCCAACTGCCATCCGTGGAGTATCCATCGACAAAGACGCAACACCAGTCAGAACAATCTTGCTTCAAGATGCTCTCAATACAGGCAGGGAGAAAGTCGACTTTATTAAGGTTTGGAACGCAGAAAGTAAACGTTGGGTTTCCCATCGGTATGACTAGTGATCGGTATGACGGTTGATTGAAATGGTTTTTACGATGGTGCGGTGGGGCATTGAGCACTCCACTTGCGCGTCAAATTTTTTCGGGTTTCACTGACGAGGTATTGGCAGGTGATGGGGGCGAGACACCGTCGAAGCGGAATGCCTTTTCAAGGGCACGCCATAGACCACCCCATAATCCCTGACGTTGAAAGAACCGGACGACCTTAATCCCATAGTCTTCGTAGGGAATAGTGCTGCGCTCTTCGGGTTTCTTGGCAGCCCAGTCAAGAGAAACTGTCAATGCTTGCTTGAGTGGGGAGGGTCGGTGGTCATCTAGCAGCGCCTTTAATTCTGCTGGGTCTGTTCCCATTGATCGAATAGTGTCGTCTCCGAGTGCCTGGTAATAATCATTTAGCAGACGCCATTGCTGAGGGTGATTCAAGTGATGCACCCATTTATTTAGGTTTGCTTTGTCTGGTTTTCCCTGGAGAAACACAGCTTTTTGATCTTTGTAGCCAAATCCTGTCGCACGTGCTGATGCCTCTAGTTCCGGGGAGGGGGCAGAGACATTCAGTGCAGTTTTCTGAGGTGATGCAACGAACGGGGCATCGGCTTGTTGACCTAAATTCTGCGGTGTGTTGTAGCGCACTAAATCGGTAGAAAACGCTAGGTTCAAATGCTCGGTGATTCGTTGCAGGACGTCGTCAGGATTCAATAACAGATGTTCGTAGTTGACGACAAGGCTGCGATCGCCCAGCAACTGGATACCTTCGACAAGACGATGAGGTGCGTCAAGTAAATCTGCCCGATATTTATGACACTTGAACCATTTTCCCTTGATCCATGTATCCATCACAGAACATGCCACTGCCAGGGGATTGCGAAGCAGAAAGATAAATGTTGCCTCCGGGAAGATTTCGTAGAGTTCCGGAATGATGTGGTAGTAGCGTGGAGTCTTATCCAAAAAATGCGAGGACTCAGTTCCCTCCAGCGCCGCATTGTATAGATGGGTTTGCATCAAGCGCAAACTCTCAATATAAGATGCGCGCTGGTTGGGAAGTTGCTGAATGAAATCATGGATGGCAAGCCAGGCCGATTGCGCATTGTATTCAGCCTCATGTCCTGTTTGTCGCAATCCATAGACGGCATGAAGCATGGTCCACGGTTCTGCTGTCGTATGGATAGCTGGATGATTTTCTAGCATCCGCTGCAGCAATGTTGACCCTGCTCTTGGTTGTGAAATCAAGAAGATAAGATTTTGTCCGTTCAGTCCAATGCTCATGTCGAAAAATTCATGATGGGTGTCGTTTTAGGATCGACTGCTGTCGTTAGGGTGATGCGGTTGTGTGCTCTCTTCCGCTCCTCACGTCCGGTCTTGGGTTTTGGGAAGAGAGTTGGGGACAGAGATTCTTTCTGTATGTCCTAGACAGAAACCGGGAAACACAGAAAGAAAAGATTCAAACTTTGCGAAGGAGAGTATTCCGATAGGTTTCGCCTTTGAACGCTGCTTTTACCATGCGTGCAAGATCCTTTATCTGAATGGATTCTTTGAAGAAGGCATTCCAGATTAAGGCCACAGCATGGATGATGTGGCCCTGCTGAATCGCATCAAAAATACGCCATCGGAACAATCGTTTTGCCCACGCGTGATGGATAGATTTTTGTTCATCAGATGAAAATCTGTTCAACAGTGGCGTCAGTTTTTGATAGATCCCTTCTAAATCGTGGAGATGGGCTTCAGCTTTTAATTGTGTAGAGTCGCTGGTTGAATGCACCCGATAGTCTACCAACGGCTCCGACAAATAGATAAACTGACATCGGGCCGCAAGTTGAAGCGTTAAATCAAAGCCATCATATTTTGGAAAGCGCTCATCAAAGAATCCAATACTTTTAAAGAGCTGATGGTTGATTACCATGCTCCGAGGCAGTCCAAAGCGTCCTGGTGCCACGTACGAAAAGATATCCCCAGAAGGCTGATCCTCTTGGTCTCGTAGTCCCATGGGCTGACCAATGGAGTTGATGAATTGAACATTGCTGTAGATGCACTGGGCTTTTGGGTGTTGGCGCAATGCAGTGATCTCTTGCTCCACTTTATTCGAGACAAATAGATCGTCTCCATCCAGAATCGACACATAGGTTCCTGTGACGTGACGCAACCCAGCATTTCTATTCACGGGAATCCCAGAATTTCGATGCTGAAATACCCCTTTGACCCAACCTGGATATTGCTTCATGTAATCATGGATGGTCGATACAGAGCCGTCTGTTGAACAATCATCGGCAACGATAATTTCATGCGGGCGAACGGTTTGGTGAATAACGCTCTCAAGAGCTTCAATCAAATAGTCTTTTTGGTTGTAGGAGGTAATGACAACACTCACGCGAAAATCAGGGGGGGTCATGGGGGTCATCTCCAGGGATGATAAATAGGTAGTCACAAGGAACTGTAAAACCCATAAAACCCTG
>JBCCWF010000050.1:0-20752 GCA_039194035.1 Cyanobacteria bacterium P01_E01_bin.6 | reverse complement strand
CTTGATTACCTTTGCCCAGAACAATACTGTTCTCTTAGAAGGAATTCAAGTGGCTCAAATTAGCGCAGCTGACTTCTACATCCAAACCATATTGGGAACTGTCGTTTTCCTGTGAGGAAAACGACAGTTCCTAGCCTAGACGAAGGTTAGATAACGAAGTCAGCTGCGCTAATTTGAGCCACTTGAATTCCTTCTAAGAGAACAGTATTGTTCTGGGCAAAGGTAATCAAGGCATCATTGCCTACTTGCTGGATATTCAACGCATTGAGGTCTATTGCCCCTGCGCTGATAAACGCACTGACATCAAGGCGATCCGTTCCATCTTGGAAATCGGTGATTGTATCAGCACCCAAGTCTGTTGGGCCGAAGACGAAGATATCTGCGCCTCCGTTGCCGGTTAGGGTATCGTTGCCCAAACCACCGACAAGAGTATCGCTCGCTGCGCCTCCAGTGAGGCTATCATCTCCAGCCCCACCTAAAACGGAGCCATTCACTGTACCAGATGTGCCGACATAGACATCATCATCGCTTCCTAAAAGCACATCACCATTTAACGTCCCCGCGTTATTGACGGTAATAGGGGCAATGGCTGCCGAAGCATCGATAGACGCTCTAGCGCCAGTAATAATGCCTGTGTTGTTAATGTCGCCATCCAACGCCACTTCAATAATTTCAATCCCTGCATCGGTACCGATAATAGAGCCGCTGTTGTTGATATCACCTTGGAAGGTGGTGCTGGAATCTCCAGTGCCGGAGAAAATACGAACACCATCACCGGATTGATTGCCTCCTGCATTTCCTCGTCCTTGGACGATGCCAGCATTAGTAACAGTCGCAGTGACGATATCATTAACCACATCTCCAGTTTGAAGGGAAATCCCTGCACCGTTATTGCCAACGCCTGCATCAATGACGCCAGACACAGCATTGTTGATGACGTAGTTGTCTGCTGTTGCGTCAGAGTAAACGGTGCCGTTTCTCTGATCCCCTGTTCCGAGAATGTTGCCAGTATTGTTGACGGTGAGCCCTGTACCGTCAATGTTCACTGCACGGCTATCAGAAGACACGGTACCCGCATTGTTGAACACGCCGCCAGTATGATCAGCTCCGCCACCATCAACGGGATTCCCAAAATAAACACCGTTCTGTGCGCCCGAAATGATTCCAGTCACTTCATTCGTTAGGATGCCTTGGAATGACACACCATTAACGGCATGGAATCCAGACGTTGAACCTGAACCATTCGCTCCGGCAGCAATGATTCCTGAGTTGATCACTGTCCCTGAGAAAATCGATGGAGCAAATGTTACACCACCTGTTGCACTGGTGCCACGAATTCCTTCAAGGCGAATACCGTCACCAGCCTGTGGGCTAGTTGGTGCCAATGGATCACCATTATCTGAACGTCCTTGAATGGTGCCTGAATTGATAATCGTTGCTGTAACCGGATCAGAACCCAATGACAATGAGATGCCGGCACCATTGTTACCAGCTCCAGCATCAATGGTGCCAGAGTTGTTGATGGTGTAATTATTAGCCGTATCGTCCGCGTAGATTGTTCCGTTTCTCTGGTCGCCTGTTCCAAGAATGTCGCCAAAGTTGTTTAAGGTGACACCTGTGCCATCAATATTCACAGCACGACTCGCACTTTGAATCGTGCCTTCGTTGTTGACGACTGCATTGTGATTGCCTGTCCCGAAATACAGACCATTCTGGGCACCATCAATCAGGCCGTTTGCCAGGTTTCTGATGGTTCCATCAAAATTCACACCATTTGCAATGCGAACAGCAGACGTAGCGCCCTGAGTGCTTTCAGACAAAATGTTTCCACTGTTAATCAACACGCCTTGGTAGGTTGTGTCGCCAGTGTCAACGCCGGAAAAAACGCGAATCCCATCTCCTGCAAGACCTGTTGTGGGATCTCCTTGGCCTCGTCCTTGAATCGTTCCTCGATTTCGAAGAACGGTATTGACGCGATCGCCCGTCACATTCCCCAGTTGGAGAGCAATTCCTGCGCCTTGGTTGCCTTCCCCGGCATCCACAACGCCTCTCCTTCGGTTCACAATGCGAATGTTCTCAGCGGTCGCATCCGCATAAATTGTGCCATTGCGTTGGTCACCCGTCCCTAGGATGTCTCCGTTGTTAATGACCGTGTTCCGGCGTCCTCCCAGATTAACTGCTCGGCTATCGCTGGAAATCGTGCCGGTGTTGCGAAGTGAAGCAGAAGAACGTCCTCCGTTGGCAATATCAACACCGTTGACATCGCCACTGATAACGCCACGATTGGTAATGCGTGCTCTTCGTCCACTGACTTCAATGCCAGTTTGTTCTGAGGTGATTTCACCGGATCTCGTATTGCGGACTCTCACACGATTCGCACTGGCAGAAACGGTCGGAGTGTCTCCTGTGGTGGATGCGGTGCCGCGATTCAAAAATGTTGATCGGCCATTCTCTAGAGAGACGACTGGTAATCCATCGACGAGTGTTGAGAACCCTGGAGCGAGCAAAAAGAGTTCGCGATTTTGCTGACTAACACGGGGCTGATTGTCGTTATTTGGAATGTTTGTTTGTTGAGGCATGATCTATTTCCTCTGGCATTAGTTTGCAATCAATGTGAATGGTTGATGAATGGGGCGCTGACATCTGCCGATGTCGTCACTCGATATCCATCAACACATTCATCATGAAATTGCTAGCTGAGATTCAAGAGATACAACGCGCGACAGAATGTTCGTGGCACTCTCAGAAAATTCTCAGGGAGGAGTTCGCTAAGTACTTGGACGTCATTAAAACCAAAACCCCCAATCCTGTGATGCCCGCTGCGCGGGCATCACAGGATTGGGAAGGTTACGTTTAATTATGAGTAGTTACTTATTGACTCTGACCACCCATTCGCGTTCCATTCGCGTTGATAAGTTGAATGAGGTGCCGCAACAGGCCATGATGCTGGCTCTCATCCTGTTTCAGGCAATACTACGGCGTCATGCCTAGCGTTTGTTTTCCGGTATAGTTAAGAGTCTGTAATCCGCTGATGATGAATCGTTGATGATATGAAGATGACCACTCGGGATCTAGTGTACGTGGCTCTATTCGCCGCCTTGGTTGCTGCACTGGGCCTCATTCCTCCGATTCCTCTCCCCTTTAGTCCAGTTCCAATTACGACTCAATCGTTGGGCGTGATGCTGGCTGGAGCATTATTAGGAGCAAGGCGGGGAGGCTTAGCTCTCGTCCTATTTCTCGTGTTGGTTGCCGTTGGGTTTCCGCTGTTGTCGGGTGGTCGAGGAGGGTTTGGTGTGTTTCTAGGACCATCAGGTGGGTTTTTGATTGGATTTCCGACTGGCGCATTCACGATTGGCTGGATGGTCGAACGATGGTGGAAACGGCTTAATCTTGGTCTTGCGATTCTGGCAAACGTCATTGGGGGCATCGGCGTTATTTATGCGCTGGGGATCCCCTGGCTGGCCTTTGCGGGTGATATGTCCGTTGCCAATGCTGCCGTGGGTTCAATGGCATTTATTCCAGGAGATGTGGTGAAAGCGGTTATTGCGGCGATCGCCACTATCAACGTCCGTCGTAGCTATCCTCTCATTCAGCGCTAATGCTCATCAACGATGGATTCATGCATCATGGAATGCAGCATCCCAGCAAAACGGCTATTCAATTTGGCGCATCCCCATACACGTATGAGTATGTGTTGGCATCGGTGCGTCAGGTTGCCGCTGCTGTGCAATCGTTGCCATCCTGTTCTCACGTAGCGGAAGGCACAGTCTCATCGAATGGCCTGGAATCAAATACGTTGGGGATGCATCCCATGTATCGCCTCCGTCCGTGCATTGCACTTCTAATTCCAAATCGGGTTGAGTTTCTAGAAATATTTCTTGGAACCGCATTGGCAGGTGGGGTAGCGATGGTGCTAAATCCAGACTGGCCTCGCGATCGCATCCGCCGCATTCTGACTCGATGGACACCTGATGTGCTAGTGGCGGAAGCATCCTTACTTGAGATGTTGGGCCTGAATGCTCCATATTCTCAAGCTGAAGCCAGCTGCAGCCCAGTTTCTTACCTCAATTTTCAAGAGCATGAAGGCTGCCAAGATAAGACGCTGCGTTACTTGGAGATGGATTTTTCGGTGATGGCGATCGCCCTTGATGCATCGAATAATTCACCAGTTTTGGATTATCACCAGTGGAAAGCTCATGCGTCCGTTTTGCCCCAAGAACGATCTGATTCGGGAACAACCCCCTTCTATATTGGCTTTACGTCTGGCACGACAGGACTGCCAAAAGGCGTTATTCGCAGCCATTCGTCTTGGGTGACTAGCTTTCAATCTGGCCAAGTTGAATTTGGGATAGATGATGATGATCATATCCTCGTCCCTGGAGCGTTTGTTCACAGCCTATCGTTGTATACAGCGGTGGAAGCTTTAGTCAATGGGGCAACGCTGCACGGGATGCCTACATTTACGCCCAAAGCAGTGCTCCAGCAATTAACTCAAGCTACTATCACCCGAGTCGTGGCAGTACCAACCTTATTGAAGGCGATCGCCCGCGCTGCATCCCGTGAGGAGATGACCTTTCCTGCGATGCGCACAATCATTTCTGGGGGGTCAAAACTCAGCTCCGATCTGCGCACCCAACTCCACACGATTTTTCCAAACGCAGACATCTTGGAATATTACGGTGCATCAGAATTGAGCTTTATTACTCTCGCCTCTTCAGCAGAGTCGGTGCCGCCATCATCGGTAGGACGCCCCTTTCATGGAGTAGAGGTATCAGTTCGACGGGATAACGGGACAGCTGCTGAACCGGGACAGATTGGATGGATTGGTGTTCACAGTGAGATGGTGTGTTCTGGATATCTGGATGCAGCAGACGGGACGGGGTTTCGCGTTGAGGATGGCTGGGCGACCGTGGGCGATCGCGGTTGGCTAGATGAGGCAGGCTATCTTTATCTCGTTGGGCGAGAGCGAGATATGCTGATTTGCAGCGGCATCAATGTTTATCCAGCAGAAATCGAAGCGGTTTTGTTGACCTATCCTGGCATTGAAGAAGCCGTTGTCATTGGGTTACCTGATGATTGCCGAGGAGACATCATCTGCGCAGTCATGACGATTGATGCGCTGATGATCCATCGTGAGTTTAACCGTCCAACTCTCGTTGCATATCTCAAAACGCAGCTTGAACCGTCGAAATGTCCCCGACAGTTTTTTATTGTTGACCACTTTCCGCTTACAACCAGCGGCAAAATCAATCGAGTCGAGCTCAAACGGCAAGTGTTGGAGCGATCGCCGAGGCTTTTGGCAATCGAGAATTGGGTCGGTTGTCAATAGAGGAGAAATGGAGTGAAGAATGATGATAGGTGTGGAGAGAATCCATTGGGATGAGAGCAATTGATAGACTATAGGGCATCGCCGCCATGATCTCTACAAAACTGTCGCTCACGGATTACCTCAATAGCATCGTTGAGAATACGTCTAGTGACGACGAAGGGCGTTGCATTTTGGCGATGGGGAGATTATTGCAATGCCGCCTGAAAGTCCACAGAATGCACTGATCTCTCTGTTTTTGCTCAGGTGTTAAATCCAAAAAAAGGCAATTAGGATACGTTGCTTTTTCTGGCTTACTTCTGCATCTGTTCGCTTGCCCAGGTTCGCAGCGATCGCCTCAGTGCCAGCCGCCCTTCGGAACGGTGGGCTTCGATCACGTGGGGAAGTTCGCGAATGTTGAGCATGGGGAAAATATTGCTGTGTTCTGCTGTGATGGAACATATCTAAAGGATAGACGCTAAAGGCTCAATTGGTGGAATACAGAGGCAAGAGAATTTCGAACTCGGTATTGCCCCCTGATTGGGGGAGCAGTTCCGAGAAGGTGTGCGATCGCACGCTGAACTGTCCTCCATGTTTCGCTGTGATGATGCGGTAGCTCATGGATAAGCTATTTTCCTGCATCAATCGCATCTCCTGAATAAAGCCAGATTGAATGTGAGCTTCGATATCCTTTTGCAGGCCTGAACCATTGTCGGTAATGGTAATGATGACCCAACGGTCTGCGATCGCCCCTTCCGGTTCCTGTTGGCGATCGCAAAGTCGAGTGGTAATCGTAATTTTGGGAGGGTCGAGGGGGTTCACGTCATCACCTTGAGTGACGCATGGATCCATTTCCTCGACGAGGTTGTGGTGGATCGTTTGTTTCAATAATCGCTCAACAGTATCCGAGAGAATATTCATCAATGCCTGGCTGAGTTGACCTGCAAAGCAGGAGACGGGTGGCAGCGACGCATACTCACAGGTGACGATGATTTTGGTGGTGAGATGACTCTTGAGCAATAACACGATGCTATCCAGCAGATGATTCAAATCGGCAGGTTTGGGATAGACCTCATCCATGTAGCAAAAGTTTTGGAGGCTGGTGCCGAGCTGTTTCAGTCGCGCTGCGCCGCGCTGAATGCTCTTGATGATGCGAGGGAAATCATCTTTGAGATACTCCAATTCCACATCATCTTCCAACTCCTGGATTGGTGACGGCTTGGTTGGGAGTGCATCGTCGTAGGCATCAATCAACGAGAGGAGTTGTTGACTGTACTCTGTGATGTAAGCAAGGTTGCCCCAGATAAATCCAATGGGTTCGAGAATTTCATGGGCAACGCCATCGACTAATCGCCCCAAAGCTGCCATTTTTTCACTCTTCAACATCTGTGTCTGTGCCCGCTCGTAGCGCACTTGAGTTTCGATGCCGCGCAGTTGCCAATAGGCGATATTGAGCTCATGACTGTTGAGTAATAGGTACTCATCAGCATCTTGAATGAGGATGGGGTGGTTGTGGATATTTGGCGATCGCTGTAATGCTTGCTGTGCAGCAGCGATGATGGTAGTTGTTTTCGGCAAGACGAGTGGTTGAGATCGACTGTAGCGATGTAACACTCGAATGGGATTTTGTAAAAAAAGCTCAGTTCCTTTGGGACGCAGCAAATACTCCAGTAATTCCTGTCGGGCAATCATCCCAAGAATGTCATTGCCTTCTTTTACAACAACGCCTGGTACATCAGGATAGCGCTCAAAATAGGCTGCGATGTCTTGGCCTAGACAATCTGCGCTTGCGCAGAAGTGATACTGTTCCAACTCTGTCAACACAGAGTTGATTTTCAACGGGTAACGACTTCCTTCAATTCGTCGAGGAGCTGCCAGTTGTTGAGTGTCAGTGATTCCAAGAGTCATGTAAGCTGCATCACTAGATTTCACTTAAAGTGCCCAACCTTGGATAGAAAAACACGGTATACGTTGTGATAAGGATCTGGACGTTATTAAAACCAAAAATCCTAATCCTATGCCGCCCGCTAAGCGGGCGGCATAGGATTAGGACGGTTACGTTTAAGTATGGCTAGCGACTGACAACAGACGACTTGATTGTTGAATGAAACGTGTGAAGAGGTTTATCTATTTTGTTGGGATTGGGTTATGGCGATCGCCTGGTTCATCAGATCTTTTCGATTCAGTTTTCCTTGGGCATTTCTCGGTAACTGCGCCATGGTCATCCATCGTTTTGGATGTTTGTAGCGACTGAGTCGATGGGCTAATTGTTTTTCAATAGCGGTGGGAGCGACTTCGCGGTGGACAGGAACAATGATGGCCGTGACCACTTCTCCCCAATGGCGATCGCTCATGCCCAAAACGGCTACATCAACGACAAGCCCCGTTGCTCGAATCGCAGCTTCCACTTCTGCTGGAAAAATATTCTCACCACCGGAGATGATTTTGTCGCTATTGCGCCCGATGAGGTGTAGTTCTCCCTCATGATCGAGAAAACCAATGTCATCCGGACAATAGACGCCAGAATCAAAAAAGTGGTCAGGGTAATAGCCGAGTGCCAGCGATGCACACTGAATGGTGATGGCTCCGACACTATGAGATTGAGCATCATCAGTGCTAGAAAGTACCGAAAGGGGGCGAATAGAGATGTTGGCGTGTGGAAGAGACTGTCCAACGCTACTATGTCCGGCAAGAAACCGATCAGGCGGCAGGGTTACCACTTGGGAAGCGGTTTCGGTCATTCCATAGGTGGGAGCAAGTGGAATGCGATGGGTACGTGCGCTATTCAACAGTTCTGGCCAAGCGGGAGCACCACCGAGCAACACCGTGCGGAATTGGGACAGAAGATAGCAGTGGTTGGGCGATCGCATCAATCGCTGCAGTTGAGTCGGCACCAGAGACAAAAAGAAATGGTGCGGGTCACAGATCAGGTGAGGCGACGTTTCCATCTGTTTAAAGGGGGCGATCGCCAACGTTCCTCCAGACACAAGGCAGCGCAACGCCTGCATTAATCCGCTGACATGATAGAGCGGCAGCACACAATACGCATTCACAGACGTCAGTTTGAAAAACTGTTGGAATCCTTCAACAGACGCCATCAGCGTTTCCCACGTGTGGATGACGAATCGCACCTGTCCTGATGATCCTCCCGTTGGAATCATGATCCACCCCGACATCGGTAATGATCGCAGGGATGCTGCATCGTGACAGATGGGTTGCATCGTTGATGGGCATTCTTCTGGCGCAGACGATCCCCACAGCACATCAGGCTGAACCTGTTGCCATACCTGCGTCCATTCACTGGCTTTCCAGAATGGATTGGCGAGAAACACCGGACAGTCTAGAGCAACCGCTGCAAAGAAGTAGGCTAAAAACTGGGAGGGATCAGACTCAGCAATGACGACCGTTAGTGACGTAGGAGCAGGAGCGTTGACGTTCTGAAGTGTTGCAACATTGATCTCAAATTGGGTGGCAACGGTCTGAGCATCAATGCCCAACAGCCAATTTGTCTTAAGACGGGTTGCGATGGTCGAATAACGAGTTGAGGTCATCGCGATGGGTTCCCGATTCATCTATCACGGTATCTGCAAAATAGTGCTGCACACCAAAGCCTACTGCTCTTTTCGGATGTGAGATAGCTCTATTATCCGAGATTGACGGTACGAGGTGATCCAAAATATAGCGACGGGCGATCGCCGTTTCAAACACCGACGACCACACCACATCCAGTTGATGGGTTCGGCAAAACTCTCGGATGTGAGATGGATATCCGGCGATCGCCGCTTTCATCACAACAACACCTCGCCACCCTCGTTGATAGCAATCCTGAAGCTGTGCCAGAGTCGCAACCGATTCATCCAATGCAATGGGGGTTTGATAGTGACGACTGAGTTGGAGCAATGGGTCAAATTGTGTCGGCGGAAGGGGCTGTTCTAGAAATTCGATGGGTGGTGATGGCCTAATGGATGGAGCCATGGAGATGAGGCGATCGCACACCGACAACCACTGAGCTGCCTCATCCCAAGATAATCCGCCATTAGCATCCAGTCGCACGGTTACATCCGGAGGAAGTTGATATACAAGGGTATTGAATAGTGCGAGTTCAGTCTGAATGGGAGCGACCCCAATTTTCCACTTAAACGTGCGATCGCCTTGAGCATAAAAGGGTTTCCATGCCGTCAAAGCTGACTTCCCAGTGGGCAGCAATCGACAGCAAACGACTGAAACTGGATGCGGAATGATAGGTGAAGAGGGAGGAGAGACCGTTATCATATGCTCAGCAGATTCAAAGCCAAACTGGCAGGCTGGTAAGTTTGTCGGAATCGAACGGATAGTGTCTGCGGTGCATCTCCCTTCAAGTGATTGACACCATTCCACGGCTTGCGCCAGCGATTCGCTGCCAAAGTTAGGAAGGGGGGCAATTTCTCCGAGCCCAATGTGGCCATCCCTATTTGTTAGTCGTAGAATTAAGCCTTTTCGCTCAGTCCATAAGCCATGATGGGTATGAATGGGTCGCCGAAAGGGGCGTCGATATTGTCGATAGTCCACCCGGTACGTCATTGCTTCCTACACCATTGCCCGATACGCTGTTCATCTTGTCACATCTATGATTCTGACCTCTATTGGATTCATTATTAAAGCAACGCAGTTTGCTGCTTATAAACACCGAAACCAGCGTCGAAAAGGAACGAAGGCTGTTCCTTACATTAATCATCCAATTGATTTAGCGTATTTATTGTCGAATCGAGCTGGTATTCAAGATGATGTGGTGATTGCTGCAGCCCTTTTACATGACACGGTTGAGGATACTGACACCACCTTTGATGAGATCGAACGAGAATTTGGTAGAGCGGTACGAGACGTCGTTGCAGAAGTTACCGATGACAAGATGTTGTCGAGAGAGGAACGAAAACAGCATCAGATTGATCATGCGCCTCATTTGAGCGATCGCGCTCGGCTGGTCAAGCTAGCCGATAAAATTGCGAACCTACATGATATTCTTTCGTCGCCACCAGATGGATGGTCGACAGATCGAAAGTTGGCGTATTTTCGCTGGGCAAAACAGGTCATTGATCCGATTCGAGGCAGTGATGTGGTGTTAGAACAAGTATTCGATGAGGTATACGAACGTGGCATGACCCACCTGAGAAAATCCTGACCCTCTGTCATCTGTCCTCTGTCAGCAGAAAGCGTAGGACTACCTACAAAAATCCCTGAACTCCCATCCAGAAAAGTCGCAGCCCTGTAAAGATGAGGAGAATTAGGACCATATTTCGGAATAAACCTGGATCGAGGTAGCGGGAGATGATTGTCCCGAGACGAAGGCCAAGGAGAATCACTGGAATGGCGATCGCAAAATGTCCGAAGACTTCAATGCTTAAGTTGCGCTGAAGTCCGTGACCCATCACAACCGCTACAGAGTTAAAACAGAAAAAACCCGCTAGATTGCTCTTAAATTCTTGCGGCAACCAGCGACGACACTGACCATAAAAGACGACCGGCGGCCCTGGAATGTTGAAACTTCCCGTCAAGATTCCGGCGACCATGCCAAATCCATAGCTCCATTTGGGGGACACTAATTTAGGGAGTTCAGCTCCGACGAGGGAATAAAGGGCATAGCCTCCAACAATCAGCCCTAGTATGATAAATGCCCAAGATTCCGAGATATATCTTACTCCGTAGAGTCCAATGGGAATGCCAAGGATGGATGCTCTCAACAATCGCAACACTGATTTAATCTCGAAGTCTTTTCGGTAGACCAGCCATAGGGATGTGTTATTGAACAGACCGGCCAATGCGACCAATGGGGTCGCGAGTTCAACGCTGGTGGCACTTGTCAAAATTGCCATTGCAGTTAGGGCAAACCCGAATCCTGTAATGCTTTGGGTTAATGCTGCAAAACCCATGGCAACCCAAATTGCAATGGTAATTTCTGTCATGTCAAGCGCCATAATCGAGACTAGAGGATATGTTGAAAGCATTGCAATGCTTTCAACATATCAACATTAATCGCAACAGAATTAATCGCAACAGAATAGACAATAGAAGAATCTCGATTCGATTGATGATCCTAGTGGCTTATCACTTAAGCCGGGGAAAATTTAACGGGAGTCTGGGGCGCTGAGCGCCCCAGAATCCCGCTTTAAAATGCAAGCCATCCTAGTTTCTATTAGCCATGACAAACACTCCCAATGGACATGCTCGCTGGCAATTTTGGATTGATCGAGGCGGGACATTTACCGATGTGGTTGCGCAAAGTCCGGAGGGAAGGCTCGTCATCCATAAGCTACTGTCCGAAAATCCTGAGCGCTATCCCGATGCTCCCCTGCAAGGCATTCGAGATATCCTTGGCATTCCATCTGGTACTCCCATTCCTATCGACCAGGTTGAGGTGGTAAAAATGGGAACAACCGTGGCTACCAATGCGCTGCTAGAACGAAAGGGCGATCGCACGCTGCTGCTGATCACCAAAGGCTTTCGAGATGCGTTGAGGATTGCTTACCAAAATCGTCCTAACATCTTTGCCCGCCAGATTATGTTGCCTGACCTGCTTTATGAACAGGTGATTGAGGTGGATGAGCGCTACAGTGCTCAGGGCGAGGAGCTTCAGTCGCTAAGGTTCCCAGATGAGTTTCTAGAAGAGTTACAACACGCCTATGACACGGGCATTCGATCGGTGGCGATCGCCCTCCTCCACAGCTATCGCTACCCCGATCACGAAACACAGCTCGCTGAGGTTGTTCGCACAATTGGATTTACCCAAGTCTCTGTCTCCCATCAGGTGAATCCCCTCATCAAACTTGTGAGTCGAGGAGACACAACGGTTGTGGATGCTTATCTGTCGCCAATTCTAAGACGGTACATCGACCGCATTTCCGCCGAATTACAGGGTGACTGTGATAACAGCATGGTAAGCAATGCCCACCCCCAACGCCCAACCCCCAACGCCCCCCGACTCATGTTCATGCAGTCTAATGGCGGGTTGACCGATGCAGCGCTGTTTCAGGGCAAAGATAGTATCCTTTCTGGTCCTGCAGGTGGCATCGTCGGAGCTGTCCAGACTAGCACTCGTGCTGGATTCGATAAGATGATTGGATTCGACATGGGTGGCACCTCCACCGACGTCTCTCACTATGCCGGAACCTATGAGCGCACCTTTGAAAGTGAAGTGGCTGGCGTGCGCATGCGGGCACCGATGATGGCGATTCATACGGTCGCGGCAGGGGGTGGCTCCATTCTTGTGTTTGATGGTGCTCGATATCGGGTCGGCCCAGAGTCTGCGGGAGCCTATCCCGGCCCCGCCTGTTATCGCAATAACGGCCCCCTGACCGTGACGGATTGCAATGTGATGGTTGGCAAACTCCAGCCCGACTTTTTTCCCCACGTGTTTGGCTCCACAGGTGATTTGCCGATAGATGCGGAGATTGTGCGGCAGAAATTCGTTGCTCTAACGGATCAAATTCACCAGGACACGGGGAATGAGCGATCGCCCGAACAGGTTGCGGCAGGATTTCTGGCGATTGCCGTCGATAACATGGCCAACGCCATCAAGAAAATTTCAGTGCAGCGGGGCTATGACGTATCGGAATACACCCTGTGCTGCTTTGGTGGAGCCGGGGGGCAGCATGCCTGCATGATTGCCGATGCCCTTGGTATCCAAACGATTTTCCTGCACCCCTATGCCGGAGTCCTCTCTGCCTATGGCATGGGACTGGCAGACATTCGCGCTCTGCGAGAAAAAACCATTGAACGTCCCCTGCGGAAGGATGACATGTCAGACGTGCACCAGCAGATGGAGGCACTGGTCAGCTCTAGCCAATCGGAGGTCATGGCTCAGGGCGTTGCCGAAGACCGTATTCACCTGCATCAAACACTCTACCTGCGCTACGACGGCACCGACTCATCCCTCAGTGTTCCGCTGGATCATCCCGATACAATGGTTGCGGCCTTTGAAGACGTCCATCGTCAGCGCTACGGCTTCGTCATGGAGGAAAAACCTCTGATCATCAGTACTGCATCCGTCGAAGCCATCGGCTCTATGCCCCTTCCGACAGAACCGACCGTTGCAACATCATCGCAAACACAGGAGGCGATCGCCACCGTCCAGGTTTACACCGCTAACGCATGGCACCCAACCCCCGTCTATCATCGGAAATCCCTGATGCCCAATTCCCCCATTATTGGCCCTGTCATCATTATCGATTCCACCGGAACCAATATCATTGAACCGAACTGGAAAGCCACCCTAACCTCAAACAACTCACTCGTTCTAACAAAAATATCCACCCCTTCCCCCTCCACTCCTCTACTCCTCCATTCCTCCTCTCCCTCACCCCTTCACCCCCAAGATGCCGATCCAGTCATGCTCGAAATCTTCAATAACCTATTCATGGCGATCGCCGAGCAGATGGGTTTTACGCTACAAAACACTAGCTATTCGGTGAATATCAAAGAGCGGCTGGATTTTTCTTGCGCCATCTTTGACCAGCAGGGGCAGTTAGTTGCCAATGCCCCCCATATTCCAGTGCATCTTGGGTCTATGGGCGAGAGCGTTCAAGCCCTGATCACAGAGCAGGGAACGAGCTTGAAGCCTGGGGATGTTTACGTCTTGAACAACCCGTATAACGGCGGCACCCATCTTCCCGATGTGACGGTGATTACCCCTGTTTTTGTGGATGCCACCAGTCCGTTAGGGTCATGGCATGCCATGACCCTAACGGATTCTGCGCAATTATCACAGGAACAGCCGCTGTTCTATGTCGCCTCTCGCGGACATCATGCCGATATCGGCGGCATTACACCAGGATCCATGCCACCAACCAGCACCTCAGTGGAAGAAGAAGGCATCCTGATTGACACGGTTCAGCTGGTTGACCAAGGACAATTTCGAGACGATGCGATGAGGGAGTTACTCACCTCGGGCGACTATCCGGTGCGTAACCTGGCTCAAAATTTGGCCGATTTACAGGCTCAAATTGCAGCCAATGAAAAAGGGGCTCAAGAACTGATCACCATGGTGGAGCACTATGGACTCGCCACGGTGCAAGCCTACATGCAACATGTTCAAGACAACGCAGAAGAATCGGTTCGGCGGGCGATCGCCACCCTTCAGAACGGCAGCTTTACCTACCCGATGGATAACGGCAGCCAGATTCAGGTCACGATCACGACCGATGCGAGTGATCGAACTGCCTGCATCGATTTCACAGGAACCTCCCCTCAACAGCTCAATAATTTCAATGCTCCCGTCGCGGTGTGCAAAGCCGTTGTGCTATATGTGTTTCGCACGCTGGTGGATGATGCAATTCCTCTCAATGATGGGTGTCTTAAACCGCTGGAAATCATCATTCCTGACGACTCCATGTTGAACCCCACCTATCCTGCTGCCGTTGTAGCAGGGAATGTGGAAACCTCCCAGGCGATCGCCAACTGCCTTTATCTCGCTCTCGGAGTGATGGCAGCATCCCAAGGCACGATGAATAATGTCACCTTTGGCAACGACTGCTATCAATACTATGAGACCATCTGTGGCGGAGCGGGAGCAGGTGCTGACTTTGACGGCACCGATGCCGTTCATACCCATATGACAAACTCTCGACTCACCGACCCAGAGGTGTTGGAATGGCGCTTCCCAATGTTGCTGGAGCAATTCTGCATTCGTCCTAACAGTGGTGGACAGGGAACCCATCGGGGCGGCAATGGCGTCATTCGGCGTGTGCAATTCCGGGAACCGATGACCGCAGCGGTGTTGTCCAATCATCGACTCATTCCCACCTTTGGACTTGCTGGAGGAGAACCGGGGTTACCCGGACACAACTGGGTTCAGCGGGCGGATGGTTCACAGGAAGACCTAGCGAGTACGGCAACGGTGCTGATGAATGTCGGCGATGCCATTGTGATCGAAACGCCTGGTGGTGGTGGATTTGGGGGCGATCGCACGGTGCCGTAACTGCCTCATAAGACAACTAAACGTCACCTCCATGGGCATCGATCCCAGTAACGGATGCTTGATTTTTCTAAGCTGTTAGCGATTGAATTGCATGTCTGCGCCTCGCCGGAGGCGGGGTACAGCCACCACACGACACGACTTGGCACAGGTTACAGAGAAGCAAGGGGTTGGGGCGCACAACGCGCGCGCCAACCCTTCATTTCTTCCTTGTAATTTTGAGACGTTTGCCAAGTCATGCAAAATACGCAAAATGAGGTGAACGTTAGCTTAGGGATCTGCAAATCAAAAAGATACCCAATAGAGGGGCGGCGGGCTAAGCTCGCCGCCCCTCCAGTTGGTACGTTATTTTCTAGCAAATCCCTTAGTCAATGACGATTGTGAGGGTTAACGGCTGTGAACCCTCACGACAGGGATGCGATGACCAAAGCTGTAGATTAAAGCTGTAGATAGTAGATTCACGGTCTGAACGGTCTGAAAGTGGGAGAATAGAGCTATCCAACGAAAAGACCTTCCAAAAGGTTTGTGGCTTTGTGTTAAGTTAAGCTTTGGTCTTAAAACTGTATCGGTTTGACGGGCAATCGCCGTACCGATTTTGAGCAAGGCTATAGACGTTATCATCGAGAGAGTTTTGTGAGTTCTACTGCTGCCACCAGCCCTAAGAGTACGCGTCGTGCCGTTTTCCCATTCACGGCCATTGTGGGCCAGGAAGAAATGAAACTAGCCCTGATGCTGAATGTGATTGACCCCAAAATTGGTGGGGTCATGATCATGGGCGATCGCGGCACTGGAAAATCAACCACTATCCGCGCCTTAGCTGATGTGTTGCCTGAAATGGATGTTGTTGCCGATGATCCATTCAATAGTCATCCCAGCGATCCAGACCTAATGAGTGACCCGGTGCGTGAAAAATTGATGGCGGGTGAACCCATTGACGTGGAACAGCGCAAGGTTTTGATGATCGATTTGCCCCTCGGCGCAACGGAAGACCGCGTCTGCGGCACTATCGATATCGAAAAAGCATTGTCAGAAGGCATTCGCGCCTTTGAACCGGGCCTTCTGGCCCAGGCCAACCGGGGCATTCTTTATGTCGATGAGGTCAATCTGCTAGATGATCACTTGGTAGATGTGCTGCTGGATTCTGCGGCCTCTGGGTGGAACACGGTAGAGCGGGAGGGAGTATCAATTCGTCACCCAGCTCGGTTTGTGTTAGTGGGATCGGGGAACCCTGAAGAAGGAGAATTGCGTCCTCAACTGCTTGACCGATTTGGCATGCACGCCGAAATTCGCACCGTGAAAGATCCCGTGCTGCGAGTCAAGATTGTCGAAGAGCGCACAGCCTTCGATCAAGAACCCAATGAGTATTTAGATCAACATCAAATCTCACAAGCGGAGCTTCAGCAAACCATTGTCAATGCTCAAGAACTGTTGAAATCGGTCATCATCGACCATGACTTGCGAGTGCAAATTTCTCAAGTTTGTTCCGAGTTAGACGTGGACGGCTTACGGGGTGATATTGTGACAAACCGAGCAGCGAAGGCGATCGCCGCTTTGGAAGGTCGGACAGAAGTAACCATTGACGATATTCGTCGCGTCATTGTGCTGTGTCTGCGCCACCGTCTCCGCAAAGATCCCCTGGAGTCCATCGATTCAGGATATAAGGTGATGAAGGTTTTTTGTCAGGTCTTTGGATTAGCTGAAGATGAGGTTGCAGCTCAGAATGGTGCAGGCCGTAACTAAACAATGCAACCGCATCGGATTTTAGGCCTGGACCCTGGACTTGCCATTCTAGGGTTCGGCATTATCGATACCCAAGCTTCACCCGGTGTGGCGTCATCGATATCCATGGTCGATTTTGGTATTGTGCAAACGCCTGCCAAAACCCCCATCGGCGATCGCCTGAACACGATTTATGATGACCTTCATGCCCTGCTGTCGGAATATCACCCAGACCAAGTCGCTATTGAGAAACTGTTTTTCTATCGAATGGGTAACATCATTCAGGTGGCTCAAGCGCGAGGAGTGGTGATGTTGGTGTTGGCTCAGCACCAAATGCCCTATATTGAATTTACGCCAGCACAGGTCAAGCAAGCGCTTACAGGCTATGGGAATGCAGATAAGAGAGACGTACAAGAAGCGGTCGCTCGTGAGCTTCAGCTAAAAACCATCCCACGTCCGGACGATGCTGCCGATGCCCTGGCCTTGGCGATCGCCGCCTGGTTTCAACGATGACTGTTTGTCAACACCTGTCATAACACTGCGTAACACCTTATCTCTCCATTAATTCCATCTATCCATGACGTCAACTCCCTCCCCTTCATCGACCTCTCCAGCTGATGTTACCGTAGCCGATTTGCGTCGAGACTATCGTGCAAGCACCTTAGAGGAAGCTGATGCTAGCCTCAATCCCTTCGAACAGTTTGAGTGCTGGTGGCAAGAGGTGCTGGCTGCCCATTTGCCAGAGCCAAATGGCATGACCTTGGCAACCGTCAGCCCTGAGGGGCGACCGTCAGCCCGAATCGTTTTACTCAAAGGCTTTGACCATCGAGGGTTCAATTTTTTTACCAACTACAATAGCCGGAAGGGAACCGAACTAACGGCAACCCCCTACGGAGCCATTGTTTTTTGGTGGGAACCCCTAGAACGACAAGTTCGCATTGAAGGCATAGTCGAACGGCTGACGAGCGAAGAGTCTGATGCCTACTATCAGCGTCGTCCCAAAGGGAGTCGACTAGGAGCCTGGGCGTCGCCCCAGAGCCAGGTGATTGAGAGTCGCCAAGTCTTAGAAGATAACCAAAAAGCGTTTGATCAGCAATACGAAAACAATGACGACATCCCGCGGCCACCACAGTGGGGAGGGTTTCGACTCGTGCCCGATCGCATCGAGTTTTGGCAAGGGCGATCGAGCCGACTCCATGATCGGCTGTGCTATATCAAAACAGACAATGGCTGGACACGCACACGCCTTGCCCCGTAGCGTGAATCACTGTTCACCCGATGATCGAATGGGATAAGCTATCGCGATGACAAGACAACTTGCTGCGGAAGACGATAAATGCCCATGGTTCGGCCTGGAAGAGTGATAGAAAAACCATCTTCGCCAATCGTCACCGAGGATGGAGCCCCAGCTCCTAACAGGTCTTCAAGCACAGCACCAGTGGTCAGTGCCGCGCGATCGCCCGGTTCAATGGCCGAATTTTCCTGAATCGGAATGGTCAGTGGCTCCGATGATAGCGCGCCATTATTTACCACCACCACGATGCGATTCGTGTCCAATCCTCGGAAAAACGCATAGACATCTGGGTTTTGACTGCCGTTTTGTCTCCATAGTTCCGCATAGTAGCCCCCATAAAGCGCTGGATTGGCCTGACGAATATCAATTAGCGTTTGCACATAGCCAAACGTACCTTGGGGATCAGGCAAAAACCCGTTTCCTCCCTCAGATCGTCCATCATCTGTCCATGCCCAATCCGGCATATCACGACGATTGTCTGGATCAGCCCCACCATACATGCCCAGTTCATTGCCATAGAACAGTTGAGGAATTCCCGGCAAGGAAAACATCGTCCCCAGCGCCAGAAAGTAGCGATCGCGAATGTCTGTTTCCTCAACACCCAATCCTGGTTCATTGGTAAATCGGGGAATATCGTGGTTGTCCACGAGGTTGGTCAACATTAGAGCATCCGATCCGAACTGATTCCAGGTAGCTTGTACTGTTTCAGCGACTTGGTCAACAGAGGCTCCTTTTGCAAAGCTCTCAACCATGGCTTTCTGCAACGGGAAGTTGAAGGTAGAGTCAAAGCCTGTTTCTAAGAACTGATGCAGCCGATCCAGGGAAAATTGGTCGAGCAATTCACCAACGGTAAAAAGATTTGGGCTTGCTTGGTTGACTCGAGGAATCCAGACATTCCGAAAATAGCTTTCAGGTACATGTTTCACTGTGTCCATGCGAATACCGTCGAGATTAAACCGCTCTAGCCAGCTCAAGCTTTGGCGAGTCGAGTAGTCTACAGCAGCAGCATTGCGAAAATCAAAGTCAGGCAGACCCGCCAGGTCACAGAACACATCAGGATTACCCAATTGTTCACATGCTGGACGACCTGGGTTAAACCAACTAGGCTGTTGTTGCGTCAGCTGAGCGTCATAGCCGGTATGGTTCACGACCTGATCAAGAATGAACTTCATATCATTGTTGTGCAGCGTCTGAATCATCTGTGCTAACTCGGCCTCAGTGCCCAGCTTTGGCTCCACTGCTCCGTCATCAGGCAAGGTGAAGTCCGCCCAATATCCGTGATAGCCGCAGGAGTCATTAATCACGCCAATCTGCTTGTATACCGGAGTCGCCCAAATGGCCGTCACCCCAAGATCCTGCAAGTAATCCATCCGCTGCTGAATACCAGCCCAGTCGCCACCATGAAACTTAGTGGGACTTGAGGGATCAAAACATTCCGGAGTCCCTAAGAAATCATTAGACGAGTCGCCATTTTCAAACCGATCAGGAAATACGAGATAGATGACCTGTTGCTGCCATTCAATAGGGTTTGCTGCCGCATAGACAGGATTCGACGCCAGGAGGGGGATCGACAACATAGATGCTACAAGCACCGTGGTAAACAGCGGAGATTGACGTGTTGGCATAGAACTCACATAACCCTAAAATCATCGCTACGATGGCACCCATGACGATAGAAGAATCGCAACCGAAGGGATACCGTTTTTAATCTACAGCTTTACTGTGTTGATAAGTGCCTGGACGTCATTAAAACCAAAACCCCAAATCCTGTGCCGCCTGCTGCGCGGGCGGCACAGGATTTGGAAGAATACGTTTAATTATGGCCATCTACTTATCAGCTGCCCACATGACGAAACACAAATGCTGTCTTGGGCGTGTGGGTGGCAAACAAAAAATAGCTGCGCTGAACATTACTGATGTTCAGCGCAGCTATTGGCATAACTTAAATGATGAAACGAACGATATCTGTCGTTTTAGTCGTTCTGCCAATCTTCGTGGCTTAAAAGATCTCCAACACGATCTCTCAAGAGGAAGGAATGGCGTTCTAGCTCATATTCGACATCAGCCCATTCCCGAGCAGGAATAAATTGACAAAGACAATAAATAGGCTGACTTCGGCCAACAACGCCGCGGTTGACCAGTTGTCGAACTTCTTCACGAAGAAAATCAATTGAATAAGCGTGGACTGATTGAACCATGATTCACCCTCATACGTGCAAACTGCACTAAATAAAACAATTAAAAAAAGAAGCGGGTATATGAAAGATGCTGTCAGGCCAGTGATAGTTCCTTGAAAACAAAAAACTATAAGGAAGTTCTAGTCAAGAAAAGGACTTGTAGCTCCCTATACTGAACGTATTTAATTCTTGCGCTACCACGTCTAGAATTATATTAACAAAGATTGCGAATGTCATTGACCTATAACAGATTTATTAGATGCTAACGGTAGCTATCTCTTTAAAAGAACAGTTCTTTTGTATTAGTTTTG
>JBCCWF010000049.1:0-20758 GCA_039194035.1 Cyanobacteria bacterium P01_E01_bin.6 | reverse complement strand
CTCTATGGCTTGACTCGTGAGGCTTTCCATCCTCTGGTGCAGTTGTGTCACTCGCTCTTTGCTCAAGGGCAATCTGTTGAACAAGTTGTGGAGGTCATGATGCCTGCCTAAGTCTCTTTTTTCTTCTTAAAACAAAAAAACTTCGAGAACTTTGCCAAGTCGTGCATCACATCTAAATCCACGAAAGCTTTATAAGTGGGCTGTTCGTTGTCAGTACATTCATTAAAACAGCCCCAACTGAGTGAGGCAGTGCAATTACCAGCATATTCCGAAAGTTTTCTAAAAAGAAGGTCGATACTTGTGTCAGTAAGGGATGGTACCCATATTTGCACATCGTGTTGAACATTCTTGAATTCAAATCCCGGCTGAATTTTCGATGCAGGTCATGAAATACAGTATTAAACAGAAGAAATTACCCTTCTCTGAAGAACATCACGACTTTACGCTTGTGATTCATCTCGGCATTGTAAAGGGTGAAATGGAATCATACGATGCCAGGCTACAGTTCCCCGCTGAAAGCTATCGGGATGGATTGGCGCTGTACCGTCAGTTCGTCCAAGACCAAAAGGAACACCTCGGTAATACTCAAATACGTCGTCGAACCACTTCGGTAAAACGCCAGAAACAACGGAGTCAGCAGGCGATCGCCTACAACTAGCCCATGGGGTAAGCCCCGTATGGCAATCATCCCATCATCCAGTAGCTGGACGTCATTAAACCCAAAACCCAAAATCCTGCGTCGCCCAATGCACAAGCGGCACAGGATTTGGAAGGGTACGTTTAATGATGACTAGCGATTGATTAGCCATGTCGTTGGACACCTAGTCTCTACGTCTTGATGACGCTGAGGGGCTTTATCGCTGATGCGATGTTTCGCCAAGGCTCGTCGATCAGTCGTGACAGTCTCATGCCCCCAAAGTCTGATACTGTCATGGTGTACAGCGATGCACGAGATGGATGATTTACTATGCTGACGGTTGCAATCCCTAAGGGCGCACTGCTAAAAGACAGCATTAATCTCTTGAAGGAGATTGGCCTCGACTTCACAGCATTTTTAGACGGCTCAACACGGCAGCTTGAAATTCTTGATCCGACAGGCACTGCTCGGGCACTGCTTGTGCGCAACAGCGATGTCCCAGTGTATGTCGAGTATGGTCAAGCCCAGCTTGGGATTGTTGGCTACGATGTGCTACGAGAAAAGCAGCCCAATGTTGCTCATATGGCTGACTTGGGGTTTGGCTATTGCCGCATGTCGGTCGCTGTCAAAAAATCTAGTGGCTATGACTCGGTCTTTGATCTCCCCTTTCATTGCCGGATTGCGTCTAAATTTGTACGCTGCGCCCGCGAGTATTTCAACAGCCTTGAGATTCCCGTCGAAATTGTGCCTCTATCTGGTTCTGTCGAATTAGGACCCATCACGGGCATGTCAGAAGCGATTGTTGATTTGGTCGCCACAGGCAGAACCTTAAAGGAAAACAATCTCGTTGAAATTGATCAGCTATTTGAAAGTACGGCACGGTTGGTGGTGAATCCACTCAGCTATCGGCTCGATCTAGATAGTCTCCATGAACGCATTGAGCACATTCGTGTTCAGGTTGCTGGCGAGGCATCGGCGGTGCCAGTGGGGGGTGGCGCTTGATCGGTCGCTGTAGTGGCGGGTACGCGATCAGACGTGGATGGCCTCACGACAG
Organism: Cyanobacteria bacterium P01_E01_bin.6; assembly: GCA_039194035.1. Classification (GTDB taxonomy): domain Bacteria; phylum Cyanobacteriota; class Cyanobacteriia; order CAKZMO01; family CAKZMO01; genus JBCCWF01. The sequence continues at coordinate 19,067 of JBCCWF010000049.1, read as the reverse complement.
GTAGCGGCTGTAGTGGCACAAGTCCTGCTTGTTGTAAAAGGCGCTGGCTTTCATCCGTTCTGAGTAGCTCAGCAAACTTTGGGCCAATGGGCAGCAATCGATTGTCTCTGCGGTAAACCACACTAACGGGGTAGCTCAGGGGATAGGTCTGATTTCGAAACGCTGACGTGTTCTGTGCATAGCTTCCCTTTGCATTGCATAGGTCGGTACTGGGACGAATGGCTCGTCCGTTGCGATCGACGAGGGGGGATATACTCTGTTGTCGATGCGATTGAATGGCGAGGGGATAGACAGAACACTGCCCAAAAACCTGGCTCATGGGTGCAAAGGCGATCGCCCCAACGCCATTGTCTTCAAAGTCTTGCAGAATTTGTTGCAGCATCTCCAAGGTAGGCAAGCGAATGATATGGCGATCGCTCAATAGCTGCCGAAATCGCTCAATCGATTGGCGATCGCCCAAAATACGATCTTCCACAATGCGAAGCGTTTCAACACTATCGGGTACATAGAGTTGCACCGGCAGATTGACGCCCCCAAGTTCCTGCCAGTTCGTGATTTCCCCTGTGTAGAGCTGTCGGAGCTGTCGGATGCTAATGTGTCCATCTAGGCTGCTAGGCAAGCCCTGATCGCGGTTTATATAACTGAAGGCAACAACTGCGGCTAACCCATCATATGCAATGGTTTCAGCGGCCAAATCAATCTCTGTAGGTTGCGTTAGCCCAGCCATCAAGAAATCGGCTCGTCGCTGCCGAACCGCTTGTGTAGCAAGTTCAAACGACGTCTGAGCGTCATACCTTAATGTGATGGGCTCCGGTTCTCTGTCCTGGAGAAAATCGGTCGATGGATCATCGGGCACATCATTGAATACCAAAGCCCCTGACTCTGATGAGTTCTCTGCTGGAGCAGCCAAGCGCTCTTCCAACACCTGATCCAGTGTCTTCTCTCGTTCAATCAAGTGTTCTTGTCGAATATAACTCCAGGTGCCCTCTGACTCACTGGTGTAGGTAAACGTGCCCGATGGCACTCCAGCCACGTCTGCGATGCAGCACAACGGTTGAGGGAGTGGCCCTGAGCGTGCGCGCAATGTTGCCAGCAGCCATGCAAGGAGCTGAGCCAAACAGGCAAGCAACATAATCAGCAACATCAAGCGCCAGGGAATGCTGAATCCAGATTTTTTGTCATCGTGAGGGGGTGGGGGTGGAATGGGGACGGGAAGGACAGGCGCAGGGGCAAGGCGCAATAGGTCACGTCGCGCTAGTTCCGCCGTTGCATAGGGCGAGTGTAGCCCCATCAACCGCTGTAAATACTGCTTGAAGCGACTAGAGATAGGGGGCCAATCGTCATCATGCTTGGGATTCAGTGGTTCTCCAGTTTCAGAATGGGGGCGATCGCCAGTCAGTAACGCAAAGGCTAACCTCCCCAGTGGTTGCAAATCATCCTGTGGCGTTGGTTCAGTAGCCTGGGCGATCGCCAAATCAAAGACCCGTTCCCAGAGCGACAAATCACAGAGATAAATAATGAATGCGCCGGTTTCAATGCTCGATACAAATCGTGATGCTTCATCACCCTCCTCAGGAATAACGGAGAGTCCCGATCGGGGGTAGAGCACGAGAGAGTCTAGCGTTAAGTTTCCATGGATGACGCCATCTTGAAGCTGGCCATTCGGCAACAAAAACTTCTGCCCATGCAGAAACTCTAGGGTTTGGAGAACCTGACTCAAAAACTCTCGAACAGCTGTTTCACCGAAAGCCCCATGAATGAGTTGGTAGTCCTTTAGGGATGGATAGGTTTCCAGCGTTCCCTGCGTAATCAAGTAGCAGCGATTTTGGTGAGGGTCGGCGATCGCCTCCGAGGGCAGGAGCAGCCGAATATCTTGACTTCGTCCATCGGCTAGGGTGATGCCCGCCAACGCCTTAAACATCTGTTTGCGTTGATGGGTTTCCGTTTGATTAAAAAAGGACGGTGGCAGCAGATATTCTCGCAGCGCGACCGGGGTGCCATCGGGGAATTTTTCGGCTTGGTACATGCGTCCAATACCGCGCTGTTTGTGGAACCGAACAATCTGATAGGTGCCCTCAACACCTCGAATCTTCGTAGATTCAGGCATCACATCAAATGCGTCAGACGATGGATATGCGAGGTTCATGGTAGGGAGTGGAGGAGAATGGGGACGGTGGGGAAATGGAGGAGTGGAGTAGGGAGCACGGGTGTGCACTTAACCCAGAAAACTCAGGCGACGTCAGGTTCTGCGCGATATCCCGATATCCCTCGGAGGGGTCTGGGGGAAGTGAGTCGTTCCCCATTGGGTGGTTGGGGACGAGTGCCCCAAAGGACAGTGGGTTTGGATTGCTTGGATCCCCTATAAATTAGGGTTTTGAAGCTTAAGGGAATACTAATGGGGCTTATCACTTAAGCCGGGAAGAATGTAGCGGGAAGAATGTAGCGGGAAGAATCCCGCCTTAAAATACAAGCCCCCATCACTCCTTCATTCCTTCACAGGCGTTTCATCTGATACATGCGCGATCGCAGGGTATAAATGGGTTGCAGGAATTTATTGACGACGGGGAATCGTTTGAGGTGGCTTAATCCTTGGGCTTGGAGAAGGTAGAGAATGCGCTCGACTTTGTTGCGAGGACGCCATTGTGTAAATCGGCGTATTCGTAAGTAGCGGAGAGCTGGTGAGGAGACGGTGTCTTCTTGGTCAAGTTCTTGATTGCTAAATGCTTCAAGATCGTCTTCTTCAAGCGGTTCGGAGCGAGGTAAGACAAGATAGAACTCATCAGTTGGTTCTTCCAAGACGCGGATGACAAATCCGTTAAGCTTGGCCGTCCCAAATTCTCGTTTCCATGTTTCTCGGGGGCGATCGCTAAGCTGATGCCTGAAATCTTCGGCGTGCCACGGAATAACCAAGTAAATTGTGTCATCGGTATCTTCGAAGATCCGCAATGTGAGATTGGCGACGTCCGATCCCTTAAACTCTTCCTCCCAAACGGCTTGGGGAGATTGCTCTAAGCGTTGACGAAAGGATTCATCGAGCATAGCTTTCCGAACAAGCCGAGTCTCGATGGTTGTTCGGGTGCTTGAGCAAGAATTTTTGGGGCTATCTGTCGGCTCTGCATGGAGCTGAGATTCGGGTGTTAAAATCGCCTGATCCATAAGTGCTGCCTCGTGATTGGAGCTGATCAACAACGCATTAAAAAAAGATGCTCACACGAACTGTGCAAGCATCCTATCAACCGCTTCGACGAGTCAACACTAGACATTAGTCGGGATTTTAATCACCGATTAATTCATCTCCATGAGGGAGGAGAGCACTCCATTGGCGCAACCTCTCGGCCTCATCTCCGATGATTAAGCACCACCGCCACCGCTAGCACTGCCGCCGCCACCGCCGCCCATGACGCCTTCGAGAATCTGGGGCAGCATTTGCTGAATCATCGGCATAATCATCGGTAGCAGCATCGCTAAGAAGAACTGAACAGGTTGTTGACTGTTTTGAACGGGCTGTTCTGCTTGCTCAGAATGGCTTTGTTGTTGAGCTGTAGATTCAGCTTTTTGCTGAATGGGTTTGGCTTTTCGCTGAGCGGTGGGTGCCCCTGGCACATCTGCAAATTGCCCCCGTGCCGCTCGTGCTCCCATAATATCGGCCTCATTTTCTAGGGACGGATCGGCGTTGATGGGTGCGCCTTTGCTCTGAGCCGGAACTGGCACACGCCCAGCCCGTTGCTGAACAACGTGGGTCAACTCATGGCCAAGGAGTGCCTGCCCAGAAAGAGACTTGGGATTGTACTGACCGGGGGCAAAGTGAATTTGATTGCCCTGGGTGTAAGCCAATGCTCCAACGGATTTTGCCTGCACGCTGTTTTGATGAATCTGCACATCGCCAAAGGATGTCCCAAAGGAGTTCTCCATTTTCGCTCGAACTGGCTTGGGCATTGATTCCCCTGCACCCGCCGACCCAAAATTGACTGCCCGCTGCATCGGGTCAGCACCTGAGTCTGCCGATTTCGCTTGTCCTGGAGCCATTTCTTCCTCTTCCTCCCCCTGTTCTCCATTGCGTTGAATGGCTTTTGCTTGTGTGGGTGCAGTTTGGGCATGGGCTGGAACGTGGCCGAGATGATGGCCAAAGCGCTTTGCTTGGGTCAATTGTGCACCAAGACTTTGAGTTTCTGGCCCTTGTGAATCGATTGATATGTCAGTGTCCAGGCTGCGATCGCCCTGTTCGGTCATCGCCACGCGCGATCGCCGGAGTTGGTGAACGGTCGGTGCTGCGGTGTGAACCACAGGCTTTTTCTGATTTTGGAGTTGGCTGCCCATAATAAGTCCTCAAACGCAGTTACACAAACAAAAACACGGTAAATAGAAACGATTAACTCTTGAACTCTCGCTATCAAACTTTGATTCTTTACGCTAATTTTTGGAGCGGTGACCGATTAATAATCAGACTCACCACCACCGCCGCTACCACCGCCGCCAGTGGCACCACCACCACCGCCACCGCCGCCACCACCGCCGCCGCCAAATAGCATTTCGACGACGGGTTTGATGAGGGCACCAATGAGCATGGACAAGAAGAAAAACTGAATGGGTTGATTACTGTTTTGCATCGGAATGACGTCTTGGGATGAGTCATGCTCCTGCTGTTGATGAGACGGAGAGCCAGCAACCAAAGCGTCACTCGCGGGGTCAGTGGCTTTGCGCTGCATGGATTCTGAATCCTCGTCGCGCTTTTGTTCTTCGTCAACCAGTTGCCGCTGGAGATAGCCGAGGCTCGGCAATCCTGACCGCTGGATGGGCATCATAAAGCGCTGCCCTGCATCGATTTGGACATTGCCGAAATGGTGACCAAATTGATTGGCGCGCTTGAGCTGCAATGACAAGTTTTGAGGGGGAACCGCCGATGAATTTCGCTTTGTCGAGCGAGCCTGAACTGTCGTCGGCACATGATGGCGAACCGCACTGTTCGAAAGCAATGGAGAAACAGGTTTAGCCGTACGAACGTGTGTGCCCACGATGCAAAGTCCTGACTTGTGTCGGGTAATGGCTGTGTCTCAGCATGGAAATAGATGCTGAGATGATGCTGTCCCTAACATACCCGGCAGAAACCCTAAACTCCCTTAGCCAAAAGTCGAGTTGAGGATACATCACTTCCAGGGATTCGATCGATAAGGCGTTGATCTATTGAATGACCGATTCTGGCAAGTCTCCAATGCGACGGGTCAGCAGATGGAGGACGAGCGATCGCTCTCCTTTTGTAGGATTGGGGATGATGGGCACTGGGCTGGCTTATATTCTGGACCACCTGATCGTCAACAATCTTGGAGCCATCTTGGTAAGTCGCTAGCCATCATTAAACGTACTCTTCCACATCCTGTACTGCCCGCCCAGCGGGCGGCACAGGATGTGGGGTTTTGTTTTAATTACATCCAGGCACTCTAAATTAATAAAAGAGTTTTGGCTGCAACGCCAAACCAGGGTGCAAGTTTTGTTGCGATCGCCTCAACCTGTTTCCAGAGGGTTGATGTGGCTTCGACTGTATCTCCTGCTTCTTTCAGAACTTGGGTTGCTTTTTGAAAGCCCTTCAACGCAAATTCTTTCTCTGGTTCATCGGCTTGGGCTTCTTCTTTGGCTGCGTCGAGGTATTTCAGTGCTTTTGCTTGTTCCCCTGCGGCTAAAGACGATGACGTGACAAGGGCCTCAAGTTCATGAAATAGCGCCATTACCTCTGCTGAGGTTGGTTTGGCGATCGCCCCGTGATTGATATCTCTTCCCGCGTTTAGTACGTCTCCCGAGGACTGGATGATGTCGCCCCCTGCAGTGTTGCCCATCTGGACGTTATCAGACAACGTGCTGTTGCTGATGGTGAACGATTGACGGTTGGAGTCAGGCGATTGTGGCGATGTCATGACAAGATCTCGTGAATGTACGCTCTGAATCTGTGTGCTCTGGACAAGATAACCCAAGATAGCGAGTGGCGTTTGGTGATCTATAGTTCCTATTCGAGAGCGCGATCGCCCTCCACAGTGCATACCTGATTTTATGCTGAAATCTTATGGCAGCCTCAGGAACTGACGATAGTCTGAAATATATGAATGTTTCTCCAATTCCTGTTACCCAAACTCTTGTCCTTATTGGCGGTGGACATAGCCATGCGATCGCCCTCAAGAAGTGGGCCATGAATCCGATTACTGGCGTGCGCCTCATTCTCATCACTGATGTGGTGCACACCCCCTATTCTGGGATGTTGCCAGGATATGTGGCCGGACTCTATACCTACGACCAGTGCCACATCGATCTGCGTCCGTTGTGTCAATTTGGGCAGGTTCAGTTGGTGCGCGATCGCGCTATTGGGTTGGATTTGCAGAACAACACCGTCATTTGTCAGAATCATCCGCCTGTTGCCTTTGATCATCTGTCCATCGATATTGGCAGCACCCCCTCTATCAATCAGGTGCCCGGCGTTGAACAGTACGCTATTCCAGCAAAGCCGATTTCTAAGTTTCTGGCTCAGTGGGATGCGGTATTAGAGCAGGTGCGCTACGAATCTCTATCTCGCTTGCGGGTTGGTGTGGTTGGTGGTGGTGCGGGTGGCGTTGAGCTGGCTCTTGCCATTCAGGGACGACTCCAGGCTATTTGCAATGATCCAGCCCAGGCACTCCAAGAAACTGAGGTTCACCTCTTTCAGCGAGGAGATGAACTGTTGCCCCGGCGACATCTTCAGATGCGCCGCACGATTCATCGGGTGATGCATCAAAAAAATATTCATCTTCATCTCGGAGAAACCGTCAAGGCGGTGGAGGCTAGTGAGTTTTCTGCTGAAATGCTAGCAGCGTCTAGTATTGGCGTTGATGATATTCACACTCATCCGGCACGAGGCACCGTAGAGTATCAGGTCTTATGTGAATCTGGGTTGACCGTCCCGTGCGATCGCCTTTTTTGGGTGACTCAGGCATCGGCGGCACCGTGGCTAAACGCATCGGGGCTAGCGACGGATGAGCAGGGATTTATTCAGGTGAATGATTACCTCCAGTCCACCTCTCATCACCAGGTCTTTGCCGCGGGCGATATTGCCACCATGGTGAGTCATCCTCGTCCGAAGGCTGGGGTGTTTGCTGTGCGCCAAGGCCAGCCGCTCTATGAAAATCTCCGGCGAGCCGTTTTGAAACAACCCCTGCAAGCCTTTCAGCCTCAAAAAGAATTTCTGATCTTGGTGGGAACCGGAGACGAATCGGCGATCGCTTCTCGGGGAATGATCACGGTTGGCCCGTTTCGATGGCTTTGGAACTGGAAAGACCGCATTGACCGCGTCTTCATGGATCAGTTTACGAATCTGGAGACACTGATGGGAAAAGGCTCTAGCCCTAACGCGTCGTCTTCCAGTTCGCCGCTATCGACTCCATTCGCATCGTCGATTCCGTCCCTATCTTTTCCGGCCATGCACTGTGCCGGTTGTGCCTCGAAGGTGGGTCGATCGGTGCTTGATCGGGTGCTTCATCGACTCCAGCAGGAATTGCCTGATGCTTTCCAACATCCAGATGTGGTGCTCGGACTCACTGACCCCGATGATGCTTCAGCAATCACCATTCACCAACGCACCACTCTCATCCAGACTTTGGACTACTTTCGTGCCCTAGTGGATGATCCATTTATCTTCGGACAAATTGCAGCGAATCACTGCTTGAGTGATGTGTTTGCAATGGGAGCCACCCCCCATAGTGTCTTGGCGATCGCCAGTTTGCCCTACGCGACAGAACGCATCCATGAAGAAACGCTCTATCATCTCCTGTCTGGATCACTGAAGGTGTTGCATCAGGCGGGAGCCTTGCTGGTGGGCGGCCACACCGTCGAAGGCACAGAGTTAGCCCTTGGGTTTTCCTGCAATGGTTTTCTGGAGACCGGATCGATATTGAAAAAGGGAGGAATGCAGGTGGGCGATCGCCTCATTCTCACCAAAGCATTGGGAACGGGTACCCTGTTTGCCGCCAACATGCAGCTCAAAGCCAAAGGCCGCTGGATTGAAGGGGCGATCGCCTCCATGTTGCAGTCCAATCAGGCCGCTTCCCTCATTTTGCAACAGCATTGCGCTACTGCCTGTACAGACGTGACGGGTTTTGGACTTCTTGGCCATTTGCTCGAAATGACTCACCCTAGTTCATCGATAACGGTTGACCTGGCGCTGGGATCATTGCCGTTCCTCGACGGAGCAGAGGACACGATTCGTCAACGGTTGCTGAGCTCTCTCCACCCTCAAAATGCACAGGCGTTTGCTCAGATTCAAAATGCAGCTGAATTGGAGAATCATCCAATGGCTCCCCTATTGGTCGATCCTCAAACCTCCGGTGGACTTTTAGCCACCGTTCCTATAGATAAGGCTGATGATTGTGTAGCCGAGCTTCGACAACAGGGGTATTCTCAAAGCAGCATGATTGGAACTGTCGTACCGACTGATGCGGGTCAGAAGTCCGTACATGTTGTGGTGAATGGGTAAGGGCGATCGCCTTCCGCTGGCGATTGAGGTGATGACCGCGATAACTCGCTAGAATGCGGGCATGGGATATCCCTTGGGATGATTCTGCGCAGAGTCTCTCACGATATTTGTTGATTGTATTGATTTCATTATCAGCTCAATGACGACTAAAAAAGTCCAGTATGAAAATCTTCTCGCTGACTATAGCGATCGCGCAGGAATGATCCAACTGCTGAAAAAGTTTCGACCCTACCTCGAAATGTTACCCAGCATGCGACGCCCAGACGAGAGCTTAATCACGATTCCATTGCCTTTATTGAGATTACGCGAAGCCACAAAACCAATGGGAATGTACGCCCCTAGCCTTTCTAGTGGGGATGTTGTTCGCCTACCCTGTGACATCGGCGTCATCATGTGTGACCCTGAGTGGAAAATCAAAACTGGCGTCGAGATTTTTGTATTTATTCACTACCCGCACGAAGATTTTTCTGATTTATTAGGGCGCTGGCGTCAGACACAAATTTGGTTAGCCCGCGAATATGAATGGCTGCTACCCCATCGTTACAAGCACATTTTCAGTGAAGGAGCCGATGATACCTTTGCGCTGTTTGTTTTGCTAAAAGATACGCCAGAGCGCATTCAAAAAGGACTCCGGGGTGCGTCCCTGCCCTTCATTATTGAGCCAGTTCATCACCATACGAATGAAGAGGAATTAGAAGAACTGTCACCCGAATTGTTATGGGCAGACGTACCCGTGCCGAATGCGACGGATTCAGACCTCACCGCCTCCTAGTCACCAGAGCACCGTGCTAATGCCTGCTGAGGAGAGACATACCTTGTGGCATACATGAACGTGAAGCCTGACGTTGCATTAGAACTTTTTGGCAGTGTGATTGGTGATGTCGAATTGATACCGATTCGGATAGTCCGTCACGCCATAGAGATTAAAACTAATGGTGGGTTCATCTCCAATGGCTTCGATACAGTGAATTGCGCCTGGGGTAAATCCAATAATGTCTCCGGGGACGAGATATTGCTCTCCGACCTGCTCAATACGTCCAGGCTGCTCTGGGGTTGGGCTGCGTCGCCATAGAGTATTTTTCTCTTGACCACGAATGAGAGCCACAATCCCCCACGTTGCGTGATTATGAATGGTCGATACACAATTAGGTGACCACGACACCATCTGAACCGTCAGTGGAAATGACGGTTCTCGATACAGCATTTTGACGCCCCATCCTGTTTTGGGTGATGGGTCAACATATTCAAACTGAAGCCACTCTGAACTTGTTAGTAAGACTCGGACAAGAGGAGTAATGCGACGAATCCGTTCTGCATCATCAGGTTCGTCCGTCAGAATGTCTTCGAGATCGGTCAGGAATCGATACAGTCGATATGGCTCAGCCGGAGACGCCACCTCTTCGGGCACAAATCCTGAACAAAGACTGTCGTCAGAGACGATGTAGTCTTGATAATCATCTAAGGCGTTTGTCTCGTTGAGAGACGAGGAGAGGGTATCGGCTGATGAGCTAACCATAAACGCTCCTTAAATAAACAAAATGACAGGAACCCCTAGGGCTAGTTTAATCCAACCCAACTTATAACCATATGTTAAGCACCAGGCGATCTGGCTACTACAGATACTTTATATCTTTCGACGATGGGTTGGGGGTGTGAGATAACTGATGGCTGTTATCGGCGAGTTTTAGAGAGACTTGCTAGAAAATAAAGTCCCAATAGAGGGACGGCAGACGTCGCCCCTCTATTGGGTATCTTTTTTATTTGCAGATCCCTTCGCTATATTCAAAGAAATGATTGGTCTGAAAACTCTCATGAAGGAAACTTTTCAGACCAGATTGTAGTGCAATCTCAATTGCAATGTTTAGAAGTTTGCCACGTCATATCGGCTTATATAGCGTTGTGCGGGTTGATTAAAAACGGTGATGTGGGGCGCGGCGCACCCCACATCACCGTTTTTGTACTTGACGCGGTTGCATAGCGCTATAACTTAAGCCAGGGAAAATTTAGCGGGATCCTGGAACGCGGAGCGCCCCAGGATCCCGCCTTAAAATACAAGCCGTTATCTCTAAACTCAAACTTTATTGGGAACTGTAATTTCCCCGCAGGGAAAATTACAGTTCCCAATCTAAACGAGGTTTATGATTGGATATTGAGATCCCAGTTGTAATTCAAATATTTCACGCGATAGCCACCAGCCTGCAAGTATTCAGCGTCCTCTTCACTAAGATATTGACTAATGAAGTTGAGAGACGCACGTTGCTTATCTGAACCATCAAACCCGCTGTCTACGCTGAAGGCATCAATCCAATCTTCTCCAAACCAGTCGAAAATGGATGATATCTTGACTTCGCCTGCCTCCCGATCAATTTGGATGCCTTCAGGACTTAGCAACCAACGATACACCTGGTCTTCAAGTTGCTGGTCTAACTGTTCAGCAGTGTAGGGTTCTTGACGCAACACAGGGCAACTAATTGCTGAACAATTTAATGCCGAGTGAATACGAGGCTCTGCAAAATCCTTCCGAATCGTATTATGCTCAATGTTGTCTAAGGTCTTGGATTCGCCTGCAACGTTAAATGTGCGGATACGCCAAACACCTGGAATGTCGCGAATGCTTGATTTTAGGGGCTGTTGATCAATGATGGATTGGAGTGTGAATGCGTTATATGCGTTGATAAGAAATGCGAGTCTCTCGTTTTCACTCCAAGAATTGAAGGTTTCTTGTGAAACAGCACCCATTGAAGCATTGAATTGATCAAGTCCACCACGGTCTTGCTGAAGTCCGGCATAATCAATTAACCCTTGTTCGTCTACATAGGCTGCGAGCACTTCTGCGTAGGTGTCATAGCTAAACGGTGCTGCACTTGCATCTACTGATGAGGACTGGGAAACAGTGCCAGTCTGCTGAGCAGAATCGGACGAAATGGCTGAACATCCTCCCAATACGGTAGCCGATGCAACTAGTACAAACCCGGCGACGATGCCACGAGATACTAATGATTTCTCTCCTTTCAATTTACCCATGTCCCAGGACTTCCTTTTGAGCTCTTCTGTGTGCATCTTTATTCACTCTGATTTACATGAAAAAATCATGAGTCAGACCTTGGCATAGAGTAAGAATTCTGCAACGGTGCTCTATTTTTTATGAGCCAACGACTACTCAATCTAATATGTCCTAACCATCCAGTAACGAACGGTAGCCATAAGGCAATTCGTTCGACCGGGCGTAGCTTCCATAAGAATTCTCCTATCGATTGTCGATAGGGCAGCGCAAAATAGGTGCTCGCAGAAAGAGACAAAAATCGAGTTCCCCAATTATGGCTACTCACTGCAAAGGGAACAATCCACGTGAAGTACCAGGCGTGGGTAATGGGAGAGAGGATGAACACGCCGAAAAAATACCATTCTGCAAATTGTAAAAAAGATTTGGCTCTGAGCATGAGCCAACCGACCCAAAGTGCTAGAGGAATGGCAAAAAGTTTATTTTCCCAGCGAGAGGCTTCCCATACATGTCCTAAGAGATGAGGAATGAGCTCTGCACTACGTCCGTAGGAAACAAAGACCGAGCTAGTGGGGATCAGCGGGCAGGCAGTGCCGTCACAAAATGCTAAGGCTGTGAGAATGATGGGGAGACTTCCAAGGATGGCAATAAGGGGAATGACTATCCAGCGACCCTGCCGCACGCCTCTCCAGGCAATGAATACGATTAGAGGCAAGGAAATCCACTTAAATGCAACGCTGACACCTATCCACCAAGCACTCCAACCGTAGGCATGGAGAGGGAGCCGAGAAGATTTGGCTAGACTCTGGCCATCATTCAGATCGTCCAGATCGTCTTTATCAAACGATAGCCAGGCTGCAACGAGGGCCAACAAAAACCAACTGTCGTAGTGCCCTCCTCCGGCAAAGGAATATAAAACAATCGGACTCCAGGCATAATCAATGGCGCGACGATGGCCATACCGTCGTGATAGGAGATAGCAGATACCGAGGTCAGCTGCAATGAAGGCGCTTTTGAATAGAGTGACACTGGGAGCGATCGCCGCTAGAAACCGAAATCCCCATTGGGTGAGTGGTGGATAAATGGCTGATACGCTTGGGTGATTGATGGATGACCACCAATCGGTTCGGTATGACAGCAGTTCTGACGCATCGGGCGCAAAATGATAGGGGCTAAATCCATTATTTTGAATCAGTCCTTCCCAGAGATATCGCCAGATATCGTCACCGGGGTGCATAAACAGGAGCAGGCCTCGACAGCCAATGGCGATCGCCCAAAAATGTATAGGGGTAATCTGGCGAATGGTCCACGAAAGGGCAAAGCCGATGCCCATCAGGCCATACCCAATCCAAAAAGGACGAAAGACTTGGGAATCTACAAAATTCCCGTAGGGCATCATCCAAACACACCCCAAAATAAGCAGAAAACTACTCATTGTCTTTGGAGCTAGCAATGATGACAAGGCTAGGGATTGAAAACGTGATGTTCCCTTCATTGTGTTCACAATTGCCGACCAGAGGAAATGGGTTGCTGGAGGCTTAGAGGCTGTGTCGGCGTTCTTTTGTGCTTAGAAAAAAGTTTGCGCCAGTATAGTTGTCCAATGGTCGTCAAGATGATCGTGCCAGCTTGAACACTGCCCTTCACCGTGCCGGAAATTTTTGAACGGCCCCCTTGCCGTGGTCGATATTTCACAGGTATCTCGCGGATCGTTAGCCCCAATTCAATGGCTCGTACCTGCATCTCCACTGTCCAGCCAAAGCCGCGATCGCGCATCTGAATGGCTTCTAGGGCTGACCGTCGGATCAATCGTAGAGGGCCAAGGTCATGGTAGCGATGTCCCCACCCCCATGCCATTAACGTGCTTGCCAATGCATTGCCAAAATTTTGGACGGGAGTCATTGCTTGGCGGCCAGACAGACTGGCACGGCGATCGCCAAGAATGAAGTCGGTGGATGATCGGTGGTCAAGGAGCTCACGCACATAGGATAAATCATCACTGCCATCACCATCGCAAAACAGAATCCACTCAATATGGGGCGGCACATGTTGCAAACCAGTCCAACAGGCCTGCCCATATCCCGGCCTCGGCTCTCGCACCACTTCAGCTCCAGAGGCGATCGCCTTCATGGCACTATCATCGGTGCTCCCGTTATCCACCACTCGAATATGACGAATCCCCTGGCGATAGAGGGCGGTAATAATGACACCAATGGTCGCCTCCTCATTCCGAACGGGGATAATGACAAGCACAGTATCGGAGTCTAAATCATGCACCATTAGCACAAGCCAAAATATTGACAGAAGATTGAAACAGAAGATTGAATTAGAACTCCACCATTAATGTCTGAGACTAAATGTAGTCAGCGCACCATTAACGGTGCTGAAACAGTAGGGAATATCCATGATTCAATCCTACAGATAGGAACTGTCGATACCTATCCTAGATGCTAAGTAGCTAGTCATCATTAAACGTAACTTTCAAATTCTGTACCGCCTGCGCAGCAGGCGGTACAGAATTTGGGGTTTTGATGTTAATGACGTCCAGGTACTTGTACAAGATGAGCCGTATTGGAAAAGGAAGTTCTTGCCTGTCCAATGACATATCGATTGCAATACCAGTACGAATTTAGAATCAGGTTTAGAATTAAACCCCATACGGCCAAGTTTGCTCTCTTTTTCATTAGTGTGGCAATTAGAGTGCCACACTAATGAAAAAGAGAGCTGTTAAGGCGAACGGGTTATCAGAAGCCAACAAGATTCCTACTAAATGTGATTTGTTAATAACACTGAAAGCAAAACCTGGAGAATGTTCCACTGGAGCGATCCCCAGCTTTAATTTTTAGTTTTGTTAAGCTATCCTGTTTACTTCAGTAACACATTACAGGGATGGCTAAATGAGTTTTTGTAGAGAATTTAGACGAGTTCTTCTGATCAAGACAGATTATCCCGGTAAGTAAGAACCAATTAGCTCAAATCCGACTCTATGATGGCCGTACATTCATTTTTTCAACGATCTTCTGTACAGCGTTGGGCGATCGCCCTCTGTTCAGCCCTTGGAACAACAATGTCGAGTGTTGCTTATGCCCTTGAGGTCCAGCTGCTGCCAGCAGAGCCTCAACTCGGAGACACTCTCTCTGTCACCATTCAAGCCAATGACACGAACTCTGATGACCTTTCGGTCATTTTCAATCAACAATCATATCCGGTGTTTTCAGTGGCAGGTCAAATCCATCGTGCCCTCCTGCCAACAACCCCCCTCGATACCCCTGGACAGCTAACCATTCAAGTCAGAGACGGAGATGAGGTTCAGAATCTTGCTGTTTGGCTGCGCGATCGCACATTTCCCACCCAGCGCATCACTCTTCGAGGAGGAGGTTCTGGCCTGACTGAAATTGAACGGTCACGTGTGCAAGCCTTTAAGCAAATTGTGACCCTTGAGCGATTTTGGAATGGTCCATTCCTTCGCCCTACATCCGGTCGCGTTAGCACTGTTTTTGGCGTACAGCGCTACTACAATGGCGTCTTTGCCAACGATTACTACCATCGAGGGGTTGACTACGCCACAGGCACTGGAACTCCAGTTGTTGCCCCTGCCGCTGGTCGCATTGCATTGGTTGGGCGTGAATCCGAAGGGTTTCGCGTCCACGGCAATACGATTGGCATAGACCATGGGCAAGGAGTTCTGAGTATTTTCCTGCACCTCAATAGCATCAATGTTCAGGAAGGCGAATTCGTTCAGGCAGGACAAACGGTTGGAGCTGTCGGTTCTACAGGAAGTTCTACAGGCCCCCATCTACACTGGGGGCTATATGTAAATGGGCAAGCGGTTGATCCCGTTCCCTGGCGATTTGATGGTATCAATTAACACATTGTTTTGCGCGTGTGAAAAGGACTCATGTTTTATGTATCCCATTAAAGAAATTGGGTCATTCTCATCACTTGGCAACCGTCTCAGATTCCCTACGAAGAAATGAGCAGCTGAGTCATGCTCATTTCTTCATAAACTTTGTCAAGTCTGAAATTCTTTTGAAAAAGGTTTTTAGGTGAGCGGTGTTCACACAACTACCTTGCCTCACTGACCGACATTAAACATTGCTGAAATGATAAAAATGTAACCAATCAATGTAAGCGAAAGTACTGAAAAATCGCACTTTCTCGAACAATCGCGGTGACATCCTGGATATCTTGGGCACACTAGGCGCGGACGGCAGAAAGCCGCTCCATGACTAACCTAAAGAGCGCCGTGGAGTATAGATCGCTATGAGTATCGAAAAAATTGTTGACCAAGCACTACGTGATGGCTATCTAACGCCAGCAATGGAAGCAGAAGTAGGCAATATTTGTGACACTGCTTCCGAGTTGTCAATCGAAGAATACATGGCTTTAGATCGATTGATGGGGGCATTGTTGACAGGTGAGGTGGTTGCGGTACCTCGTAAGCAATTCATTAATGTCATGGAAGAGTTAGCGTTAACGGAAGCGATCGCTCGGGTTGCTGAAATCGAGGCGAATAGTGACGTCACCCTAGATCTAGGAGATATTGCAGCCTACGCTCTCAACCGACTGCCGCCCTTGTATGCTACGACAGAAGAAGGAGCGGAATATCAGCGAAGTCGAGCTAAAGAAGATTTGCAGATTCTCATTGCGGAGAAGGTTGATGAAGCGATTGGCCGTAGTTTAGATCGCCCAGAATTCTTCCCTGAGCGCCACGCAATTCAAAAAGATGCGAAGAAGGATGAGGTGCTATCTCAAGTCAGCTCTCTGCTACAAACCTACGCGCATAAGTATGAGGTTGACAACAATCATGGTCGAGACAAGACACCTGCCGGTCAACTCTAACTCGCCATCAACTCAAGCGATGCCTAATCACGGTCGTTGTTCAAGGAGTCATGACCCCATGACTCCTTTTTTGTAAAACCTATGCGGGTGTTCCAAACCTGAAGAAATAATAGTCTTAACTGTACCTAACTACTCATCTGAACGATACCTCATTCGAGCAGTTCTGACATTTCCTCTGATTCGAGCAGTTCTGACATTTCCTCTGATTCGAGCAGTTCTGACATTTCTTCGGAAGGGATATCCATCATGACGGGATCTTGATATAGCGGAACGGTGAAGGCAACAGTCGATCCCAATCCTTCTCCCATGCTGAAGAAATTCATAATTCCATCCATGGTTTCGACTAGCTTTTGAGAAATGACAAGCCCCAATCCAGATCCCCCAAATCGTCGAGTTCGTGAGCCTTCGATTTGACTAAATGACTGAAATAGCTTGTCTTGGTCTTCTAAGGAAACACCAATGCCCGTGTCAGCTACACTAATTTTGGCGAACCCGGTGGTATCAACATCTTTGCGTTCTTCAATGTCGGCTGTAATCGTGATGCTTCCTTCAGGAGTGAACTTAATAGCATTTCCCACAAGATTTAGTAATACCTGCAGTAATCGCTGATAGTTGCCGTAGAGAATGACTTGATCATAGGTCGCAGGCAATCGAATTTCGTACTGCAATTCCTTTTGTTCAGCCTGTGTTCGGGTAAAGTTCTCAACATCCGTGAGAAGCTCTTCCAAGTTCACTGGGTTCATCTCAAGCTGCATTTTGCCAGCTTCGATGCGAGCGATGTCGAGAATATCGTTGATGATGTTGAGCAAATGAACCGCAGAACGGTGAGCTTCGCCAATAAATTCTTGTTGCTCTTCAGGGTCATCTGCCATGCCGTCGAGCACCAACTTCAGAAATCCGATCATGGCATTGAGCGGGGTGCGAAGTTCATGGGAGGTATTCGCCAGAAATTCGCTTTTTACACGAGATGCCTCTTCAGCTTGCTGATGGGCTTCTTCGAGTTCTTGATGCTTTTGTCGAATTTGGTCGTTGACTTGTTGAAGTTCTGTTGCTAAGTCTCGGCTTTCGGCAAACAATGTTGCGTGTGCAATTCCAGTCCCGACCTGATCGGCAAATTCTTGGATTAAGTCTATTTCGGCATCATGGATCAAGCGGAACTGTTCAGGTGCATAAACAATAATTAACCCGTTTGGTCGATCTTGATAGCAGGTGGTCATGGTGAGAATTGATGATGTTTCACCACTCACATCTGGCACCTGGATCACTGGCTTTAGGGTTTCTAATGCCTGATGAACCTGTTCTGAGTCAATACTGATGTCTTGTCCAATCATTGATTCAACATGTGGCTGTCGATACTCTGTAACCACTTTGAGTTGGCGATCGCCAACTTTGTGAGAACACAATAGGCATCGATCGGCTCCCAATGTTTCACCTAACCCATCAACCGTATGTTGCCAAATGGTATCTAGGTCAAGGGTTCGTCGGATATTCCACGCAACTTGAGTCAGGAGTTTCTGATATCGATTGAATAATACTGGGGATTGAGGTGCTTCTAGATCTTTAATGCAGGCTTGAGCTTCCGCTTCCGTGGTTTCATTACAAAATTGCCCGATGACCGTGACTTGAGAAGACTGTCGCCCAGGAACCAAAATCGGACTAATGGTTAGATCAAATAAGAGGATACGCTTGTTACACCAAAAAGGATAAGCAAATTGAAGAGGAGCTTGGGCATTCAGTACGTAACGAACTCGGTTCAAGTAGGTGGCGATCGCCACTGGCCGAAAATTGTCGCTAAATTGGCCTGGGTTGATATCTTGCATGCAAAGGCCATGCTTCTCAGCTTCTTGCCAGGAGAAGGAA
Source organism: Cyanobacteria bacterium P01_E01_bin.6 (assembly GCA_039194035.1). Lineage (GTDB taxonomy): Bacteria > Cyanobacteriota > Cyanobacteriia > CAKZMO01 > CAKZMO01 > JBCCWF01. The sequence goes on along the minus strand of JBCCWF010000049.1, from coordinate 879 downwards.
GCACAATCACCTGATTCATCCTGTACCATCACTAACGCATCGTTAGATGAGTAGCTTGGTTTCGGGGAAACAGTATCTGGTAGCATCGGATGAGTAAGAGGCATAGAGGACTCGCTTGACAGCGTCATCAGCTCAGAATCGCAAATGGGAGCAATAACTTGACTAAAGAAAACAATCTTAAGGAATAACTAAAACTCAACCAGGTACCTGATGTTGCAATATTAGTTGACTGAACGAACCTAGATGCACATCGCAATGAGTTTTAACTCATCTGTAAATGATTTGGCAGTGCTCTGTGGGATAGCAATCGTAGTTTTACTGAACTTGCTGAATATTAGAACACTCACATCGCTAGCTATCGTCACTACTAAATCGCCAGCCATCATTAAACGTAACGTTCCAAATCCTGTGCCGCCCGCTGCGCGGACGGCACAGGATTTGTTTTTTTTGTTTTCATTACGTCCAGGTACTTAGATGATGGATAGTTTCTGCCAACCTTGTAGGGATAGCCCAGAAACAGCTTCCAACTGATGCCCAGATGCACTAAGAAGGGACAACTAACCATCTAAATCATGCAACAGCAACTTAATATCATCACTGCTATCAGTTTTTACCTATCCGTAACCTGCAAAATTAATCCCTAAGCTAGTGCCAATCTAGCATTATGTATGGAGCATCGCCACATTCAAGGGTGCTTAAAATAACAGGTAGTCTACTAATGTAAAGGATAGAGAAAAACATGACCTATCTACTGTTCACAGCGGCATAGCAGCGATGGCGATAGAAATGACCTGCCCCACCTGCGGCTCCCACGACATCTCAAAGAATGGTACAACGCGAAGAGGCAAGCAAAACTATAAGTGCCGCGACTGCGGGCGT
>JBCCWF010000048.1:0-21020 GCA_039194035.1 Cyanobacteria bacterium P01_E01_bin.6 | reverse complement strand
TCCACAAAGACGAATCGCTCAGCCGCATCGCGCTGAAACATTTTTAGGAAGTCACTTCGAGCCGCTTCATCTCGCTCTCGATAGCCATAGGTCTTTTTTTTCGAGTGAACCCAATTTTTTTCAGGGCAGCTCCGATGGTATCGGCACTGATACCATCGGACCACTGCTCAGCCATCTACGCTTGAGTCAGATGGCCGTACTGTTTAGCAAAGCGACGAAACGCTTCCAAATCTGCAATCTTCGGTTTCGGTCCCCGAGTAAAATTGCACTCCGGACTCACGCTACCAGTTCGTTCTCGACGCTTTAACCATAGCTCTAAGGTATTGCGACTGATATGAAACATCCGGGCAACGTGGCTTTTGGGTTCTCCTCGGTCAACAGCCGTCACCGCTTTAAGTCGTAGGTCATTACTATAAGGTGAAGCCATAAGGAATCTGTAATGTGAGTAGATACCCCTTTATATTGTCCTAATAGGCCTCCGGAATGCAATATGAAATCTCCTACCTGCACCCATTGAAGCCAAGGGGAATTTTTCTGATGACAACTACCCGGCAAGATGTTTGTCGTGACACGCCTACGACGCTTGACATTTAATACTCAGAGAAACGTCAATGCTATAGCCACAACCCTGAATAGCTTGTGGCAGTTGTGACAATTATGACGTCTGGATATTACTCCGTTCTATCGTGTATGAACGATTCGAACTATTTCGATCTTTAGTAACCTCAATACCCGTGCTCCGGAGATCAGGAGCAACTCGCTTGAGAGCTTTACCTAGCGAATGCGGACTTCTTGGCCATAGGCTACTTTTACGGTTCTTCTCATCGATCAATGCTCCTAGCTTTTCTAATAGCTCTGTTGGTGTTCCATGCCACCGTTGACGATAATCCATCAATCGTTGAATGGCTATTGCGATTGGAGAAGACTCGATAACAATTTTGTGGGCCTCTCGTCGATTGCTTTCATAGGCGCGTAAGAAACTACCATCAGGAGATCCAAGAGCACGTTCAGCGGCGATCGCAAATCGTGCAAAATCTGCCATGCGAGGCAATTTTTCTACCTGGATTGTTGGCAAATTCTTCAGGGTTTGACTCAATGCTGTCAAGAGTGCCCCCAAAATTCGTCCTCGGCACTTTTCTAATTGAGCATCCAAATGAGCCTCTGTGAGTCGTTTGGCCTCTGGAATCGTTAACAAATTAACGATTAGCGATCGCTCCAATAAATCACCGCGACTGGCAAGTGAGTCAATACCTGTTACTATTTGAGGCCGAATGAACTCAAAAACAGTCTCCTCATTGTTTTCAAAAAGAGTACGAGTTGAAAACCCTCCGCCTGTGCTAATGCGACACAGAGCATCCGATTGGTCAATTGACAGAGACGAAAGATTGTCAAAGACTGGAATCCACCGGTTATCTGCTTGGATGGCCAAGTTGCGGAGGTCAGACACATTAGGAATCAAAGGAGCCTTGCTTGGATCGACAATGCCCTTCAATAGCCTTGCAGTATAGCTCTTACCTGAGCCTGGCTCCCCATGTAATACCAAAATTGGGTGAGGATATTTTGGATAGAAGCTAAACAGCAGCCAGCTAATAACTAAAACCCATGAATCATCATCGAAGTTGAATAATTCTCTTAATTCCAAAAGATTTCCATTGGGTTCTGGTGTCGGTAGAGGCAAAAGTGTATTTGGCCTTCGGAACCTGACTGGATAATCAGTGACAATTTTCCATCCATCAGCGCTAACTTCGATCGCTGTCCAGGCATCATTTCCTAAGTCAAGATAAACCTTCTCATTATGTCCTGCTACTCGAAGACAGACGTCTTGTTTATCACCTTCAAATGAGGCTTGTCCCTCAAGTAAACCCAACACCTGATTCATTGTTTCTGAACCTGGTGCTTTCCTATACCAGAGATATAGTTCCCTTCCAAGCCATTGCCTAAAGGTCCTATGTCTCAATGGAAATGTTCTCCGAATTCCATTAACCTCCACGTCGACATAAGTGTTCTGAGACGGAGTATGAAAATATCGATATTGTTCTGCAATCTTCAGCAATAGCTGGAAAATTGTCTTTTTCTCAGATTCTTCTGAGCTTGACGCTGTTCGTGATGGGATAGGGATTCTACTAAACGAGCGTTTCGGCTCGACAGTTGCCAATATAACATTACTGTTCAGATTCTCTTGCTGAATCCAGTCAGCAATATCTAAACCGTTTTTATCTGGCAAATTTTCCCACTCATCAGAATCCGGAAACGCATACAGCCATTGAGCGTTAGGAAAATCCTTCTCAATATCAGCGCAATACTCTAACCCTGGTCTATCCCTATCAGGGCACAAAACGACGTTCACACCAGTCAGGTCTTCTAGATAATTGAGATAGCCATATTTTTTCCATTTACCAGCACCACCAATAGCACAGGTAGCTGCCACACCCTTCTTCAGCAGCAGTTCAACCTTGCCTTCCCCCTCTACGATTAGGAGCGGCTTCTGTTGGGCGATCGCGTCTTGATTTATTGGGTCAGCAATTTTATATAGCCTCAGCTTCGCCTTTACCTCATCGGTCAATCTTGGAATCCACTTAGCCCCATTCCAATGACACTGATAAAACCTCTTCTGGCCGTTGCCGCTATCAGTGCGAGTCACTTTTACCAGAGGTTGTCCATCAATATCTTGATAGATAAACTCTTGTTTGGCTCTGGCACGGATGGGTTTTGGCAGATGCTCTTTCTTGGGAAAATACTGCCCCCATATATCTACCCTTCCTCGATAAATGTAACCAGGTATCTGTGCATCCTGATCAATGTAGGAGTGGCAAAGGCAAACTTCATTATTCCACCGACAATCAGCATCCTTTGTGCGATTGCAGATTGGACAGGGATTACCTTTTCCTGAATACTGAAACTTCGGTGAAGATGCAGAAAACGGCAAAGAAACATTTGAATTGAGGCAATCGCTATTCGAGCTTAAAGGGGCGATCGCTTTTTGTTGAATATCTGTCATGAATCAGCCCTCCAATCCTGGTGGTGCTGATGCTTAGTCGAAATTTGAGTGGGATTTTGAATGAATGAATGAATATCCTCAACCCGCCACACAGTTGTTCTAGGACCTAACTTAATCGGTTGAGGAAATCGACCATCCTTGACACCTGCCCACCAAGTGGAGCGTCCAACCGGGATAATAGCAAGAACTTCTTTGATCCTTAGGAATCCAGTTTCTTTCGGCATTGTCTTAATTAGTCTCAAAAAGTACAAGCCAATACTGAATAATTCGGTTAGACTAGTGGGCCTATTAAGGATTTTGATTTCGGAATATCTTCTATTCCGTTTTTTATAAATGCCTGAAAGTTAAAGAGAATAATAGGTTTAGAAGATTCTCTTCATTCAATATTTTTTATTTAGAAATGATACAAGTATAAGATTCTAAAAAACGGAATAGGAAAACGGAATAGATATAGAAAACGGAATAGGCTGAGAATAAATTAATTTATCTCAGTCTTCATCCATATCTTTAAGCTCTTGCAAAACATTACGAATAGTATTCTCATCGAGTCGGAGTCCAGCCAATTCTACGAAACCTTTAATTTTAGGAACCAATTTTTTCTGGCTAGGATCAATTTCCAGCTTATTTAGTAGTGCTCTAATTAACGTTAAGTATGTCCTACGACGTCTCGGATCAATATCCTCTTCTTTTTTAGATATAGGTGCCTTGATATTCGTTTTATTCGTTTGAAATAAGAAGCATGGTTGCAACCCTTTTCGCTTAGCAAAATCAGTTAATTCTTGACGATGAACTTTAGACTCAGTGAGAACAGAAGATACTGATATAATGCCTGAGTGTGGAATAGGCAGATTCAATATATCTTGTAAAATTTCTTTTTTGAGTCGTTTTACATTATCAGGTAGCTTAGGATCATCAAATAGAACACGCTTTTTCTCATCCTCGGTTGGAATTCTGTCCAATAGGAGTAAAACAGCCTCACTTAGTTTGAATTCCTCAACTGTGTTCCAATCTATTTTCTCTTCATTTTCCTTTTGATTCATTGGTTGCCTCGTAAATCATCAAGATAATCGCCCCATTGCTGCATCATGGCGTGACGTTCCTTAAGAAATTTTGTCCGATTGTATGCTCGACCAAGTGGGTCTTTTACAGTGTGAGCTAATTGCTGCTCAATTAAATCTGGCCGAACCCCTAGTTCCTCATCAAGAAGAGTTCTGGCCATCGCTCTAAAACCATGCCCAGACATCTCCTCTTTCTCGATACCTAAAGATCGCAAAGCAGCAAGCACAGCGTTCTCACTCATGGGACGTAGAGGAGATCTACCACTTGGGAAAATCCATTCTCGGTTTCCTGTCAAAGGATGCAAGTTCTTTAGAACAGCTATGGCTTGACGACTAAGAGGAACAATATGGTCAGTGTTTGTTTTGCTGACTTTGAAACGCCATTCTGCTTCGTCAAAGTCAATATCTACCCATTGAGCATGACGAAGCTCCCCAGGTCGAACGAAAACTAAGGGTGCTAACCGAAGAGCACACTGAACGACAAATCCCCCTTGATACCCATCTAAAATTCTGAGGAGTTCTCCAACCCGTTTAGGATCTGTGATGGCTGCTAGATGTTTGGTTTTGACTGGAGGTAATGCCCCACGCAGATCTCTCGATGGATCTCGTTCGGCTCTTCCTGTGGCTATCGCATATCGGAATACTTGCCCGCAAATATTTAATTCACGGTGAGCAGTTTCTAGCGCTCCTCTACCCTCAACTCGACGAATAACTGTCAGCAATTCTGGAGCACTTATCTTTGCTACGGGTGAATTTCCCATCCAAGGGAAAATATCTCGTTCGAGTCGTTTGATAACTGTTTGACTATGACTAACTGCCCAATTTGGCGAGAAACGTAAATACCACTCCCTTGCTACAGATTCAAAACTATTGGATTCTTGTTGTTGCGATGCCCTCTTTTGAGCCTTTCGGTGTAGACTCGGATCTATTCCAGATGCAATCAGCTTCCTCGCTTCGTCTCGTTGACTACGAGCGTCCTTCAATCCCACATCTGGGTAAACCCCAAAGCTTATGCGCTTCTCTTTCTTATTAATTCGATACTTGAGTCGCCATCCTTTGCCCCCTTTTGGAGTGATCTCCAGATAGAGACCTTTCTCATCCCAAAGACGTTTCGTCTTCTCCCCAGGGTGAGCGTTACGAACTTCTTTATCGGTCAACATGGGGGCACCCCCTGAGTTAGTACAGCCTACACCCCCAATTTTGCCCCCAATTTCCTCAGATAACAATGGACTAAATTGGACAAACCAGAATCAATAAGGATAGTAAAACCTTTTTCTGTAAAGAGATTTCAGACTTCTTAAGATATTCTTGGATTGTCTCTAAATGGAGCTGACGGGAGTCGAACCCGTGTCCGCTTCAGGTATTAATATTCCATTCATTCACAGGCTTAGCCCATCATATCCTCAGGGCAGGAAACAGCCATTAACCCGACTGATGAGGCTTTCTGGTAATTTCTTAGCCAGCAGTTGACCAGAAGCAAACTACTAGAGCATCCGTTGGGGTTAAGTTCACAGCCCTTAACGGAGTCACGCCGTGAACGCTCGAAGACGTAGAGTCTTATTTAAGCAGCAACAGGTGCAGCCTTACGAGCAAAGGGTACGATGTTGTTCGCACTTACGTTTGTTGAGCCTTGATTTTCGAGAGTGGGCTCACTCTCGGCCTGCACGAAATAGCTTTCGCCAAAACGTCGAAACCGTTACAGCCCCCTGTACTATTCTGTCTAGTTTTCTATTATAACGTGAACTATCTAAAGGGCACTTAGAAACATAGAAAGCATTTACTTAATTGCTCAGAGACTTCATCGACGCTGACGCCTCAGTCTCATGGTTGCGAATCAGGGCCGCTAGCTTGTGGCGCATGATGATTCCCGGTTTGTCTGATGGCATGTGCTGTTCCCCACTCAGGACTAAGGGGACATCCCACTCTGTGCCCTCAAGAATGGCTTTATCTTCTAAGGTCACAGCTCGATCGAAGGCGATGATGCTCTCGGTCGATGCGTCGTCTTCTGTGTCATTTCGTAGGCAAAACTGAACGATTTGTGAGGTGCGATCGCCCACTGGGGTCGCCGCTGTAAAAATCAGATGGATCAGCCCATTCGGGTAGGCGATTTTGAGCGTGCGAATAAAGGGCATGTGCCACCGCCCCTCACTAATGCGAACGGTTTTATGGTCTGCCATGCCCAAGTTTTGCTTTTGATCATTGTTATTGAACACAGGCAGTGTGTATTGCATGTGTAGGCCATCGTCTGTTTCTTCGCACATGTCTGGTTGTGGAGGAATCGGCTCTTGTTGAATACCGAAGGTTTTATGGTGAACAAAGTGAGGATGGGCGTTATCGAAGGAGTTTTCCATCAACCGCAGTCCAGCACAGTGCCATGGTTCATAAAATTGATGGATTTGGCGAAATTGCGGATCAGTGGCTTCTGGAATCTCAGGAATATCCAACAACGGCTCATCTAGACATACCCAGGCATAGCCATAGCGCTGCTGACATCGAAAGGAGGTGACAGCATAGCTTGAGGGAATGGGCAAATCTGGACGCTGTGGCACCTCAACACAGGCACCTTCGGCATCAAACATCCAGCCATGATAGGGGCAGCGAATATTGCCGTTGATGACACAGCCTTGAGAGAGGCGAGCCGTGCGATGGCAACATCGATCTTCCACGGCGCTGGGGTGCCCATCGCTATCTAGCCACAACACAAGCCGCTGCCCCAATAATTCAGCACTGGCACATCCTGCTTTCAAATGAGATATCGGCATCATCGGATACCAAAAACGCCGGAACACAGGATGTTGAGTGACAAGCATAATAAATCAAAGGCTAGCGCCTATACGTTTGGTCAGTCGGTGCGATTTCGATGATGGTGTTTCCGTCACAGGTGTTTCCGTCATTAATGAGTGTTATCGAGCAAGATGCTGTTAGATTCCGTAGCGATCGTCACCAATAACCACCTTAAAATTTAAGAAAGCTGTGCTTACAACTCGTTTCGTTCTCACCTATTTTGCGGATTTTGGTGGTTGTCCCCTGCCTCCGGCGGGGGACAACCATGCCATTTAAATAGCTAACAACTTAATAAAGGGCGAATATTCCACCACCGCCCCTACATCCAATGGCACTGACTTAAGAATTTTTGAGAGGCTGAAATGCCTATGAAATCAATGCTCATTGCCAACAATTTCGCCTTAAGTCAGTGCCATTGACCCCTACATCATCTACATCGTTAGATCCTGGTGAGTGCTTCGGACATGTAAATCACGCTGAGGATAAGGAATCTCAATGTGGTTGTCTGCAAATGCTTGCCAAATATCACAGACTAATTGGCTCGTCACAACCTTGAAAATCAAAGGGTCGTTAATCCAAAACTTGAGCTCAAAATCAATACTTGAGTCGCCAAACCCCAGGGCAAAGGCTTGAGGTTTGGGGCTTTTCAAGACACATGAATGATTCTGAGCCACCTGCAAGAGCACATCAATGACGTTCGGCGGGCTACATTGATAGCTGGCTCCAACAATAATCGATAAAGCAACTAAGTCATTACTCCCTGTTAAGGTCGAGACATTTTGAGTGAAAAATGTTTGATTTGGAATAATTTCCTCAGAGTTATCTTCGATGACTTGAACCGTTGTGGCTCGAATGCCAAATTTGGTAACTTTGCTAATCTTGTCATTTATTTTGACAATATCCCCAGGTTTCAAAGCCCCTTCAAAGAGCAACCAAATGCCGCTCACAAAGTTACCGATGACTTCCTTGAGACCAAACCCAATGCCAACAGATAATCCACCAGTGATGGCTGCAAAGGTTGTTCGGCTCACACCGATATACCCAAAAATTAAGACAATACCTAACCCAATTAAAAAGTAGCGAAGTAGAAGAGCCGCCACTTGAGTCAGTCTTTGGTCTTGAATGGTTTTTCTGCTGAAAAGTTGGAGGATGAGGATTTCTAGGAGAGAAACGCCCACGATCCAGAAATATAAACCGGCGATCGCAACAAATACACCTCCTAACGTAATTGCATCATCAAAGAAATTTATAAATACGACGTTTGAGAGGAGATGGAGATCCAGAAACCAACTCAACGTTATGCCGATTGCAATTAGCGTAAATAGTGGATCGAAAAAACGGTACCGATAGCTGTTGACGGCTTGCACAGGAAATAAAAGATACAAGCAAACAATAAAGAGACGGCAGAACCAAAAGTACGTGAACAGTTGAATGCCATCATCGAAATACCCCGCAAACCAACCCCAGTTGATAAAGCCCATTCCGAGGATACGAATCAAGATCCAGCTAAGAGTTGGGGTCAGAAGGTGGCGGACACAAACGACCCAATACTGTTTCCAAGACAGTCGCTGTTTACCCGTCTCGCACTGGCTGAGCATGGGTAGTCGTCCAGTCAGTTTTCCCCAAATCCATCTGGAGAGCGCCCACGATAACAGGATGGAAAGACCAATGCCAATAAGCTGGAATTGAACAACAGGACGCTGGAGAATAATGGCAACTTGAGCCAATTCTGACCAAAGATCATCAAGATTAAAACGGGGATCTTCTAACATAGTTTCTCCAATCAGTTAGACTGAAGTTGCTGATCAACCGCCCGCCTCATCTCAATCGCTGCGTCGTCTGTATCAATTTCACCAGCTAAGATTTTTTGGTAGAAACTATCTCCTTGAAATTTGACTGCCTCCAAGGTTTCTGCATCATCCAACGAGAGATTTCGTGCTGTTTTAGCCTGTTCAAGTAACGTCGCCCGAATGGGAAATAGCTGAGGATTAAACGTCAAATTCTTATTACTTGGAATAAAGGGGATACCTGCTGCTATCTGCTTTTGTTGTTCTTCATTAGTGATAAATTGGGCCAATTTAATGGCAAGCTTCGTCTGATTATCGCTAGAGGCCTGATTAAAGAAAAAGCTTGTGGTGACAAGAGGTGGAATTGCAGATTGAAAGTCATTACCCGGCAATAGTGTTGCGCCTAACGTGTCCCTGCCCAAGACATCGCTGAAATATGGAGTCCAGTCTGAATGACATGTTAAATAAGCTAATTGTCCATCGACAAAGGCCTGTTGAAGCGCTTGAGTGTCTTCACTAAGAATAAGATTGGGCTCATTCTGTGCATCTTTTAGCCATTCCATCCACTGTTTCCAGCCTCTTCGCCATGCAAGGATGGCAGGTTCTTGAACATCAGATAATTGTCTTCCAAATAATCCAGTTCCCCACAAGGTTGCAGCAAATCCCGAATGAATGCCTACGGAGTATCCTTTGCGAGCCTGCTCGATTAACGCTGGCAGTGTTTGAGGTAGAGCACTGAGATCAACTTTGTCTTTGTTGTAGCAGAGTACCTGCGTTGATAAATAAGCCGGTATCCCATAAAGCTCGTCATCATACCGAACAGATTCGAGTGCTTCAGGACGAAACTGAAATGTATTCACTTCATCGGCATGGAGCGATCGCAATACTCCATCCTCAATTAACTGAAGTAATGCAGGATTGTAGTAGGTCAAGATCAAATCAGGCCCAGCTCCGCGAGTAACTTGAGCCACAAACGGTTCTAATATTTTTTCTGCTAGGAAAAATTTGATAAATACTTCAGTCTGAGGGTAGAGTTCACTCCACTCCTCAATGACGTCTCCAAGAACATCCTGCACTTTTCGGTGCTGGCTTTCAGTTAATCCAAGTGGTAATTCGATCCATAGGGCAATGTTGCCTTGAAGGTTCTCGGGTTGTTCGTCGTTCTTCTGAATTGCTGACCGAGCACTGCAAGAAATGACAAGAACAAAGGTTATGCAGACTATTACAATGCGAGTCATTACAGGGGACATGATAGTTACTGTACGTTCTTCATACCACGGACACTATCGTAGTTGGGTTTTGGCAAATTGTGATGTCAAGGTCAATTGAATTTTTCATTTCTATCCGGATTAGTCCATAAAGCATAGAAAATGATAGAGTCTTTTACTCTGAACTTCAGATGTATTGAGGTTGAGTTGAGATGACTCGACGTACCTGATTTTTACGGTTAAGTTCATAAGCATCTCTCAAGCTATTTCTCGAAATAGATGATGATCTAAGCCATTTCGTGAAATCGTCCTTGAGTAAGGTTCTGTGAATGTGAGTCATACGCGCAAACTTGAGTGAATACGCCAGTTCTCTCAAGAAATGACATTGGGGATTACGACAAACGACAGCTCGTTTTGAATTGATGTCTGATTTAATTTGTACGAACACTTGTTCGAATAGATTAAGTCACTCATTGTTTAATCACTTACTGTAATCATTCAAAAAGAACTGATTTTCATCTTGGTTGCTGCATTCATTTCTTGCTTTGCAGCTTAGTCGAAAACGATAGACATGTCACACTAAATCCGGCTTGAAAAACTCAAAATTTATTTTTTGTGAAACCCCTGCGATGCGGTGATTTCACAAAAAATAAAATCTGGTTTTCATTTGCGAATTTGGTATCACACACATATCTAAACACGCTCAGGTGTTTGTTTGGGTAGGTGCTAATTATGATTTCCGCTTTACTCCAAGCCCCCCATTCATCATGGATTTTCAACAGAATATTTCCCAAAATGGCCGTCAGGTTCCTGACAACTCATTACGGACTGCTTTAAAGAAACTGTTTGCTGAATGTCAGGGTCACCTTGAACAAATTCCTGAGATTCAACACTATTTCGAGCAATTTAATCTCCCGATGGGAGACGACATTCTTCTGATTGATGACGGATGCTCCTCATCCATTCAACAAAATCAGAGTGATACCTCGACCACATCCAGATCCCCGGTTTTTGCTGCAGGAGAAGCTCCGGGTTCCAAATCGGATGTGGTTTATTTGTATCTCATCATTTGCGGACGTGCTCGGGTGTTGGGCTTTGACCCTGTACACCGTCAAGAAGTCTCTGTCCTCTCATTAGAGGCAGGCGACATCATCGGCCTCGACACAATGCTATTTGGGCAGCCACTTCCTTATCGGGTGGTTAGTGCTACATCTGTACAGGTTGCACGACTCTCCCATAGCAACCTGGAGAAAATACTGACAGCCAGTCCTCATCTGACGCAGCACCTACAGGCGGTGACTCAACAGCGTCAGATGTTACTTTTTTTCAAAACACTGACTCGCCTTCGTTCTATTCCTAGCCATCGGCTTCAAACCTTAATCCCGCTGATTGTTTCACAACAGATTAAGCAAGGTGCGGTTTTGCATCAGTCTATTCCTACAAATGCTGGACATGTTTGGCTTTACAGAGGAGAGGTTCAAACGTCAAACTCCTCCGTTCACCCTCAAATTGGAGGAGATTGGGGATATCCTGCCCCTGTTCCAGAACATTGGGTTGCAGCTACGGACCTTCATCTTTATCGATTGCCAGTTGACCAATGGGAAACAGCCACAGCCAGTATTCCTGAAATAGATAATAGCCAGTCTGATGCGGTTCCAACTGCAGTGTCAGAGCCATCGTCTCAAGATCCGTCTATCCAAGGGCATAACCGTTCTCAGAATTCGTTTATTCATGGGCGATCGCCCCACCCCAAATCGCCCCACCCCAAAGCGTCTAACCCCAAAGCGTCTAACCCCAAAGCGTTCAATCTCAATGGGAATCAACCGTCCTATACGCAAGGAGCAACGAATCAGAATGGCCACCAGAATGCTCTGAATCACACGAGATCTCAGTCAACCTTTTTTCCTAAACCCAAGAAACGGCGGCGACAGTTGTGGAAAAAGTATCCATTCATTCAACAGCAAAGTACTGCCGATTGTGGGGTGACATGTCTCGCCATGATTGCCCAATATTGGGGAAAGCGTTTTAGCCTCAACACCTTGCGAGACATTGCCGATGTAGGGCATAGCGGTACCTCTCTCAAGAAATTGGCAAAGACTGCTGAAACAATTGGCTTTCAAGCGAGGCCGGTAAGAGCTAGTTTTGATGCCTTGCTGTCTCAAACGTCTCCCTGGATAGCCCACTGGCAGGGAAATCACTATGTCGTGGTTTATAGGGCAAAGAAAACAGGGTTTTTGATTGCTGATCCGGCCACAGGGAAACGTGCTGTTTCCTATCAGGAGTTTCAAGCCAACTGGTCTGGCTATGGACTTCTTATAGAACCAACAGAATTATTGCAATCGTTTGAGGAGACGCAACCGGGGACATTCAGTAAAATTGTTAATTTACTGAAATCCTATTGGATACTGATTGCCCAGATTATCGTTACATCCCTGCTCATCCAGGTGTTCAGCGTGTTCACGCCGTTACTTACCCAGGTCATTTTAGACCGAGTGGTGGTGCAACGAAGTTTAGTGACGCTTCATGTCTTTGCCCTAGGTCTTGCATTTTTTGGTATCTGGAAAGTGGCGCTAACGGCTGTTCGCCAGTATCTTCTGGATTTCCTATCCAATCGGCTGGATCTCACCTTAATGAGTGGATTTGTCAGTCATGCCTTGTTGCTGCCGTTAAAGTTCTTTTCCACACGACATGTCGGAGACATTACGACCCGAGTTCAGGAAAGTCAAAAACTCCAACGCTTTCTAACGCGGCAAGTGATCATCGCTTGGCTTGATGCGTCCATGGCATTCGTCTATGTCGGATTGATGCTGTATTACAACTGGAAGCTTGCGTTGCTGGTGTTGGGCATAATTCCACCAATTGTTATTCTTACGCTGGCGGCTACGCCGATGCTGCGCAAAGTGTCCCGAGACGTGTTTAACAATACGGCCAAAGAACACTCAACCCTAGTGGAGATGATTACAGGCATTGCTACGGTGAAGACCACGGCTGTGGAACGAGAAATGCGCTGGCAATGGGAAGACCATTTGACTGGCATGTTGAATTCTCGTTTTAGCGGGCAGAGACTAGCAAATAATCTTCAATTACTGAGCGGATTGATTAATACTCTGGGAAGTACGGTATTGCTCTGGTATGGTGCGCAGTTAGTCATTCAGGAGCAACTTACTATCGGCCAATTTGTGGCGTTCAACATGTTGATTGGGCAGGTCATCAATCCTATTCTATCTGTCGTGCGTGTTTGGGATGAGTATCAGGAAGCTGTGATTTCTGTAGAACGGTTGAATGATGTGCTTGTTGCTCAACCGGAAGAAAGCTCCCAACATCCGATGCTACCGATGCCTCCAGTGAGAGGAGAAATTTGTTTTGAGACTGTGACCTTTCGCTATATTGCAGATCAAGAACGCAACACCCTAGAGAATATTTCCTTTCAAGTCCAGGCTGGACAGACGATTGCGTTGGTTGGGCGCAGTGGCTCAGGGAAAACAACGTTCGTCAACCTCCTGCAAGGATTGTATTACCCAGACAGTGGGCGCATTACTATTGATGGTCATGATATTCGTCATGTGTCACCCCAGTCGCTGCGATCGCAGCTCGGGGTTGTTCCTCAAGAATGCTTTTTATTTTCTGGCACCATCCTAGAAAACATCACACTCCACCGAACACGCTGCTCCTTAGAGGATGTGATTGAAGTGGCCCGTTTGGCTGAAGCTCACAGTTTCATTCAAGCCATGCCGTTGGGATATCACACCAAAGTTGGCGAACGAGGAACGACCTTATCAGGTGGTCAACGGCAGCGAATTGCGATCGCCCGTGCTCTGCTCTGTAATCCCCGGATTCTGATTTTGGACGAAGCGACGAGTTCTCTTGATACAGAGTCAGAGCGGCGCTTCCAACAAAATCTACGTCAATTCAGTCGCGATCGTACCACCTTCGTCATTGCTCACCGACTATCTACCGTCCGTTATGCCGATCATATTCTCGTGCTTGATCGAGGCATTCTGGCTGAGCAAGGGACCCATGAGTCTCTGATCGAACAGCAGGGGTTGTACTACTATCTCGCTCATCAGCAGCTGAATTTATAGGGTGTATGTTTGTCAGTGCGTATGACTACGGAAGAGGCTGCTTCATCAGTCGTAATACTTGGGAGCCAGAAAATGTTGCGAAATGACAAATTGATTTGGACGAGTGACTCACCCCTCATGCACAGTGAGGATGAACTCAGCTCTAGAAATGCATCGTGTTTAGATAACAGGGTGCAGACACGTCCGAGACGGTACTCCTCGAGAAAAGTGCCGCTCATTTACAACACTTAATAGGAATGCGCCAAATTGGCTTCCTATTCCTCCGCAAAATTGCGTAGGATCGAAAGTGAGTTTTCTTGAGATTAGAGTTGGCAACTAATTTCAAACATTGATCTTTAATTTATTGACTTTATCGTTGGTTTCATGAATCCAGGATGCACTACCAATCTCTTTGTTAATCCTGCTTTAAACCATCATGAGCCTCCTTTTCTTTGCCTCAATCGCCCCATTGCTGGCAAAGGCGTCCCCCATGTATTTAGAGTCTGCACTATCTGAATTTGCCGTTTTGGCTGAAGACAGTGTTAGAGCTTTGGATACAGAGGACTCCCGCCAGCCTTTGCACCATGTCAACTCCAACATGGTTCCACCTGAGTCTCTGGATCAGATACAGCGTCCAATGGCTGTGTCTGCCAGTTACCACCGTCTTCTAGATAACCAGCATTCTTTACAAAACATCCAATCGCCCTTAGATTCGCCCTTAGATTCGCCCGATGACTCGGGTGTGCAATTGAGCCAAGCATCGCCTGAATCTACCTCATTGGATCGCTCGACGTCTATTGACTATGAGGTTAATCCAGGGGATACGCTTTGGGATATTGCACAACGATTTAATATTCCCCTTCACGTCATCATTGACTCTAACCCAGAGATTATTCCAGATAAGCTTCCTGTCGGGCACGTTCTTACCTTGCCTCGGCCTCAGATTGGCGATCGCCAAGATTCCAATTCCGAAGTTGCAGTCATGTCAAATGCTAATGAACGCGATGATTCCAGGCAACAGAACGGTATATCTTACACGGTTCAGCGAGGAGATACGGTGTGGGCGATCGCCCACACCGCTAACCTACCTCCCCAAACAATTCTCGACGCAAACCCTGACATCATCCCAGAGCAACTTCGGGTGGATCAAGTTTTGGTGATTCCCAGTCCTTCGGAATCACACGAGGCCACCACGGCTCCCGTGGTGGAAGAGACAGACCAGCCCACTAATATCGAATCCTTATTCGAGTCATCTCCATTCGTGACGCCATCATCACGTCTGGAACAGGAGTGGAATGATAGGGGTAATTCAATTCTTCATGCGAACCCTGGAGACAAAACAGATGTCCCTTCAAGTCTTGACGTTGGCAGCCGATCGATCCCGAATAGTACTGTAAGACCTTGGTTGTTAGCAATCGATACTCCTGAGGATACGTGGCAGATAGGGGCGATCGCTTTGCTGGGACTTGGCCTGACCTTGGTTGGCTGGTACGGTTGGCAAAAGCGTTCCAAGCTTCAGTTATCTCTAAACCCCATTGAACGAGAGATGCTATTGCTGAATCAGACATCTGATAAGCCAGCATTGACGAATGACTTGCGTCAACAGCCGCAACCACCAGGGTTTAATAACACAGTTTCCATCGCGAATGAGACGAGCGTTCAACAGCATAGCAACCAGACCTTAAATGAGTCTGACCAGACAGTGCTCCGACCTCAATTATCAATGCGATTGGTCTTACTGTTTGGGCATTTGGCAATGATCGCTCAACGAGCCATCAACGTTGAATTGCTACAGGCGTTACAAGACAAAGCGAACCGCAGTCCCCGAATTCCAAATTCCTTGGCTAGTCGCCAGGATGGTTCTCGTCATCCATCAGTTCAATCGGTTGTTCATGGTCAGCCGACTGCCCTCCAAACGAAAGACTCTCCAGCGACCTCAGAAGTTGTAGCATTTCGCAACAGCAATCCTGAGGACGTTCCTGTTGCGTCTGAAAATCCCAATGAAGAAGAAAACTGGTCAACCACCGTTCAAAACATTCTGGATCAGCCTCCGTCCAATCTTCCACAGAAATTTATCGCCAGCGGTATTTTATTCTGTGTGTTGTTTGGCAGTTGGGCTTGGGTTGGAACGATTGAAGAAGTAGGTTATGCCCAGGGTCAACTTGTCCCTCAAGGCGAAGTATATGACGTAGCGTTTCCCGAATCTGGGCGCGTGATAAATGTCGCGGTAGAAGAAGGACAAACCGTTGAAAAAGGGCAGATTCTGTTTGAATTAGATACACAGGTTGCTGAGAGTGAGATTACACGGTTACGGGATCTGTTGCTCAACTACGAACTGGAGTTAGCCGAAAAACAGAGACTGATCCCAAAATTGCGACAAGAAGCAGAAGCACTGACCTGGATCATGAGAACAAATGTAGAGGCCCTAGATGCAGCCATCAATCGAGTTCACACGAGTGCTACGACAACGAATGCGTTAGTCAATCAATTGCAGATAGATGCCGAAGCCCATTACGAACGAACCGTGCGAATAAGCAACTTGGTTGATGAAGGAGCATTATCTAGAGAAACATTGTTTCAAGCGGAACAAGCATTACGTGAAAGACAACGGAGCGTTCTTGAGAATCAAGGGATGTTGCGAGAGAGTCGCTCACAGCTCGATCAACTCCAGGCAGAACTTGAGCAAAAGCAAGCAGAAGGCCAACGGCAACAAATCAATGTTCAGCAGCAGCTTCAGCGATTTCAAACTGAAGTGCTTGAGTTACAAGCCCGTATTCTAGATACACAAAATCTTTTGAGTAAGGCAACTGTGGAGCTAGAGCAGCGCTATTTATATGCGCCAGTCGAAGGTGTTGTATCGTCTATCAGAGTTGCTAATTCAGGGGAATTTGTTCAACCTGGAGAGACAATTGCAGAAATTATTCCGAGTGGGACACCACTCGTTCTCTCTGCGGTTTTGCCAAGTGAAGAAGCGGGATTTGTTTCTCTGGGAATGCCAGTTCAAATCAAATTGGATGCCTATCCATTTCAAGACTTTGGGGTTATTTCTGGTGACGTTCAATCGATTGCCCCGAATTCTGAAGAACATGAACAATTGGGAGCTGTCTATCGAGTTGAAATTCGTCTTGATAAAAATTATTTAGAGACCCCTGGCAATATTGTTCAATTCAAGGCCGGATCAACGGCCAGGGCAGAAATTGTGATTCGCCAACGTCGAATTGCAGATATCTTACTTGATCCGATCAAACAGTTGCAAAATGATGGTCTTAGTCTTTAACTTGGGGATTGTTTCAGTCTGTCGTATGGATGGTTAGTGATAGCCAGAGGATAGATGAAGCATTGAATAGACGAACATTCAAAAATAGATTCTTTAAATTGTTCTGTTTATTGCTTGTTGACATCAATGATTTCAAAAATTCATCACATGTGAATTTTTTAATTGAAATAAGATGAGGGTTTAAATATGTTGGGCTTTGACAATAACAGGCGCTCCAAATTATATAACGCGATGACCGAACAACAATTTGAGGAAGTTGTCGGTGCCATCGTTGATGGGAAATACTCATGGGCTTGCATGCTTATCCTTGAATTTGCTGGATACAATCCTCTGTATTATATTCCACGTCGAACATATACCCGATTAAAGAGAGAGCATAAGCGGAAAGACATTGCCCATGCAAAGACAACAGGCTCGATAGAATCCCAAAAATCAACATCAGCATTTCCGTTTACGGAAGCCAAAGCCTCTCAAGTTCATCGCACTCAGATTAGAGATCTGACGTATTTAGAAGGTGATGAAAGCGAAAAACAAACATGTCAGGGGCGAGGCATCGATATATCCAACACAGATCTGATTGAAGTAGAACAAGAGTTTGACAAAATTAAGCATCAACATCTTAAGATATCCGATTTAATTCCCCTAGATTTATGGTGACGCTCAGGACAAGATAGAAAATAACCACTTCGAAGCTTAATGTTCTTGGAAGTGGTTGTTTTTTTGCAAAAATCAAACAATATAGAATTTGAAATCCAGTTTTAAGTTAGATCGAAGACTTGTTAAATCTATGAATAAAAAGAGCCAATTTGGCCCCTCAATCTTATCTAGATTGTTTACATTGTAGTTGAAAATAGGATTTTATATTTCAGCCAATAACATTTAAGTGATGTTACTAAAAGGATGCTTTATCGCTTTCGTAATCCTTTAGTTTAGGGTGACATTGTGCTGTAAGTAATGAGTCGATATCCCCCTTCTAAGTAGGTAGGCACAATTAAATATAAAACCCTTAAATCCTGCGCTGACCGCTGCACGGTCGGCGCAGGATTTAAAGACTGGTTTTTAATGATGCCGAGGTACTTATTTAGTCTTCATCACCCGTTGATCTGGAGTTGAAACCATATCTCGTTGGGAAGTAGAGCAATGGCTAAATTTATCATTAATGGAACCAGTGGAAATGATAATCTGGTGGCTCCTAGTATTGACAGCGTCATCGTAATCAATGGCTTTGAGGGAAATGATCGCCTCAGAGGAAAAGAGCCAAAAAAAAGAGATATTTTAAATGGAGGAGGTGGAAACGATCGATTAGACGGAAAGGGAGGAAATGATATCCTCAGAGGCGGGGCGGGAAACGACACGTACGTTGTTAGAAGTAAGACAGCTCGAGTTTTTGAAAAAAGGCGTGAGGGAACAAGAGATCGAATTCAATCATTTTCTGACTACACATTAAAAAACAAACAGCATATCGAGACTCTTATTTTGAAGGGACGGGCAAATTCAGGGCCTGATTTGTTAAGAGGAATTGGAAATAAGTTTTCTAACAAAATTCGAGGAAGTAATCAAACGAATAATGTCCTAAAAGGACGTGGAGGAGATGATCGGCTGATTGGCAAATCTGGAGATGATGTTTTGAATGGTGGTACGGGTGCTGATTTTCTTCGAGGCGGTGGCGGCAATGATCAATATGTTGTTGATAACTTAGGCGATCGCATTAGAGAGCGTGTCGGAAAAGGAATTGATACGGTAAGTTCTTCCATCAACTATGTTCTAGGCAATACGCTAGAAAATCTATTCCTTTTAGGCAATGGAGCGATTAATGGTAAGGGCAATGGCCTGGATAACACCATCACCGGTACATCTGGCAATAACGTTTTATCCGGTGCTGCTGGAGATGATGTCTTAAATGGCGGGCGTGGACATGATCAACTGGATGGGGGTGCTGGTAATGATGCACTCACTGGCGGTAGTGGTCATGATTGGTTAGATGGCGGTATTGGTAGAGATACGCTAGAAGGAGGAAACGGTGACGATACCTACATTGTTGAATCCTCAAGCGATCGCGTCATCGAAATCGTTAACCAGGGAATTGATACTGTTCAAGCATCAATCGACTATACCCTAGAGGATTTTGTTGAACATTTGATATTGCTTGGAACTGTAATTGAGGGTACTGGCAATGAGAGTAACAATGAACTAACGGGTAATGCCGCCAACAATAGATTGTCTGGCAAGGGGGGGGACGATAGGCTGAACGGTCAGTCAGGCGACGACATCTTAGATGGTGGCACCGGTGCAGATATTATGATCGGTTCTCTCGGAAACGATCTGTTTACAGTTGATGATGTCGGCGACCGGGTTGTTGAACGTGTCAATGAAGGGATTGATGAAGTGCGATCGCTCATTAATTTTGAGCTAGGTAACGCAACAGAGAACCTAACACTTATTGGCAACAACGCCATCAATGGGGTTGGTAACAGCCTGAATAACATCATTTCGGGAAATCAATCGAATAACATCATCTCGGGTGGAAGCGGTAGCGATACGCTGAGTGGAAATGGGGGCAATGACACATTGGAAGGTGGCACCGGGAATGATACGCTGCTTGGACAGCAGGGAAACGACACCCTAATTGGAACGTCATTGAATAATGATCCCAACGAAATCGATGACCTCACAGGTGGGGCAGGCCACGATGTTTTTGTTGTAAGAGATTTCTATGCCAACGGTGGTATTCAAGACTATGCCACCATTCACGATTTCGTCCTTGGAGAAGATAAAATCCAACTACGACAGGGCGTTGATTATTTCCTCTTTCCTGTCATTGGTAGTACTAAGGTGTTAGGAACCGGTGTTTATCTACAGAATCCGTTACCATTGGGTGAACTGGTCGCTATTATTGGAAATGTAGATCCCGCAACTCTCAACTTGGCAGATTCAAATCAATTTACGTTTGCTTAAAAAAGGTCATACGAGTAGAGTGGAAAGAATCTGAAAATGCTTCTGTTCACAATTCCAAATGAGTTAACTGTGAATAACTTAATCATCCTATAGTGCTTAATTTCTTCTATGATGAATGGTTGAATGTTCCATTTGACAATAGTATCTCAATTGATCGGCATTCAGAATTAAAACCCTATATAAGATATCTTAAGATAAACAAAGACTATTGAAAACTTAAGTTTTCAATAGTCTTTGTTTATCTAAAATCTTTCATAACTTATGATGATATAGCAATCGCAAATGATTTATGAAATGAGGTTTTGAACGGAAGGACGAACAATGCCAACCCTTCCATTCAAAACTTCATTTAGGATTGATAAGTAGCTTGGCGTTATTAACTTAAATTAAATTAAATCAAAAACCCAAACAAGATTCTTTTTAAGATGCTTAATGAGCCACTTTGGCTCCTCTTAAAGTCAATTTTTTCTTACTATCTAGATGTCAGAGAATTGATCATATATTCACAATCAATGGTTATGGAGGATGAAATGAATATATCTGATCTCAAGTATATTGACGTCCTTGAGGATGAATCAGTTGAAGGTGGTTTTGACATCAGTGGACTCTTTGGTTCAGTTGATATTCCTCAAGTGCCTACATCACTAGGTAACTTGGTAGATTATATTCAGAATGTAGATGATCCAATGAATATTAGCTTAGAGGCTTTAAGTCAGTTTTATCTTGGATGATCGATATTTCAAGAAAATCAAAATAGCCTATAGATCAATCCTAGACATCATTCATAAGGGGACATCTATAGGTTTATTTTTTGGCATACGTGAGAATACTATATACTTTTATACATCTCCAAATTCCGATAATTTTTATGTCTAATTTTTCACATTCAATT
>JBCCWF010000047.1:0-21221 GCA_039194035.1 Cyanobacteria bacterium P01_E01_bin.6 | reverse complement strand
TTTAGCTTTGCAAAGAAAACGCCAAGCATTGGACAGAAGCTCTATGGCTTGACTCGTGAGGCTTTCCATCCTCTGGTGCAGTTGTGTCACTCGCTCTTTGCTCAAGGGCAATCTGTTGAACAAGTTGTGGAGGTCATGATGACTGCCTAAGGCTATTTTTTCTTCTTAAAACAAAAAAACTTCGAGAACTTTGCCAAGTCGTGTGGAGTCTAAATTCTGTGTCATGAAACCGCAACGTATCCCTAGCTAGCAACGCATATTTCTCTCAGTTGAGACGACGATGTTGTTAGCCTTTGAGCACCTCTCTGCTTGGCTTCTGAGAAACCCGACTGGAGTTTTTCATGCCCCTAGGATAAGCACTTAGAATATCTAGGTTCAGCTTAAATTAACCATGAAGTTCATTTGTTGCTCTTGTGATGTGGTGCAGTTTAGCTACAATGAGGGGATATGGTGTAGAGATAACCTCTCAGTAGATGCCTTTTACTAGCGCACCATGTTATGGTCGTAAAACGCGGCCAGATCAATGTGACTTATGGCTTTGGATTGCCTATCCGTTAGTGTGTTGAAACCTGTTCTTTAGTTTGGTTTAGTTGTATGGACAGCTCGTATTGCAGAGAAGAATCAATCGCTCGATCTGAGTTCTTCACTGAAGGAGAATATGGTGATAACCCTTCTGTCAATACTAAGCCAAATTACGAAGACGAGTTAACGGAACTTAAAAATATCTTGAACAGGGATCTCACTCCCAACAAACGAGCAATTATCGAAACCTTGATTTATTCATGGGAAACGAAGTTTCCTCCAGCAAGTCAAAATATTTCGAAGCAATCAATTTCTGTAGAAAAAAAGAAAAGCGAAAACACAACGTTAACTGCACGCTATCCTAGTTTAAACAAAGCATCCTGATAGAGAGATGCCGCTTTAAACCTCAGGGGAATGTTGCCTGACAGTGAGTAGAGAAAGAAACCTTGAGAGCATCGTTAGGTATCTCGAACGAGCATTTAACTCAGGAAGAATTAGCTCTAGGCAAGATTTACTAAGGTATGTAAGAGCAGTTGCAGAAGCTCCAACAGATAATTTTGTCGACCTTACTCGTTTAGCTGGTCTTGATATTTGTTCAGATTTCTCAGGAGCCAACCTCAGCTTTACTGATCTTCGACACACAGATTTGAGTGAAGCTGATTTAAGAGGCACAAATCTAATCCATGCTGACTTGAGCAATGCCAATCTTAACTTAGCGAACTTCTCTCTTGCTAAGTTGAGCGATGCTGATTTGTCTAACGTATATGCAAATGAGACAACATTCAAAAATGCTCGGCTGCTATCAAGTCAATTTTCTAGCGCTCAGCTTATCGCAACTGATTTCACAGATGCAGACTTAAGTAATGCTGATTTTAGCTATGCATCGCTAGTGTATGTCGATTTCCGTCATTCAGTGTTAGAAACGGCTTCATTTTATGAATCGGTATTTAATGGCGTGAAATTCAATGGAGCAAACTTACGCCGCACTAGTTTTGAGTGTGCCAACCTTGATGGCGTCGATTTTTTTGGCGCAAGGCTATCTCTCGCCAATATGCGAAGAGCCCATTTTCACGATTGCACCATGGAAGGGTTATGGGATGCCCAGGAAGCACAGTTCTACGGAAATTCAGGGCTATCTAAAGAGCTGACTCTGGCGTTAAAACAAAAAGGAGCTATCTTTCAAAAATTCTAACGCTCGAACATTATCATGTGCTCAAAGCGGCTTCTCGACATGGCTCTGATCTGGATAGCATAGTCCAAAGTAGGTAAGATAACTTAAAAGCCCGAATGGTAAACTGCTGAGCAATTTACCATTCGGGCTTTTAGCTTGCACGACTTGGCAAACGCAAGTCTTACTTGCATTGAATCATATGTTGATGAATTGTTGAAGAAAATCCAAATAGGCCTTGCGTTAGTAGTCTAGCTCCCAGCGACATAACCGTTTGCCGTCCACAGTATGCCATCGAGCAATCAATTTTTTTGGGGCAATGAGTGTTGTATTTCGGTCAATAGACACTGAATTGTTGCCTAATGCATCTTCTAAAGGTTGCCGTAGGGTACGAATAAGAGCATTAGATGGTGATGCGTGCATGATTCATTCTCCATTGAGGGCTTATATGTGGTGTGTTGATTAAAGATTCACGCTGAGTCATTTGTATTTCCCGCTACCAATTGTGATGCTGAACACAAGTATTGGTGACGAGCATCGAGTTGACAGCATCAAGAGGAAGGGCGATCGCCCTTCCTCTTGATGCACAGCCTTATCCAGTTATCGTGATTGCGAATGGTTGTTCTAATTTACCTATCAACCTTTTATTCTTACTCATGCATCAGAGCTTATACGCAGAAAAATTTTTAGATGTACCTAATGTGGCTAGCCTTATAGGTCATTTGATGACAATCAGTAATTTCTCGGTCTGACCTTATGGTCTACGGCATAAATTTTGGGGAATTATGAGAGCAACTTTCTGTGCCTACATATTTTGCATCTATCAGGTCGCATCTATTACCATCATGAAAACTGCACCTTCTGAGGCTAAAGCCTCATCATCAACGCCAACAAAAAACGAAATATTTATTTCTTATTCACGACGAAACAAAGAATTTGTGCAAAAACTATGTCAATCTTTTCAAGACATAGGACGCGATGTTTGGATTGATTGGGAAGATATTCCTCCGAACGCCGATTGGCGACAAGAAATCTATACGGGCATTGAAGCTGCGTCTGTCTTAGTCTTTGTCATTAGTCCACCATCGATCGAATCTTACGAGTGCGGAATTGAGATTGATCACGCGGTTAAACACAATAAGCGCCTCATTCCAATTCTGTATCAAGATGTTAATCCCAATGATGTCCGTCCAGAATTAGCATCGTTAAACTGGATTTTTTTCAAAGAATCTAATGATTTTGATACAGCCTTTCAAACACTAGTTGATGCAATTGACACTGATTTAGACTACCTTCGTGAACATACACGCCTCTTAACACGGGCGATTGAATGGGACTTAAAAAACAGGCATCATTGCTATCTGCTGCGAGGACATGACTTAGAAAATGCTCAGGAGCTTTGCAGTGACAGCGATGGAAAAAATCCTCAACCGACGCTTCTTCAAAGCCAATATGTTCTAGAAAGTTCGAATAGCAAGATTAAGAATCAGCGTGCCACGCTAGGCTTTGTTGCTGCCGGACTCGTTGCGATGGCAGGGCTTGCGTTTTGGGCGGATATTCAGCGGCGATCCGCGATTCGGGAGCATGTGCTGGCACTTACTGGATTGGCTGAATCTCAATTGATGTCGAACGATCAACTCGGAGCACTAGTTTCCAGTGTGCTAGCAGCAAAGGCAGCCCAACGCATTCCCTCCCTCTCTGAAGAGGTGAAGCACCGAGCGCAAACGGCATTGCGACAGGCTGTTTATGACGCCAACGAGTTAAATCGACTTGAACGTCATCGAGACACCGTCAATGCAGTCGCTTTCTCTTCTGATGGCCAGTTAATTGCATCAGCTAGCGACGACAATACGATTTTAATTTGGAACAACGATGGCAGCCTCGTGTTAGAAGAGCCCTTGCATCATGATGATCAGGTGCGTGATGTGAATTTCTCGCCCCGTGATCCGTGGGTTGCATCAGCAAGCGCCGATCAAACCGTCAAGATATGGGATGTTGCAAATGGACAGCTCTTACAAACGCTGGAGCATGATGATCCAGTTCGCACTGTGAGCTTTAGTGCAGATGGAGGATCTATTGCATCCGGTACATTGGGAGGTGAAATCAAGCTTTGGAAGTCGGACGGTAGCCTTTTACAAACGATTCAACATGGTCATGGGGCCGTCAACGAAGTCAGCTTTAGCCCGGATGGCCAAGTGATTGTTTCCGCCGGGAGCGATCGCACGGCCAAACTTTGGAACTTAGAAGGCGAATTGCTAACAACCCTTGCTGGGCATGGTGACCATATCTGGTCCGTTCATTTCTCCCCAGACGGAAGTAAAATCGCCACCGCAAGTTCTGACGATACTGTGCGTTTGTGGACCAAAGAAGGGGAGCTGATTCGGATATTGCACGGCCATACCAACTGGGTGATGGATGTCCGGTTTTCGCCTAATGGTGAGATGATTGCCACGGCGAGTGATGACAATACCGTACGGATTTGGAGCTTGGAAGGTACGTTGTTTAAGACCTATAGCGGTCTTGTGGGTGGAGTCAAAAGCGTGCAATTTTCGCCCGATAGCCAAACTCTTGCGGCGGCGGGTTCAGATGGAACGATTCGACTCTATAGTTTATTAGGGGCGGTGATTGAAGTACTACAAGGTCATCGATCCAGTTTGAATGGAGTTCGCTTCACTCCAGATGGTGAAACCATTGCTTCTACAGGAACGGATGAAACGATTCGATTATGGAATCGGGATGGCACGCTGCGCAAAATTCTGATGTACACCGATGGTCTCAGAAACGTGAATTTTAGCCGGGATGGAAAATTCATGATTACGGCAAGCTATGACAATACAATGCAATTTTGGAATATGGATACGGTTTTTAATGACGAGAACCCGACTCCTGAACATGTCTTTGAGGGACATTCCTCTACGGTTTGGAACCTGAGTATTTCCCCGAACAGCGATATGATTGCATCGGCGAGTGCTGATGGCACAGTGCGTCTATGGGACTTGGACGGTACGCTCCTGAGGACCATTGAGGCCCATGAACCAGAAGCGATTGACGTTAGCTTTATGAAAGGGGGCGATCGCTTCGTTTCTGTGGGTGCAGACAGGTTGGTAAAGATTTGGGATTTAGACGGGAACCTGCTGCAAACATTAGAAGGCCACACGGAATGGATTAATGCACTGTATCACCATCCCGATGGTTCGATGTTGGCGACTGGCAGCAGTGACGAAACGGTCATCCTCTGGAAGTGGGATGAGGACACGAAGCGTTTTTACGATGAACCACTTCATGTCCTTGAAGGTCATGACGATTGGGTGTGGGATGTTGCGTTCAGTGCAGATGGTCGCTTACTTGCCAGTTCTGGCCGTGAAGGACTGATTAATCTCTGGTCTCCTGAGGAAGGGCAGTTGGTTGCTACCTTGCAAGAACACCATGACTGGGTTCGAGCTGTGAGCTTCCATCCCGATGGTCAAACCCTTGCGTCAGCCAGTGCCGATACGACGATGATTTTGTGGGACTTGGATGACATCGAGAAACTACAGAATGCAGATGCTTCAGGGAGTTCCCAAAACCTCTTGACCCAAGCCTGCACTCATTTGGAAGACTATTTGAGGACAAATACTAAGCTGGATGACCACACTCAACATGCCTGTGATTAATGTTAGGTAGAGATAGGAGTGTCCTGCCAAGTCAGCGTGAGGTGTAAACAGCCCGTTGACTGTGATAATTAATGGGCTACCTCAGTTAATGGGCTGCTACCTCGATTACAGATTTCGTGATGCGGGACTGTCGGATGCAGGGCTATAGATGGAATGAATGGTGCGCTCGCGATTGAACTGCACAACCCAATTCACGTTATCGGCATCATGTAGTAAGGGAGTAATGAATAAATCGGGATGGAGCGATCGCCAAAAATATTCCACAAACTCCTGAATTTCCTCGCAAGACATGCCAGATTTTCCGGCCGCCTTCATTTTATCCTCTGCCTGTTGTCGCCATTGGTGACTGATGCGATAGTCCATCGGATACATGATCATCAATCGATCGAGTTCGTCCCATAACGGTACGTATTCGGACAATTGGTGGTTGATGTCGCGAGCAAACTGGCGATCGGCTTCTGTGTTAATGGGTGGAGGCGCAGTGTCAAACACCGTCCGATCGATAGGACGAACGCCAACAAACCAACCTTCAAACAAAATGATGTCGGCTCCCTCAATATATTCAGGCGCAATGCGATCGCCCGACCCCTGATGCAGTGACTTGTCAAATCGAGGAATAGCAATGGGGGTACTTTTTTCAATTTGCTTGAGGTCTCTCAGGACTTGCAGGCCGAGTTCTACATCATGGGTGCCCGGTGGGCCCCGCCACCGTAGACGAGGATCAGACGCCATGAGGGCTTGGCGATCGTCATGGGTTTTGTAGAGGTCATCGATCGACAGCCCACACACCCGATATCCCATTCGCTTTAGCAAGTGGCTCACAACAACTGCCAGGGTCGTTTTTCCTGTCCCTTGTCCACCTAAAATACCTTGCACAATGGGTCGTCCCGCCGCTTGATGCTTCGCTGCAAGTTGATTGGCCAAGGGTAGCCACACCATCCAGAGCATCGCGGCCGGGTACGGCGAAATTTGCAGCGTCTCCTGGCACAACTGGCAGAAAGAGGGCCAGTAATCCCGATACTGCTCAAACTGCTGGGTAACCCATGAGCGACACTGCTCACTATCGTGACTATCCACGCCATATGCGGTCGCTTGGCGGGGTGAATGTTGTAAATATTCAGTTAACTGGGCGATCGCCACATCAGACGTTGCTGTGTTGGCATGATAGGCTCCTAGACTATCGACGACTGTCGAATAAGCGTGTCGTTCATCACTCATGGTTGGCATTTTCAAACAAAAAATCTCGTGAGCAACATGCTATCCGATGAATGTCAGCGCTATCCCTATTACCTTACCGGGAATCACCAGTCAGCGATCGTTTGTCTCGTCATCATGTTGTAACAGACAGTGACTCTTCCGCACGTATCATGGGAACGATTCAAACACAGAACTCAAACCCACGCAATCCCTCTATCAATCCGCCATTCACCCCATGTCTCAGAATGCAGTGAAGGTATTTGTATACGGCACGCTTAAACCAGGAGAGTGTAACTATACCCGCTATTGTGAAGGCCATGTCCTGGATTCTTTTGAGGCGATCGCCTATGGTACGCTTTTTGATCTACCCATGGGATACCCGGCGATGACAGACGGCGATTCTCCTATTAAAGGGATTGTCTTGTGCCTGGCGAATGCCTCTCATCTGACCGTTCTGGATGAGTTGGAAGATTATGATCCTCGGCGATCGCCCTGTGAAAACGAATACAATCGTCAGGCGATTGAAGTATTTTCCCCCAGTGGTATGAGCTATGGACAGGTATGGACATACGTGATGGATGTAGAAAAAACGCGGTCATTTAGGGGCAAAATTCTGCCTGACGGCATTTGGACGGGAATTCATCGGAATGCCTCATAACCTCACGCCCCTAAATTGGACTGTACTTTTACTCCATTCACGTGTGGCGATCGCCTCAGTGCTTTAGAATTCTTAGGATTAGAAACTAAAGAATCCCCAGTTTTACGGCAGCATGGCAGCAGTGCCACGCTACCCACGTAAAATTGGAGTTCAGATGGTGTGAGTGCTTGTCTAACTATTTCGTGATAGCGAGACAATTGCGCATAGACCTAATCCACAGCGTTTCACGTCCTCCTTATTCGAGTTCTGGACATGGCATCTATTGACCAGATCCTTCGTCGAGCCGTTAATCCATTTGATCCCGCTACATTCAAACCGGGTAATTTTTGGCATGAGCAGCAGGATCCGCAACTTGAAGTCACCTCAATTCATCAAGATGTGCTGACTGAGATTGAAGCAATCTTAGATCACGTTGGCGATGACCATCGAACCCGGACACTTCTCCTTACGGGTGATTCGGGAGTGGGTAAGTCTTATCTCTTAGGACGGCTGAAACGCATTCTGAACAGCAAAGCTTTTTTTGTCTACATTGAGCCATTTCCAGACAAAGATGCAATTTGGCGTCATGTCCTCCGCTACACAGTTGATAGCTTGCTGCATACCCCCGAAGGACAAGCCGATTCTCAGTTATTACTTTGGCTAAAAAGTCTGTCAGTGTTTACCCACTGGGACGTGACCCAGTGGGTACTGACCGAGCGGCAGAGATTTGTCCGAAAACTCAAAAGTGCCTATCCATCAGGTATTTTCAATTCAACTGAGTTTTTTGGCGTCCTCTACGATCTCCTTGATCCAGGTCGGTATCTTACTGCCTGTGAATGGCTACGTGGCGATGACCTTGATGATGAAAGTCTAGAGCTTATCAAAGTGAAGCAATCTATTGACTCTGAAGATGCAGCTCAGAAAACCCTGGCAAATTTTGGCCGCATTGCAGCAGAAACACAACCCATTGTGCTGTGTTTCGACCAACTGGATAATATTGCCCGCACACCCGATGGCCTGATTGATTTGCAGGCACTCTATACCGTCAACTCCAGTATTCACAATCAGGGGTTGAAAAATTTCTGCATTATCATCAGCATCATTACCAATACATTTCGGCAAAATATGTCGCGGGTGCAGCCTGCCGATCAAGCCCGTATCGATCATCAAATTTCCCTGCGTCCGATTCCAATCGCGCAAGCTGAATCGTTGTGGGTCAGTCGCCTTGCACCGCTACATCAACAGGCCACTCCAAGGCCAGACTCTCCGATGTTTCCATTTGCCTCCACAACGCTAGAGCAAAAATTTCCAGGAGGCAAAGCGTTTCCTCGAAATGTTTTAGAACTGGGTCGCAGACTTCTCCAAAGCTATAAAACGGGACAGACTCCTGCCCCATCGTTGTCGGATGATGATGTAGTTGATGACAACACTCAGGTTCATGAACACAAGAAGCCGACACGACTCGCATCCACAGACTCCCCTGAACAGCCAGTCAAGCGTAAGCCGTCTAAGAACACCCCGTCAGATGATGCGATCGCTGCATTTCGATTGCTGTGGAGAAAGGAACAAGGTCAGATTCACCAGCGCATTTCCCGCATTCGACAACTTGCCGCGCCTGAGTTGATTCAAATGATGATGGAGGTATTGTCCATTTTTGGCATGAAGGATGCGCGTACGAGACTCTTGCCGAGTCAGACCTATGCTAGCCACTCTCTCAGCTATCAACCGCCAAAGGTAGCAGGGCGTGTGGGTATTGTTTGGAATGAAGATGCCAATATGACGACGTTTTATCATGTGATGAATGCGTGTCGTCGTGTGGCTGAGCTGCGTTTATGCGACACGCTATATCTCATTCGAGGCGAAGAAATCGGGCAACCAGGACGCAAAGGGTATCAGATGCATGAGCAAATTTTTAGTGGCCACCCCCATCGACGTATTCGCCCAGATTTAGCCTCTGTGCATGATCTGGCAACGTATCATGCGTTAGTGAATGCGACGTATGCCGGTGAACTCGTCATCGCTGGACAGGTTGTCAGCATCAAGGAGCTTGAACAGCTCGTCGCGAAATCTAAGGTACTTCAATCGTGTCGTTTACTTCATGAACTAGTCATCGTTTCAGGGCGATCGCCTCAATCTCATACCAAGCGATTATCCAAGTCACAGCTCAAGCAAGAATTGCAACCTGTGCGTGAATTTCTTCTCGATCTTGTAAAAACGCATCAACTGCTAGGGTATCGTGTTGCTGCGCAAACGGTTGCAGGTCAGTTTCCTGAGCGATCGCCTGATCAGATTGACCTCGTCATCACCGACCTCATCAAGGCAAAAGATATCGAAATCCTTGATCCAACCGCTAAGCCAGACGAACAATTAATTTACTTTGCCCCGTAAGATTCACGATGGTTGATGCTCTCACTGTTCAAATACAGCATCTGATCGCGATGCCCATGGGTTCATCCCCGATAGGGCCCGGTAGGAATTGGTTTACATTAGTCCTCGTGAACTCTTGGAAGTACCTGGACGTAATTAAAATCAAAAGCCTAAATCCTGTGCCACCCGCTGCGCGGGCGGCACAGGATCTGGAAGAATACGGTTAATGATGGCTATCTACTTACCATGATCTATTGTCCTTAAGGGCGCAGGAACATAGACGTATCATCAAGAGCGGCTTCCATCTGTACGTCGTCTGATAACGGCTCCTTCGGTGTTCCTGAATCAACAGATGAGTAGCGGTTTTGTTCAGACGTGGCTGTCATCTCCTGAGGCTCTGAATTAGGATTCTCGTTGAGGAGACGAGATACATAATTGACATATTCTTCCGACATCTGATCTACGTGTCGAACTGATGCACAGGTGAAAAATGTGAAGCTCAGGCTTCCTAGACGAACGCGATCGCCATCTTTGAGACGCTGATTCTTGCGAATCTGTTCTCCATTGATAAAGGATCCATTGGTGCTGTCGAAATCAACTAAATAGAACGCTTGTTTTTTATGAGAAAAAACAACTGCAGCATGACAACGAGATAACCGATCATCAACAACCGCAATGACAGACTTACTGCGATCGCGCCCAATGGTCCAAATGTTATGAGCCTGAAAAATCGTTTGTGTGGCTCCTTTCATCACATTGGTCATGACCCCTACGCGATCTTTCAACACAATCCCATGGATGTATTGCACGGAAGATGTTTGGGCAAATCCACTGCCCATTGATGGGCTGCCCAATTCTAAAATTTCGTCCAATAATCCACGGTTTTGCTCATACAACCGAAGAAAGACTTGGTAAAGATTGAGTTTTTGCTGCAACCCATCATTCAGAATTGCTGTTGTTTCAGAGGATTCTGATGATGAAAGAAATGCACGGGCGTTTAACATAAATTCTCACCGATGGTTGAACGCGTTACTTGCTCCACAGACACCAAATAGTTCTTTTAAAGGGGGCAAACTCTCTTTATCACAGCGTTCTAAAGCTGTAAGATTGCATCTTATGAAGTGATCCTTTCCAACAAAACATGCCAAAAGCCCACTGAACTCTATCGTCAATTGGCTTTCTCTCTGAAGCATGGCCTCAATTAAAAATAGACAGTATCTATTTGGGGGGCGCAACGGAAACTAACGTATCTATCTGCTTGGTTCGAACGACCCAGTTTCAGTCATAAAAGTTGTCATCTCGTATCGTGCTCTTTTCAAGAAGCATCGATAGGCTTGCATCTACACTGGGGTCACAATGCTCCTGCTTCTCAGGCTAATTCAACAGGGGAAACAACGATAACCGCGTATTTACGTGATTTGCATGATCGTTCCTGATGTGATCGAGGCAACTCTCTATTCAAGATGCCCAAAGATGTTTATGCAATACCAACAAGTTTTGGCCTTAAGACTATCCTTGGTCAAGGCATGTTTGCCCATGCTGGATTTCGACATAGTGTTTTAGGTTTATTCACCCAATATGCAGGGTTCTTTTGAACGTATCCTGACTGGCACTGTTTTTTTTGTCCTAACGGTCATCGCTGCTGTTATTGGATACACGATGCTGGGCTGGGATTTATCCGATGCTTTCTACATGGTCGTGATCACGATTTTTGGGGTTGGCTATGGTGAAGTAAAACCTCTGGACACCTCTGGAGAGAGGTTTTTCACGATTCTGGTTATCTTTGCAGGGTTCATTTCTGTTGCATACATCGTAGGAGGGTTCGTGCAGTTGATGATGGAAGGAGAAATTAATCGCGCTTTAGACACCAGGCGAAAAAATCAAGATATTGAAAGCCTAAAAGATCACGTTATCGTCTGTGGATTTGGACGCATTGGTGAAGTTCTTTCCCGTGAGCTGAGTCATGCGAAGAAGCCCTTCATCGTCATTGATACATCGTCAGAACGCACAATGAAAGCAGAGGAGCTTGGCTATCTGGCTTATTTAGGCAGTGCGTCAGATGAAGATGTGTTGCAAGGGGCAGGAATTCAACGTGCAGCGGCGATCGCCACAGTGCTCTCTGATGATGCCTTCAATGTGTTTATTACCCTAACCGCACGTGAGCTGAATCCAAATTTGACCATTTTGGCTCGAGGAGAATTACCATCAACCGAAAAGAAATTGAAGTTAGCTGGAGCCGATCATGTCGTTTTACCTGCTGCCATCAGTGCGCAACGCATTACGAATATCATCACTCGTCCAACAACGATTGATTTTTTAGATGAGAACAATGAACGAGCTCATCTTGACGAGTTGCTAGAGCAGATCAGCATGCGGATTGATGAGTTGACAGTGTCGCCAGATTCCCTGTTAGCAGGCACAACGGTTGAAGAGCTGGAGTTTCAGGGAAATCGTGGATTCCTCATTATCGCTTTGCGACAAGCAGACGGTACTGTGATCAACCAACCACCCGGCACGATGGTATTGCATGGAGGAGACACCGTGATTGTTTTAGGGCATCAAGGTATTATTCCTCAATTGGCTAGATATTATGACTTAAAGCGACAGCTCCGATACCGTGGAGCAAAAACGTGAGTATCCAGCTCGTTCTTCAAGCCATCTCAACAGTATTGATTCCATTGGGGCACATCAACAAGGTGAGATAGATAGATACACCGAGAACTCTACTAACTTCTACAAAATTGAAGCAACGAAAAGCAGCCATTTTGTTTGGATCGATCAGCCAGATTGGATTGTGGAGGCTGTAAGTACCTGGACGTCATTAAAACCAAAAAACCAAATCCTGTGCCGACCGCTGCGCGGTCGGCACAGGATTTGGAAGAATACGTTTAATGATGGCTATCTACTTAGACCGTGTCCTCTCCCATCAGAGTGATTCAGGTTGAAAGGGGATCAGCGAAAAAAACGGGTTGCAAAGTTTTCAGAGCGCGTGGGTGACAATCTCCGCGCTTTCAAAATTGAAGCAGTTAAGAAGGCATAGGATAGAATCCCGACTAGTGCTAACACGACAGGATTGATATATCCTGTCGTGTTCCAGAGGGCATGAAGCAAGGATGCTGATAGATATCCAATTAATAGAATTTGCCAGCGAGATTTAGGTTTAAGGACACTCAAGCCAATAAAGTAGCCAAAATAACCGCTATAGGCCATGTGCCCTGACACAGAACCAAGAATCCGTGGAATTAATAGCTGAAGGCCCATCAACCCTGGATCGATGCCAGAGGCTTGGAAGGTTACATCATTCACAATAGATGGGACATATTGAAATAGGGTTTCCATTAAGGTAAACCCAACAGCAGATGCACTTCCAAGTAAAATGCCATCAAGAGGCTCACAAACTCCAAAAATTTCTCGATGAGGCGATCGCACATTCACGGCAATCCATGCCCCAATTAAGATGGGAATTCCTTTCAATAGTTCTTCCATCAGCCCAGCCCCGAAGAACATATTGACCATCAGCACGGCAAGATTAACGGATTCTTCTGGGTCTGGAATTGCTCCAGGTAGAATACCTCGAAAGATCCAGAGAAGAAATGTCAGGACTGGACTCAGCATCAGGCTTGCCGTGAGCAATGCTGAACCAGAAAGCACCAACCAATGCTTATGTCTTCCACATAGGCGATATACAAAGTAATAGGCTGCACTTGCAAGATAGGCTGCCACCACAAAATTAAACCACTCTGATTTTCCAACGGTAATGAACATCAACACGACAAAAGAAATCGTGACAATGCCCGGAACTAAGTAAGCTTTCTGTGTGAGATCGCCGCCAGTCGACACAATTGGGAACAACTGACTCAGGGTGACAGATGCGGTGAGGTCTTGAACGGGTGGTCGGTACCATCCTTTGTTGGTAATACCCGGGAGATGGGACGGCGATAGTTTGTGCTCAATGGCATCGGGCAACAATACCATTGAGTCATCAGAAACTATCGATGTATTATTGACCGTTGTCTGAGGAGGGACAAGAGGTAGGCATTCAAAAATAAACCGAGGCCCATTCCGCCCTAGGCTGATGCGATCGTCTACTTGTAATATCCGTTGTCCGTGCAAGCGCTGATTATTAACGTATGTCCCGTTTGAGCTTTTCAAGTCATCAATCGCCCAGCAATAGGGAACATCTGGCAGGGGAAAGATGCGTGCATGGATTCTAGATACACTCGTATGCTTATTTGAATCCAGAACAATTTGGCAGCCCGGCTCTCGACCCAGCCTGACATCTCTATCAAATGACAATGGATAAAACTCCAGGCTGGGTAGCCCGTCGGGTTGGAGATATCGCAAAATGGCTGTTCGAGGAGGATAGCCGACCATTAATCAAGTAATCCGCTGGGTCTAACGTTGATGAGTAGGGAAATAATATCCCGAATGAGTGGAAATAGAAGGCTCTGAATCAGTAGAAGTGGATTATGCGTTAAAAAACAAGATTGTGTTATTCAATATTCTCGATTCCATTACATATGTGTTCCTTCAACTGTAAGTTTTAAATCGCTTTTGAATGTGCTGGAACTTACTTACGTCGAGAGATAAATCTGGTGTTTTGACCAAACGCAACTGCTATCCTTCATGATCATGAGTGCATAAGATAGGAGAGCCCTCGCTTACATTTTGCATGTCAGTTCAAATATATAAATTGAGATGCTCTAGCCTTATTAAAACAATAATTCTTGCAATCCGATCGAGTTCTGTGATGCTACTTAAGGTGTGGTGGCAATTCCAACATTTAATCTGAGTTGAGATCCCTCCCATCCCCTTGATGTTGTTGAGCAGAACAAGCATGCATTATCGATCCTCTATGGCATCACATACGTTAGATGTTTCCCCAATAGAGCCCAAATAGAGATAGATATCTGCTGTCAATCAGTTGATGGTCCCCAATGGGTCTAACTCAACTGAACCACCATGCAGTCTTCTAGAAGCCGTGTATTCGTCAGTAAGTCGTCAACTGTAACGCGCAAAAAGCGATCATGGTCTACTCGAAATAACAGCTTAATGCGATCGCTTCCTGGAAATCCAGGGGGATCTAACCGTGCCAAGCTACGACTTCCCTCCTTATCGTTAAGAGGTTGTACAACCGTTCCTTGATCGGAGCGCGTACGAGTAATGAGGCGATCGCCATCAAAATATACTTCAGTCATGCGTTGGGCGGAACCCAACTCTCCTAAAACCAACTCAATAGTAGGTTGACTGTTCACAGATGCTCCCAGTACTAATTCCACAGGATCATCCATAGGATAGGGTTGACCTTCAGGAATAATCTGATGCCAATCATGGCGCTTCTCTCTGCGATTCCAATAGCGAATGCCGTAGCTGTGATATAGAAAATCCTTTACCGTGATCCCCTGAGCAAGCTGGAGAGCCCCTTGAGAAACTGCACCAAAAGGATTGTCAGCACGCACTTTGATTGCTGGAAAATACGTTACGACCCAATCTCGTACGGCAGGAATTTGAGCCGTGCCTCCAACTAATAAAACAGCGTCAATATCATCCTGCTCAATCCCTTGCTGTCGAGCCTGACGCAAGACATGACGCATCGAGTCGTCTAACCGTTCAAAAAAGCCTCGCTCTTTTAGGAGTCCGTTGAACTGTTCCCGACTCATCGATAGCTCGTAGGTTTCCAGTGTTTCATCGTCAAAAAATGCCTCACTTGCCATCGACTGCGTAGACAAACTAACTTTTATTTTTTCAAGCAGTCGCAGCGTGAGTGGTGTACTTGGCACATTTTGAGCATCGGCAAAGTAGTCAGCCATCCAGTGATCAATATCGGCTCCTCCAAGATTCTGACCTGACTTTGCTAGAACCCGAGCCGTATTGATTTTTTGAGACGCTGCTCGGGCAAAGTTCTTGGTTCCGGACTTGAGGAAAAAACCTAACGGCTTTACTGCAGCAGAGCGAGTTGACGACAACTGAACCAATGAAAGGTCTAGGGTGCCTCCCCCACAGTCTATGACAAGAACTGTCTTGCATCCTTCTACTTGATAGCCTAAGGCAGCGGCAGTCGGCTCATCCAACATTCTTATTTGCTGAATGTCGAAGGACGGCATGATGTCGCCCAACCAGTTTCGATAAATCTCAAAGCTATTGACTGGAACCGTCAATGTTAATGAGTGAATATCAGGATCTTGTGCTTGAAGAGCGCGAATAATAGTTTCAAGAAACCAACGTCCAATTTGCTCAAAGGAGAGTATTTGACCATCAACAGAGGGTAGAAATCCCTGCGTATCTGTGCCAATTCCTCGCTTTATATGACGGAAAAACCGATTGTCTGTGCTGACGTCGAGGCCGCGATCGCGCACAGCCTGCCCCATCACGACCAACGACTTCGTCATATCTTCCACATATACCAAACTCGGAACAACTGATAAATTTGTCCCTAACTGCTGAGAAAGACCTGGAAAAGAGAGTACCTCAGCAGCTTGAGTCGCTGCATTCCAACGGCTAATGACAGTGTTGCTTGTTCCAAAATCAATGGCGTAGATACCGGACACGTTCCTAATCCAAAGCTAGTTAATTGCGTTGGACGCTGGTGTTGCAATGACAGATTTATTGTCGGCTGCTTCGACCTGATTCTCATCTGAAGAATCTAAATCAAGTCGCTTAATTCGAGCGCCCAGCGATCTTAATTTTCCTTCAATATTCTCATAGCCCCGATCCAGGTGATGAAGTCCTTGAACCGTCGTCACTCCATCAGCTGCTAACCCTGCAATGACAAGAGCTGCCGATGCCCTCAAGTCACTGGCCACGACTGGAGCTCCTGAGAGTTTAGAGACGCCCTGAACAATAGCAACATTACCCTTCAAGCGAATATCAGCTCCCATGCGGTTTAGCTCTGCAACATGGCGCAATCGGTTTTCAAATACTGTTTCTGTAATCATGCTGCTTCCTTCTGCAAGGGTCAGCAATGCCATAAATTGAGCCTGCATGTCTGTTGGAAAACCTGGAAAGGGCAAGGTCTCAATATCACATGCAAGCCTTATCCCGCTAGGCGTGACCCGAACCTGATTAGGCCCCTCTAGATGAACATCAGTTCCAATTGCTTTTAGCTTTGCCAAAACTGCTGTTAAATGTTCAGGAATAATAGGAGACAGCGTCAGAGGAGAATTCGTAATGGCTGAAGCTGCTAAAAATGTTCCTGCTTCAACACGATCAGGAATGACGGCATAGTCTGTGGTATGCAAGCTAGGAACGCCTGATATCATAATCGTTTTTGTTCCAGCTCCTTGAATGCGAGCCCCCATTGAGCGACAAAAATCAGCAAGGTCGATAATTTCTGGCTCTTCTGCTGCATTTTCAATAATGGTCTCACCATCTGCAAGGGTTGCAGCCATCAAAAGTGTCTCAGTTGCTCCCACACTGGGGTAGTCTAGACAAATCTTGGCACCCTTCAACCGCTTGCTTACTCCTGGCACATAGGCATGGACAGTCCCATGGTCAATATGAACTGTTGCCCCCATCGCCTGTAGGCCTTGAACATGGAGGTTCACTGGGCGTGCTCCGATCGCACAACCACCAGGTAACGGAACCTCAGCGACTCCGAGCCTTGCCAACATTGGGCCAATCACAAAAAAACTTGCTCTAAGCTTGCTCACTAGCTCATAGGGAGGGTTGCATCGATCGAGCTTAGAAGAACTAACATCAAGACACTCCCCATCCCGATTCATGGTTACGCCCAGGGAATTGAGCACGTCACTCATGCGTTGGATATCAACCAAGTATGGAATATTACGAACCCTGCAATCTTGAGAGCACAGTAGGGTAGCGGCCATGATTGCTAGGGCGGAATTTTTTGCTCCGCTGATACGGACGTTGCCTTGAAGCGGATAACCCCCTTCAATTTGGAGAACTTGAGAGCTTTGCTCGGAAGAGCCCTGTAGTGTTGGCGAGCTAGATGAGGGATTAATAAGCTTGTCCTCCAAATTCAAAAGTTAACAATTAACGTATTTTTAAGTTATGCAACAAGACATTTGTGTCTGATTCTACCCGAAAGCTGTCTAATGTCCAGGCATCTCGAGTAAAAACCCCCTCTGCTGAATGGTTAACGTTGCTGAATTGGTTGACTGATTTTCCGTCTTGCGCCACTATAAATAGTCCATGATTTAATCGTGGTTTTTGCGGAACTGGCGGAATTGGTAGACGCGCTAGATTCAGGTTCTAGTGTCTGATTAAAAGGACGTCCGGGTTCAAGTCCCGGGTTCCGCATCTTTACAGAGATGCATCTCTTGTATATTTCAATATCGCTGGTGTCTTTGTTTTTTGGCCACCATTAATGTTCGAGAGCTGCAACTAATATGATAAGCAGTATCCAGAACCCGCTTATCAAGCAATTTCGGAAACTACATAAGTCAAAGGAGCGCCATCGCCAGCGTTGTTTTCTCATCGAAGGAACTCATCTGATTGAAGAAGCGATCGCCACGGATTGGCCTTTGGACGCAGTGTGCTGTACAGAATCATGGCATGAGCGTAACCTTCATCTTTGGTCAGTGCTGCAGACGAATATCCTTCGCTGTGAATGGGTAACCGATGATGTAATGGCTGCGATCGCCACGACAGTTAATCCTGATGGTGTGATGGCGATCGCTCATCGGCGAGCGATTGAATTTTCAGCACGACCTGACCCATGCTCAACACTTCAATTGGGCATTGCTCTGGAGACAATTCAAGATCCGGGAAATGTTGGTACGATTATCCGTTCAGCTATGGCTGGAGGGGCTGATGGTCTTTGGGTTAGTGCTGACAGTGTTGATCTCGATCATCCAAAAGTGTTGCGTGCGTCTGCTGGCCAGTGGTTTCGATTGCCTATGATGACTAGTTCTGCCCTTGAGGAGGATCTCAAGCGTGCTCAAGATGCTGGAATTCAGATTGTTGCAACATCAGCCAACTCACCACTCGCTTATTGGAATGTAGACTTAACAATCCCGACTATAATTGTTGCAGGAAATGAAGGGGCGGGTCTATCTGAGAGTATTGTTGCTTTGTCAGACAAGCAAGTCTGTATTCCAATTTCACCAGACGTTGAGTCTCTAAACGTGGCGATCGCCGTGTCTCTTCTCATTTTTGAAGCGAACCGTCAACGAAACGTAAAAGAATTTAGCGCGAATGAAGTGAAATAGGATACAGTATCGTTGCCGCCATATCTTACATGTTGACACTTATCATGAAAACTTCAGCTCTACGCAGCATATTTTCTCGTGGCAAGCAGTCCTTGGAGCTGAGGCTGCCAAAACAGCACAGTTCAAATATCACAGGAAGAACGTCAAGACTGGTGTGGCGCTTTGTAACGTTAGTATGTGTATTTCCAGTTATTACAGGTGGCGTCGTACTTATTGGCCACCATACAGTATCGGCTCAAATTTTGACAGATTCAATTACGTCTCTGCGATTTGGTAGTCAAGGTCCTGCCGTTACGGCGTTGCAGGAGGCTCTGCGTAGCCAAGGATTTTCAATCGGAGTTGACGGAGTCTTTGGAAGTGGCACAGAAGATGCTTTACGGCGATTTCAAGAAAATCGAGGACTTACTGTCGATGGTATCTATGGGCGATCAACAGAAATTGCACTATTCGGTAGCGGTGTAACTCCAGGCTCACCAGTATCAGGCACTCCTGGACAAGCTGATTTTCTCAACACGCCCGCAGGCAGTAGAACTGTCAGGTTGGGCGATCGTGGGTCTGACGTACTACAGCTACAGCAGTTGCTCAATACAGTAGGGGTTAATGCAGGAATACCAGACGGTAATTTTGGACTTACAACACTGGCTGCCGTTGAACGGTTCCAAAGAGATCGGGGCTTAACCGTAGACGGTGTGGTTGGTTCATCTACGTGGAGTGCCTTGGGGATCGGTTCATCCCCGACCCCAACCCAGCCTGTCATCACTCCAGTCCCTACTACTCCTTTGCCATCAGTTCCTCCAACCTTTCCACCGTCCGTAGTGTCACCGCCCGTAGTGAGTTCAGGCGTTGTGGTAACTCCTCTAGATACGATCCTCGCGCAAGGGAGATACGTCGTTGTTGTTCCTGGGAGTAACACACGGAATATTACGACAATCGAAAGCGAGCTAGGCAGGCGTGCTTTCCTAACTCGTTCAGGGAGGGGTTCTTTCACCACACCAGGTGGATATGGTAGTTATAGCGCGGCCCAAGATGATGCTCTTCGACTCAGAGGTGCAAATTTAGATGCACGAGTAGAGCGTTTCTAATTAGATAGGCTCACAACATATTGTCTGTGATGTCTACCAAACCTGGACAATCACAGGTTGATAGGGATAACTGTCTTGAATAGCGCTCTTTTTAGAGTGTATGTCATCTCCTTTGATTAGTATTGATTGGCGCTCGCATAATCGCCAATTGAATAGAAAAGAGTTTTTAATCTAGACATTGTTTTTTCTTCAAGGTTTCGATCGTTGACCTTTCGAGCAACATCTAGGCGTTGTTCTAGGCAGTGGATTGCATTTTCTCGATCGCCCATCACATCATAAATAACACCCAAGCTCTCTAATGCATGCACTTCATTTTTGGGGTCATGCAGAATTCGAGAAAGCGACAGGCGTCGTTGGTGAAACTGGATGGCTTTGCCGTAATCGCGTATCGCGTAACAGGCGCTTCCTAGATTCTTGAGAATGTGCATCTCTGAACGTTGATCGCCAAATTCACGCGTACTCTCTAATAAGTGTTCATAGAACTCGATTGTCTTCTTATAATTGCCTAATGCGTGGTATGCATTGCCAATGTTTCTCAACACTTGTCGCTCAATCGGACTATCTTTCAGTTCTCTAGCAATGTCTAAACTCTGCTTATAGTAAGTAATCGCGGATTGGTGATCGCCAATGGCTTTGTACACCATGCCTAAGTTATTCAACGCCGCCGCAATACCTTTATGATCATGAATCTCTTGTGCTACGCGTAAGCTCTCATGTTTGTATCGGATTGCCGTCTCAAAATCCTGTAAATGTCGATAAGCATTGCCCAACGTACCTAGTGCTTGGCGCTCGATTCTGCGATCGCCTGCTTGTTGAGCAATAGATAGCCCTTGCTGAGCAATTTTGATAGCTTCTCTATAGTTTCGGGATGCGTATTCACACAACGCGAGCCCTTCTAAGGCTCTTGCTGTACCACTACAGTCTCCAATGTTTTGGTACATTTCAAGAGCATATTTAAAGTGTTGAATACCGCATAGATATTCGTGAAGCTGATAGAACTCGACGCCTTTTTCTACGGAACGTTCTGCCTCTGCACGCAGTTCATCAGGGATGCTAATGTCAGTTTGTTCGCCTGCAGACCGATCGGGAGAAGGTACCAACGTGCCCAAATGGTCGTCGATGACATTTTTATTAAAGATGTTCTCCATGATGCTTTAAAAATGATATGTCTTAATCACGATGTCGAGAAAAAGATGAATTTATTTTCTATTTCTCAACACATCGATCGAGTAATTAAAGTGATAGCCCAAATAATTGCTCACCTGTCAAGCCTCAAAGTAGCCATCCAAACAGAAGGTATAAGGAATGTGTAGATGCGTAAAAGATTGACTACTTCCATCAGTGTTATTGCTTGCACCCGTTATTGAAATTCTGGATGCTTGGACTAACATTGAAGGACTAATACTACATTAACGATTGCTCAAT
>JBCCWF010000046.1:0-21279 GCA_039194035.1 Cyanobacteria bacterium P01_E01_bin.6 | reverse complement strand
GATTGCCGCAATCTACAACTATGAGCTGTCGCTGGCTGGCTAAGGCACGAGAATATGTCCAAAGCACATGATGGAATGAATATTGCAAGAGGTCTACTGAAGGCGCGGAACGCCCCCGGGAACTGCCCCACCTCCGTGCCGCTGAGGTCATACAGGCGGTTCGTATCGGCGCTGGAGTCATAGGTGAGCACCCGTTGGCCATCCTCACTGAAGGCGCGGAACTCCCCCGGGAACTGCCCCACCTCCGTGCCGCTGAGGTCATACAGGCGGGTCGTATCGGCGCTGTAGTCATAGAT
This sequence comes from Cyanobacteria bacterium P01_E01_bin.6, assembly GCA_039194035.1. GTDB lineage: Bacteria > Cyanobacteriota > Cyanobacteriia > CAKZMO01 > CAKZMO01 > JBCCWF01. The sequence goes on along the minus strand of JBCCWF010000046.1, from coordinate 20,983 downwards.
GAACACCCGTTGGCCATCTTCACTAAAAAACAGACGTCCATCTGCAATATTGAATTGAGACATTGTATTGCTGCTGAGGTCATACAGGCGGTTCGTATCGGCGCTGGAGTCAACGGTGAGCACCCGTTGGCCATCCTCACTGAAGGCGAGGAACTCCCCCGGGAACTGCCCCACCTCCGTGCCGCTGAGGTCATACAGGCGGTTCGTAGCGGCGCTGGAGTCAACGGTGAGCACCCGTTGGCCATCCTCACTGAAGGCGAGGAACGCCCCCGGGAACTGCCCCACCTCCGTGCCGCTGAGGTCATACAGGCGGGTCGTAGCGGCGCTGGAGTCATAGGTGAGCACCCGTTGGCCATCTCCACTGAAGGCGCGGAACGCCCCCGGGAACTGCCCCACCTCCGTGCCGCTGAGGTCATACAGGCGGTTCGTATCGGCGCTGTAGTCATAGGTGAGCACCCGTTGGCCATCCTCACTGAAGGCGCGGAACGCCCCCGGGAACTGCCCTCGTTCGTTGACAGTATTCACGGCATTGCGGAGGGCTAGAACAGGAGTCGATCCAGATGTCGATCCAGGTGTATATGAGAGAGGTTGTAGACCTCTGCCAATGTTGACGGCAGCAAGCAATGTGTCTAGCTCTCGAAACTGCTCAGGTTGATAGCGCAATAGGGCTAAGCCTTGTCGCTCTAAATCTGTGACTTCCTGAGCTTGGGCTTCCCGCTCGTGGGCTACTTGTTCCCGTTGTTCTGCATCAGCTGCAGCGGCTAAGGCTCTGGCTTGCTCGTCCGCGGCGGCTATAGCGGCACTCTGGGCCGCTTCTTGCTGCTGTTGAGCCTGGGTAGCGGCCTCTTCAGCCTCTTGCTGTGCATCTTCGGCTTTGCGAGTTAGGTCAATTGCTTGGGCTTTATCTTGCCGAGCTTGCGTGGCGTCTGCTTGAGCTGCTTGACTAGCGGCTTCTGCGGCTTGTTTTTCTTGACGAGCCGCCTCACTTTCTATTGAGATCTTTTCCATGTCTTGTGTTGCTTGGCGCAAATCGTCCTGTGCTTGCACAGAGGCAACACCCGCAATCCCTGCAATGGCTAAGGCCGCAATCAGTACACCTGAGCCAATGCGCATCCGCTGGTTCGCTTGTTTGATTCGATGGGTCGCTTCCTGGTTGGCCGATTCAAGGGTCTGGTTGGCTTCTTCTAAAATGCGTCGAGCGTCTTCCACTTCCTGTGTCACCAAGTTTTGGCTAGCGGAAAGAAATCGATAATCCACATTGTCCAGATTTTTATCCGCTGCCCACTGCTGCGCTTCCACCAGCGCATTCCCCCGCAACAGCCGCGACTCATCGTTACACTCTGAAGAAAGCCACGCCGTAATCGCTTCCGCATAGGGGCGCAATTCATTCAGCGATCGTTCTACCCATCCCCGGGTGAACACCGCTGCATAGATGGAGTTATACACCCGCAGCATGCCTTCCCGCTTCACCACCAGCCCCGACAGCCGCAGCTCCATCTGGTCATCGCTGTCGTCCGCATCAATCTCCCCTTGCCGCAAGATTTGCTGATATAGCCCCAACAGACGCCCCGCCTCGCGTTCATCCCGCAAAATACGATCTCGAATGGTGCGCAGGTGTTCGGGTTCGTCTTGCGATTCCCAATGGGTGATGACCTGATTCTGAATAACCTGGTTGACCCATTCAGGTATAGTTTCGGCGTCCGGTAAGGGCGCACGGCCGTGCACCCCTACGTCGTGATTGGCATCCTGCCATCCCTCTGCCACCAACTGACACACCTTTTGAGTCAAAAACGGTTGCCCCCCCGTTTGCCGAACGATCGCCCGCAAGGTTTCCTCTTCGCCTGTCACCCCTTGCAACCCTGACGCTAATGGCTTGGCCTCTGCCACACTAAACCCCTGCAAAGAAATGGCACGCCCAACATTAAACGGCGTGCGGGTCTTGTCGCGCATCAGATCCGAGGGTGTGGCCACGCCCAGCAACGCAAAGGTCAGCCGTTCATACGCGGGTGCATCCACCCGCCTGTTATAGCAAGAACGAATAAACGCAAAGAAATCGTCCGTGGGGAAATCGAGGCTGAGGACACTGTCGATTTCGTCAATGAAGATGACGATGGGCTGCGATAGCTGTGCCAACACCACCGTATCCACAAACTCCGCCAACCGCTGCACCGGAGTGAGGAAATCCCGTTCCCTGAGCCAGCCCCGCAGATTGATTGTGCCCGTCAGGTTAAAGCTGGTGGTGAGGCTGCGAATAATGCCTGCATACCAGCGGTCGATATCCACATTCTGACTACCGATGGTGGTGATGTCGATCATGGCGCAGGCCACCTCGGCCTCCCGCAGTCGCTGCATCGTCTGCACCCGCAGGCTCGACTTGCCCATCTGCCGCGAGTTCAACACATAGCAAAACTCCCCCGCCATCAGCCCCTCATACAGATCCTCATCCGCCTGCCGCCGCACATAGCTCGGCGCATCAACCGGCAAACTGCCCCCTACCTGATAGGTGTCGCTCATGGTTCTCTATTTCCCCTCGTCAAGGCACAACGTCAACATGCATTACATAAAAATCTGATCCACTGGCGTACTGAAATCTGGCAATAGTGGCAATGTGAGCGTATCTTCCTCAAACAGCGTTCCGACCCGTTGAAGCTGGGCATCCGTGCGGCGATAGAGTTCTAGGCTTTTTTGCTGCCAATTCACCACCCAATACTCCCGAACCCCATGCAGAGAGTAGAGCTTAAGCTTTACCTCTTTATCCCGCTTCTCGTTCATCGCTCCTGGAGACAACACTTCGCATCCATTTCGGTGAAAATGACGCCGGGTGTCATCACGGTGCTGCCCAGACCTGCTTGCTCAGACCAATTTTCCAGTTGTAAATACAGCTTGCCACCAACACCTTGATGACGAATATGGGGGGCACGGGTTACGCATAATTCTCCATCGACAACTTCTATAACGCTTCCAGCCACCGTCATCAGGCATGGCATCCAGATCATGGATTGTCCATCGAATTGGATTAGAAACCATAGCAACGTGACCAATTTTGGATTTCGAATTTTGAATTTGGATTCATTTTACACATCCCGTAGGGGCAAAGCATTCAGTCAGAATTTTTCAGTGAACCCAATCCCTGTTGTCTGAATGCTTTGCCCCTACGTCGCCATCCATCAATGATCATCTCCCTTTCACGACATTCAACCGATCGCCAAAATACTGTCGATACAAATCACACCGGGGTACCACCTCATTCCCCTGCAAATGCACAATCCCCATACTGTGAAGCTGAAACGCTTGCACAGGTTCGAGCCTCACGGGGCCATCCGTCGAAACCAATCGCTTCGTCGCCTCTGCCATCTCAGCTCGCTGCTCCAGATTCCACAAATGTCGCCGCAGGTGATCCCCATAGGGGCCAGATTCTGTCGGCGCATCCAGCAACAACTCATCCAGCGTCGTTTCATGGCGCGTCACCTGATACAGCGCCACCCGCACCAGATAAGGATGTCCCCCCACCATCGCCATCAGCCGCGCCACCTCATCTTCACCCCAATTCAATCCGTGGCGCTGTGCCAAATCCAACACCTGCACCGGAGCAAACTCCCGTAGCTCAATCGGCAACCCCACATTAAACGGCGGCTGGTTGATGTTCATGGGAATATAGACCTCTGTGGAATGCACCACCACCAGCCGCAGCTTCTTCCACGCATCCGTCACCTTGGCCGACTCATGCCATGCCCGCAACAGCCCCATAAAATCCGCCGCAATGTTGGGATGCGCAAACACCATATCCACCTCATCCAGCCCCAACACCAGCGGCGTCGAGATCTGGGGCAAGAGATAGTCCTCAAAATAGGCCGTGCAGTTGTCTTTGCTGCCAAAGATGTCGTCCCAGTAGTCATTGAGCTTGTTAGGAAGGCGCAACCGTCGTCCCACGCTGGCGCAAAACCACCGCAAAAACTTGTCCAAATCTGAAAAAATTGCCGCATCCGCCAACTGAAAACTCAGGGGCACCGTCAAATACTGGTTCTCGTCTCCATGCCGCAAAATTCGCGACATCAGCGACGTTTTGCCCATTTGTCAAGGAGCCTTAATGCGAATCAGCGCCCCCGGCTTCAAGATCGTCTCGTAGCAGTCCACTTCCGTTGGTGGACGCTCCACATAATATTGCGACGCCAAATCCACCTACCCTCCCGGCAGCTCTGGCGGTGCCACCGGCACAGGCGGTTCATCAGGACGATCCGTTAGGGGATCGGGGATGGTTCCCTGCTCGTCTGCCGTCAGCGGTTCAGGGTGTTTGCCACCCCCCAAAATCGCCAGAATCTCTTCTAATACCTGGGGCGTATCCGCTGACGAGATCCACTGCCGCTGCTGAATGCGATTCAAATAGCCCCGCAAATCATAGTTCAGCGGCGAACTCATAGGAAAATTGACCCGAATCGGCAAAATCCCTGGCTTCCCCGACTCACGAGTATCGCGTAATTCCTTCGCGCGCCGCACCTCCTCCGTCACCATTTCGCTCGTGGCCGACTGAGGCGACAGCAACAGCACAAAATAGTCGCACCGCTCTAGCTCCTCGTCAATGCGGCGCGACCAATTATCTCCCAAACGAATACTCTCAGCCGCCATGAACACCTCATGGCCGGCAGTACTCAGAGATTGGTAAAACTCTTCGGCGAGATCGCTATCGGGCGGCTTGCTGCGATAGCTAATGAAGACTTTTGCAGGTTGGACAGGGGACGTGAGCGGGGGCATAGGCTCATACAGTTGATGGGTTCGATATCTCAGCTCATATTATCTTAGAGGATGGATTTTAGATTTTGAAGTATCGTGGCGATTTCAACCGCTAGCCTAATGGTTTGGCTCAGGCATTTTTAGAGCTATCACAGCACTAGTCAGAAAACCCCCGGAGCTTCAAATGATCCATCCAGCTCCAGCTTCTCAAAAACTTTCGTGCAGCCCGATAGCCCTCGACATAGGGCAAATCTATAGTCCAGATGGGCAACAATCTCTTCCAGGGCATCCATCGATAACCCGGTGGCAAGCATCGCGGCGGTAATGGCACCAACCGACGTACCCGCCAGTTTTCGCCACTTAATGCCGACATCATCAAAACATCGCATCGCACCGATAAATGCTGTCCCTTTTACACCTCCTCCCTCAAACACAGCATCTGCATAAATATGTCCATCCTCAGCAGGCTCAGACAATTTCTCGCGAATGTCTGCTTTCTCTTTTTCCGTCATCTAGAGATTAAATTGTTGACGGGTTTCAGCCGGATTCCATGTATTCATCGGTCCATGCTACCTGACAATATCAATGAGGTGTTGATGCAATTAAATCAAGTCAAGATCAAGCCAAGAACAGCCATTTTCTTGCAGAAAATAACGACTGTTTTCAACTGAGAGAACGGTTATCCGCAATAATACTCTCTTGGCTAAAAAAAATTATAATGTAAGCCGATAAAAATTTAACGAGATTCCGGGGCGCTCAGCGCCTCAGAATCTCGTATTCACGTACAAGCCCGTTAGCCCAGTGAAGAGAACCTTATGTCCATCAAGCTCTACGAATTAGCGGCAAATGAAGTCGATCGCCGCTTTAGTCCCTCCTGTTGGCGAATCCGCATGGCCCTTGTCCACAAAGGACTTGAGGCCGAACATATACCGATGCGATTCACCGAAAAAGACATTATCGCGTTTTCTGATCAGGGACGTGTTCCAGTACTGGTTGATGGCGATCGCACGGTGGTCGATTCTTGGCAAATTGCCAACTACCTCGACGAAACTTACCCGGATAAACCCTCGCTTTTGGGAGATGCCGCAACCCGTTCTCTCACTCTATTTGTCAAGCATTGGGATGAATCTGTGTTGCCGTCGCTTCTGTTTCCACTCATCATTCTAGATATCTTTCAGAACATCCATGACAAGGATAAAGACTATTTCCGAACCAGCCGTGAAGCAGCACTAGGCAAGACCCTAGAAGAATTTGCAGATCGTGATCACGATGAAGCACTGCAAGCGTTTCGCAAAGCCCTGAACCCACTACGCAATACCCTAAAAGACACGCCTTACTTGGGAGGCGATCGCCCTGCCTTTGCCGACTACATTCTGCTGGGGCGCTTTCAGATTGCCCGTTGCATGTCCCCAGTGATCTTACTCGAATCAGACGATTCAATCTATGGCTGGCGCGAGCGGATGCTAGATGCGTTTGATGGCTTCGCACGGAACGTACCCGCTTATCCTTACAGATAAGAAACTATAAGTAATGAGGGTTTTGGGCGCACTCAAAACCCTCATTACTTCGTCAAAGTCATAAGGCGCTAGCCATCATTAAACGTAACCTTCCAAATCCTGTGCCGTCCGCGCAGCGGGCGGCACAGGATTTGGTTTTTTGGTTTTAATTACGACCAGGTACTTACCAGGGCTGGCTGTCCCTCTAATGCACATACATGAACTTCTCGACGCGATATGATTTTCAGCTCACTGGGGTAGCGTGGACAGGGATCATCCTCTAACCATATTGGAGGAACCATCATGGCATCGTAGGAATCAAGCCGATGTAAAACGCCTGGTTTGTTGTTGAGTTCTACAATCGTTCCGGGTAGGTACTCAAACATTTCATCCCAATCAATTGCTGATTCAATACTCACCATCTTTACCTGTTCTAATACCGAAAATGTTTCTTAAATGAAATGACTACTCTCTGACCTGGTGTGATCCTCCTGTTAAGGAGGATCAACTCAAATCGGGACGTTTTACTGAGGACAGAACTCAGAATTCAGGAGTCAGAATTCAGTTTCTTATTGGCTTCTGGCTTCTGGCTTCTGCCTCCTGGCTCCCCACCAAGTAATGCTTCAATTAACACTCCAATTAACAATAGAAATGACTTCTATCCAACACCACCTCACCATGGCTCGGCACCCATGCAACCCATGTATCCCGAGATTCCTGGCAAAGTAACATGGCTTCGTCAAAGGCATAGTCGCCGGGCAGATGCATCAGTTTTACCCAGGTATCGCGCGTGTAGTTGATGTGGCAAACGGGGTTTCCGATCGCCTTTTCGGGGGTGGGGGCGGATCGAGTGACTCGATCGGTTGTTTGAAGAGCCATGCTCGTCCTCCATCTCAAATCCATGTGAGCTGCTAAGTGAACTGCTAAAATATGCATCTTCTAAGGCTGATTTCAGAGAAGGCTGCATATGTTTCTGTATCCAATTTTACAAAATTTCAGGGAAAGCGCTCAATCTCACGAGAGAAATTAACAAATCCTGATATAGTGGCGTCTGATTCAATCGTCTCGCTGGTTGAGTCAACGAAAAAGAAGGGTCAGCCTAGACATAGGCTGACCCTTCTTTGACATGCGTATCGTGTTGACTGACTGTGAGCTCATCATGATGACATGAACTCACGCTAGGAAAAGCTCCTAATTCATTGCCCATTGGGAATACAAGGATTCCTGAGATAGAGTCTCTTGCTGCTTTTCACGAATCGCCTTTAGATGCTTTTTGACGGTATTAATGCTGATACAAAGCTCCCTCGAAATCCGCTTGAGAGGATAACCGATGCGGCGAAGTACCCATACTTCAGCTTCTCGTGGCGACAGCTGATATCGATCCACCTCGGCGATCGCCAAATTTTGACTTGACTGATACTGATCTTCTAGCAGCATCAACAGATACGGCTGAGAACAGTCACCAAATTCGAACCGACGCACGCGCACCCGAATCTTCTGAGGTGCCTTCAAATCCATTTCTGACTCAATCACATGCTGCTTGCCGGGTTCTCTTGCATAACGGAGCAGCAGCAGATTGCAGATCTGCCATAACTCTTGCGGAATGTCTGACCCACTTGCTTCGGCTTTCCCGTAGAGGCGATCGCATATTTGACGTCCAACTTCATTGCGATGAACAATCTGTCCTTGTTCAGTCAAAATCAGAACGCCATCAATCCAGCTGGATAACACAGCAGTGAGCAGCAAATCTGTTGACGGTTGAAGAGGGGGCGCTTGTTGCTTAGAAAAAGAAAAAGAATCGGTGTGTTGGGAATCCTGAGTTGTCAGCATCAGTACGATCTCCATTCATGCAAGAAGATGGGGAGAGAATTCCAGTCGGTGGTCTTCAACTGGAATTCTCTCTTGACCATTGACGTAGGGGCTAGGGCTTAATTAACTAATTGGGCAACATATACGTAGATATGCAGTCATTTCTTTTGAAGAATGAATTTTGACATGATTTCCAATTCCGCAATTGCACTGAACCCTTGTGAAATAAGAAGATTAGATTTTTGAACTTTTGTAAACATGTTTCATGATCTAGAAGAAATACCTGTGAAGGGTTAGAGACTTTAGTCGAACAAAGCCTATCGGCAGGGCAGGTATCGATAGGCTTTGTTCGTGTAGCCTGCGACGTTCATCGCCAAGGTAACAAGGATGACGTTCAAAACATCCTCTGAATCGCAAAAACTAGCGTCAACTTTAATCGTCAACTTTAATGTCATTCCGAAGCATCTTATCCGGTTTGCGTTTTGTTTGGGATGGACTGGGGAATTATCAGAGTAGACTCTTGATTCTGGTCAATTTGCATCCTTAATTCTGCACAATTCTCCATGCCCCTGACTCAAGCTCAGTTTGATAGGCTCGTCCATCGCCTAGAACCTCTTTCAAACAAGCAACCCGGTCAATATAAGTTTCAGGTCTGGCTCCTATCATTGCTCGGGTACGCCTACATTGCATTCATTCTAGTTGTGCTTTGGTCTGTGCTTGCTTTCATTCTTCCGACTCTCACCTCATTGTTGGCGGATACCGGGAGAACGACCTTCCGCATGGCTCGTTACCAAGGGATGCTGATCCTCTTTGTGATTGCCATTCCTATTATTCTCTCGCTGATTATTTTGGATGCGCTGTGGGTCACCATCCCACCTCCCGAAGGAATTCAGGTTAAACGGAACCAGTGCCCCGAACTCTTCAAGGTCATCAACAGCATTGCCAAAGAACTGGGGACGCCACCTTTTCATCATGTCTTAATTACGTCGGACTTTAATGCGTCGGTTTTGCAGGTTCCTCGATTAGGAATATTGGGGTTCTATACGAATTATTTGTTGGTTGGGCTGCCGCTGATGCAGGTCATGTCTCCAGCTCAGTTTCGCGCTGTATTGGCTCATGAGTTTGGCCACTTGTCTGGTAAGCACGGGCAGTTTGGCCATTGGGTCTATCGCATCCGGCACACGTGGTATGTCTTGTGCGATCGCCTACACACAATTCGCACCCGATCAGACAACGAACTAATGATGGTTGCCACCACAATTGGCGCGGGTCTGTTTGAGACTTTCTTTAACTGGTATGCGCCCTATTTTGCAGCCTATTCCTTTGTGTTGGCTCGCACTGATGAGTATGAAGCCGATCGCTACTCTGCCCGATTAGCCGGAAATCGCAATCTTGCCGCTGCCCTTGCCAACCTAGAAGTTCAAAGCCGTGCCCTAAACACGGTGTTTTGGCCTCAAATCTATCAACGAGCCGATTCAGAGGCAGACCTGCCAGAACCTTTTTCAGAACTAGAAGCGTTTGCGAGTAACCCGTTGAAGCCAGATGATATGAAAACGTGGCTCAAAGAAGCGTTTGTTCGTCAGACGGATACGGTAGATACGCATCCTTGTTTGAAGGATCGGCTAGTGGCGCTCAAGTGTCCGATGAAGCAGGTTCCTGCACTGCTGAAACCGACGAAAACAAATGCAGCACGACAATTTCTAGGAAAGGCACACCCCCATATTGTGCGAAAACTGAATCAGGACTGGCAACTGACTATCAGCAGCGAGTGGCAGCATCGACATCGAGTGGCTCAGACGATGCGCGATCGCATTGAAACCATTGATAATCAGAGCATCGATAATCAGAGCATCGACAATCAGAACAATGATATAGCTCAAGAACAGACAGGAGATGATATTTGCGAGAAGGCGATCCTCAAAGCCAATTTAGGGGAAACAGATGAGGCGATCGCCCTTGTTCAGCACCTTTTGGATCAGGATGCGAATCATGACCGTGCCAATCTCACCTTGGGACAGCTGTTGCTCCATAAAGGCGACAAACAAGGCATTCAATATCTTGAGATGGCAATGGAGAAAAACTTTCGGATCGTCCCTCAGGCCCTCATGCTGATTGGCGATTTTCTAACCCAAACAGAAGGTGAAGCAGCTGGTCAACGCTATCGGAAGCAGGCACAACAGCGGTTTGAAATCCAAGAAAAAGCTAGACAAGAGCGCTCGAATGTTACGCATCATCACCAGTTCAAACTCCATGGCCTATCAAACAAAGATATTGATGCCTTGAACCAACAGTTAGCCACCTATCGCCCGATCAAAACAGCATATCTGGTGCAAAAAGTCGTGACGTACATGCCAGAAAGACCGTTCTATGTTCTGGGAATCGAAAGCTCAATTTCATCCATGGATCGTGGGGGTCAAGAGGAGAATATTGCCCTATCGAAACGACTAGTTAAAGCAATTGATACGTCCTATGATGTCATGATTGTGGTGCTGGATATAAACTATACGGCACTTAAATCCCTGTTTCGACAGATGGATGGAGCCTGTATTTACTCGAAATAATGCTCGACTAACTGTATCGATTAATCTGACGGTTGACCTGCCGCTTGCTGGCGCTGATTGCAGTAATCCGTATCCGAACAAATCCAGATGCGATCGCCCTGATCACTCACCACCACTTCGTCCAAATAGCTCTCGGCTGAGCCACAAAACTCACAGGTTTTATCCCATGATTCGACTGTAAACGGATGATCGTCAAAGTCTAGGCTTTTGACTGAGGTATAGGGTGGCACGGCATAAAGTCGTTTCTCTCGCCCTGCTCCAAACAGTTGAAGGGCAGGGTTGTTGTCCATTTTGGGATTGTCGAAGCGAGGAATGGGGCTAGGACGCATCATATAACGATCATTCACCATCACCGGATAGTCATAGGCTGTGGCAATATACCCATGTTTGGTGATGTCTTCATAGAGCCGCACATACATGGGGCCATAGTCTTCAAGGGCATGCATCTTGCGAGTTTCTACTTCAGAAGGTTCTATCCACCGCAACGGTTCAGGAATGGGGACTTGATACACGATGATTTGCCCGTCTTGGAGCGGAGTTTCTGGAATGCGGTGACGGGTTTGGATAAGGGTCGCTTCGTTGGTTCGTTCCGTCGTGTCAATGCCACAGACCTTTTTGAAAAATCGGCGGATATTAACGGCATTCGTGGTGTCATCTGCCCCTTGATCAATGACTTTGAGAATATCGTTCTTGCCAATCACAGATGCAGTGACCTGAATGCCGCCTGTGCCCCATCCATAGGACATGGGCATTTCCCGTGAGGAGAAGGGAATTTGATGGCCGGGAATGGCAACGGCTTTCAGCAGTGCCCGACGGATTGAACGTTTCGTTTGTTCATCAAGATAAGCAAAATTGAAGCCATTGCCGGATGCTGAGGATGGGTCTTCGCAAGGTTCAGAGGGGTGCGGATGCATCATCGGGGCTAGTCGCAATAGATGGGTTACGAAACAAGAGCTAGGTTACGAAACGGGGATGGGGTGTCCCGGAGTCGCATGGGTTCCTGCCGACTGAATCTGCACCGAATCACTGATCAACGAAGAGTCATGAATCAGGGACCGCCACATGAATTCTGCCCTTGGGCTACGACAGGAATTCTCAGCGCAGACAACAAAAAGAATCATACCTCTGCTTCTGAGAGGAGTGCATCAAATGCGGAAGGATAACGTAACTTACCTCGGAGGTGCGACTGATAAGTTCCCAATAGCAGCACCATAAAGGCATCATCGGGAAACGAAAAGGGTGGCTCAATGCCATACATTGATGCCTTCTTAAACCCAAACCGGGGATAAAACGTCGGGTGTCCCAGCAGGTTAATCAGGGGTTCGCCTCGATCATCGGCGATCGCCACAGCCCGACGCATGAGAGAACTACCAATGGCACGATTTTGCATCTCAGGCAACACGCCCATCGGTGCCAAGATAAGAATTTTGAAGGTGTCCTTTCCCACTAAATCGGCATAGCTGAGCATCAGGTGCCCAACAACGAGATCATCCCATTCTGCAACGAGGGCAAGTTCAGGAATATAGCGATCGCTCGTTCGAATTCGTTGAACTAAGGTTGCTTCATCTGCGCCACCAAACGCTTCTGTGTAAATATGGGCGATCGCCTCATAGTCTTCTGGTTGTTCCTGGCGAATGTTAATCGTTGAGTGAATCATGGGTTATGCTCCTAACGGCCTACAACACCAGCTTCGAGGGCGGGGAACCGCACCAAAAAATAGGGGGGTGTCGATAAATTCTCACCATCACTAAGGGCGGGTGAGCGATGCAGCTGGTTCACGGTGACATAGATTTGATTATCTGGCCCAAAGCCAAAGCCATCAGTCCAACTCAGCATCTCATCTTGATACAGCACCTCGTACTCCCCAGAAGGACGGGTAATGCCGATGGCGTTGTTCGTGATGTCCGTCACGTAAACATTTCCACCCGCATCGATAGTGATGCCATCGCTAATGGGCTTGTCGCCAAACCGCTCAACTCGTGACGCCAGTTCGTCAGGTGAAAGAGACAAATCCAGGAGATCGGTGGTGCGGATTCGATAGAGCGATCGCCCATTCATCGCCCCGTAATACACCCAGTCATTGTCTGGCGCGAGGGTGATTGGATTGACTCCAATGCGAGCTTCGACCCCGCCAAGCATCACCGCCTCACCATCAATTACGATGGGAATATCTTCAGGCTGCATTGATGGGTGTCCGTCCAAGACACGTCGTGCATATCCAGTCGTCAAATCCACCACGATCAGGGCAGAGTTGCTGCCTTCAGCCGTATCGGCAATATAGGCCGCATCGTGATACAGGTCAATCGCAAAGTCATTCAAAAATGGATTGTCTGGGATGACGGGAGACGCTAAGTAGACGACTTGATGGAGGGAATCAGTCCGTGTATCCCAGCCAATCAAGCGACCAAAATTCGTATTACCCGAATTATCTAGCATCCAAACCACACCATTCATGTCAGCCCGAATACCCAACACATTGTTGAGGCCAATACCGTTTTCATCTGGTGGCGATGACCATGCTGCATTGGGAAAAGGCTGCACGGTTCCATCCGACAACACTTCCATCACCTTAAAGTCAGTCCCATAGAATTGATGCTGGCTCATGATAAGCCGCCCATCCGGCATAACCGCAATGTTTCCCGGAGGATTCTCCGCAGAAAATTCGGCCACAACGTCAAGACTGTCGATATCTCGAAGTGGCTCTGCCAATGCAATCGAGCCGAGCAATCCTAGTGATAGAACTGAAGAGGCGATCGCTGTTCCAACGGGTCTAACTATCATGGCGTTGTTCATCCCCTGATTCGTGAGCATCTTGGCGCATGTTTCGTACCAGGTTTAATTCTGCCTGAAAATCGATGTAATGGGGTAATTTCAAGTGCTGAACAAAGCCCTGTGCCTGCACATTATCTGAGTGATACATGACGAACTCTTCATCTTGGGCTGCACGTTGAACGTCTTCCCCCAACTCTTTTGCTCTCAGCGATCGATCGACGAGTGCCATTGACATGGCTTTGCGCTCGTTGTAGCCAAAGGTAAGACCATAGCCCCGAGTGAACTGAGGCGGAGTTTTCTTATTCCCTTTAAACTGATTCACCATTTGCACTTCTGTTACCGTAATGTTGGCGATCGCCACCTCAAATCCTAATTCTTCTGGACAGATGACGACTTCCACGTCTCCCATCCGAATTTCTCCAGCAAACGGGTGCGTATTGCCGTAGCCCCGCTGGGTCGAATACGCTAGGCCCAATAAAAAGCCCTCATCAGCACGAGCCAGATTCTGGAGTCGCGCATCTCGTTCCGTAGGAAACGTCATCGGTTCACGAGTCACGTCAAATGGCGATTCGTCCTTATTGCTGTCGCTCTCCACTCCACTCCTCCGCGTCCCTGATGCTTCGCGTTTCTGAGATGCAACAGGCTTCACATCCTCCACTTCTCCTCTCTCATTCTGAATCAATCCTTCCTGTCCCAACGTATCAATCACGCGGGGGATAGTCTCTTCAGATGAATCAGTCTCTGATGCTGTGAATGTGTTGTCTTCTGCCAATAATTTGAAATCGAGCAATCGATGAATATAGTCAAACGTTGGCCCCAGCTTCTGCCCTCCAGGGACATCTTTGAAAATGGATGAAATTCGCCGCAAAACATGCATCTCTTGGGTATCGAGAGGTTCACTGTAATAAAAGCGCGGGAGCGTGGTTCGATAGGCTCTGAGCAAAAAAATGGCCTCGACTAAATCCCCCCAAGATTGCTTGATCGCAAGAGCTGCGAGGTCAGGATCATAGAGACTGCCTTCGCACATGACCCGATCAACCGCTAATTTCATTTGCTGTTTGATTTGGGCCAGACTCAGCTCTGGAACACCAGGCTCACCTCGTCTCTGAGCTTTCAGCAACCCTTCTGCATTCTGGATTGCTTGCTCTCCTCCCTTGACCGCAACATACGCCATGAGACTTGTTCCTTATGATTAATGCAGCTATCGGAATGCTAGTGATGTGTCAGTAGATAGCCATAATTAAACGTATTCTTCCAAATCCTGATTCCTTTGTTGCAATTGTGAGACGTTTGCCAAGTCATGTGGCCACTTAGAACTGGAAAATATTTTGTTGTTGGGGGTAGCTGCGCCACCCCCAACAACAGATCTCGGGGGTTTTTAATATTCATTCCTAAGTTCTGAATCCCAGACGCTACCTAGTCTAGTTATGACTAAAAAATTTGATTCTGCAGCATTCACGGAGATGTCAAATCAGCAACGAAACTATAGCCATGCTGCTGAAATCCAAGAGATTCATAAAATCCGTGGGCGCGATCGCGCGTCACATTGGCCGACAGGGCAAGTTTATAGCACCCAAATTCACGACAACGATCCATCGCAAATTGCATCATAGCTCTCCCTACGCCCTGATTTTGGAATTCTGGGTCAACGGCTACAGCCTCAACAATACCGGATGGGCTACCTCCATGGATGAGGTTGTCCATAATCAGTAGCGCAAACGTTCCAACAATCAAACTCCCATAAATTGAAATGTACAGTCGGTAATTGGGATAGGTCAGAATTTGTTCAAAAATATGCTCGGCATATTCCATAGACAAAACGGAGCCATTATCCAGTTCGGGTTGACTATATAACGCTAGAATTCCGGTCAAATCACGTCGAGTGGCTTCTCGAATCTGAATATCTATGGGTTGAATCGTAATCACCACAGGCTCGACTCCCGTCCTTATTAATGGAATAAAGATGATTGAGGGAAGGGGGCTACTCAAACGCTTTGAGCCAAAATGCTGCGAGGCAAGCCCATGAGGGCATCTCGTTGGAATAGAAAGACATCGACTCCAAGGGGATAAATTTGATGATTCCCCGCCCATTCTTCCCAGAAAGACATAGAAATGCCTGGGGAAACCAGCTGAGTGGACTGCAATCCTGGCCCATTCAACAATTTGGACGTTTTGCCTTCCAATTGGTCAACTTGAATGAGGAGTGTAGTAGAACGCTCTGGATCTTCCGCTGTACCAAGATGGAAATCAGCCAAAACTGGTGCTGTATCCCACGTATGGATTAGCGCAAAATGAGCGATCGATGGATCCGTCACAAATCGGCATCCGGTATGGAACAACAGCCATGACCGTACGGATTCATGCCAACCGGCTTGCATCCACACACTCACATCCAAATCAAACAATGTGAGGCACGCCGCCGCACTCGACGCCATCAGCCCTACTGGAGGATCAAGCTCAGCCCCCACTCGATAGATGTGTCCTGGTTGAGCCATGGCATCTAATAATGAGCGGAAGCTTTTCTGCGCATCATGCACCGTGTTTTGAAATCCTGGATACTTTGTCACCATACTGGTTCACTCCTACGTTGATGAATGGGGGGTCGACGTGATTTGGACATCAATACATCGCACTTACACAAGCGTGCTTAACTTAGGCGTGTCCAGCGCCTGACTAACAACTTCTTCTGCTAACCCAAAGGACAAAGTCATTCCTGCTCCACTGAGAGCATTCACCACAGTGACGCCAGATTCTGGGTGAACAATCAGCTCACTCTTACCTGGCAGCTTCGCGTAAACGCCATGCCAATATTCCTCAATTTCAAAGGAGGGAACGCAAACAAACGTTTTGAGATAATCGAGGATATATTGATTGATGTCTGCTCTATCAAAGGGGTCTGGGTTCCAGCCATATTCATGGGAATCGCCAATGACGAGTTCTCCAGACGCATTTTGCGACATCATGACGTGAATGCCCCAATGAGGGAAATAGGGCATTGTTTGTTCGATACGGGCTTTAAGTTCAGGCAATGAAGGACAGTCGGAAAAGGCAGCATAGTGCGTCAGCGTTAGTCCGGCTGCAAGAGATGCGCCAATACGGAATTGATTGGGTTGAGGGGCAGTTCGCATCATCTGAAGCTTGACTTTTGTCAGGCCTCCATCTTGGAAAGATTCTCGATAAAGGTCTGGATAAAGCGTTTCAAAATCAGCCCCACTGCATACAAAAGTATGTTGGGCTTTCCAAGTATCGCCTCCGGCCATCAGAACCGATTGACAGATATCTGTCACTACTGTGCCGAAGTGAAATTCAACGCCATATTCCCGATGCAGAAAATTAGGGAGATTCCGAATCGCCTCACGAGGATCAACAATGGTTTCAGTCTCGCTCCATAAGGCTCCAAGGAGACCTTCACGGATAATGGCAGGACTTTTTTTAGATACTTGTTCAGGAGATAGGAGCGCGAGATCCGTTGTGACATGTTGATTCATCGTCACAAACTCTTCCAATACGGCCATTTCATCAGGCTGATAGGCAACGTGAAGGGATCCACACGGATCAATCGCAATCTCTGCCTGCGGCGCAATTTCCAACCAAATATCCCGGGTTCTGAGTGCGCGATCGCGCAATATACCCACAGGCTGTCCAATTGGCCATATCATGCCAAAGTTTCGAATTGATGCTCCGACCGCATAGAGGTTTCGCTCGAAGACAGTGACCTGTCGTCCTTGTTTTGCTGCTGCCAAGGCATGGGCTAGACCTACAATTCCAGCGCCAACAATTGCCACCTCTGTCGAGTGAGATGTTATTGGTGATGACAAGACGGTGGGTTGGCTCGGTGTCATGGGTTGTTAGAATACTTCAGAATTAGCAGTGGGATGAGCAATCAATAAAGAAACCAACGGAGACTGATGTCAACATTCAACCATCGTTTTAGAGAGGTGCCCTTTGACATGCACAAGCGATTCAAAGAGTTCGTGATGTGGATATAGTTCAAGCTGGGTTCGCGTATGGGTGCCATTGGTCAAAGCAGCAACAAAACCGCAATGGGCATTAAATCCAGCTTCTAAATCAGAGGGGGTATCGCCGACAACCATCACTTGTTGAGGGTCACGAATGCCGAGCTGATACATCGCTTTTTGGATCATGTAAGGGGCAGGACGCCCTTCACTGTCATAAATCTCAGACGGAGTCACCGACACCTGAATGGTTGATTCTGATGTTCCTACATAGTGATTATTGAGTCCGTGATCCCATCCCAGTCGATTCAATATGATGTTTGTTACCTCTCGATAGAACCCAGTGTTTAGGCCAATGAAGATGCCCTGAGCGTTTAGCCATGAAAATAGATCCAGGCAACCTACTGTGGGAATAACAGGCTGATTTCTGTAGTAGTCTTCCAGCACAATTGTGAATTTGCTGTAGCTATCGTCTACTTTTTGTGATAGTTTCGGGTGATCAATCCCGATTTGTTCCGACCAAAGAGTTTTGAAAACGAGCTGCTTCGTCCAGCCCATCATACTGATAATGCGTTCGCGCTCCGCATTCAACCCTGTAGCGTGAGCAGCTTCCATAAAACATCGCTCAACTTCCTCATCATCACGCACCGTAGTGCCAGCCATATCGAAAATTACAAGCTTAAGAGCGCGGAGAGTCATGGGCAAGAAAAGAGTGGGGGGGTGAAAAAGTTAAAGGGTGAAAAAGCTAGGAGATGAGGGCTAATGAAAAATTAGCGTTGTTGGCGATCGCCATTCAATAACCTCAGCTTCGTTCTAGAGTCTCAGCTCGTGCCATGGTGAAGAAGTTAACGCGAGTGGCTTCGGTTTGACGCTGTTGCTTTTCCCGATGGCACTGAATGGTTTCTTGCAGAGGCTCGATAACTTGAGAACTCACGATGTTGAACCATTCAGGATGCTGTAACAGAGCATCAAAAAGCGCAGCCAGTTCAGCGTGTCGGTGCGATCGCCCCCCCACATAACCAAATCCTGTAATTGGGTTGCCTTGTTCGTCGGCCTCCTCTTGTAACTGAACAACACAACGAGTTAAGGTAATTTCACCGAGATTGAACGCTTGACCTGTTCCTCCAGCCCGACCCCGAACCATTGTCAACCCAGTTTCAGGCGATCGCAAAAAGCGATACGATGGTACTCTCTGAAGCTTCTCCAATGCTTGGCTCAAACCATTGAGTGAAGATTTTGCCAAAACGGCCATCCAAGCCTGCCGACGTAAAACGTTAGGGTGCACGGGTTGAGTCGTCATTGCTTCAAAATATAGCCAGTCTTTAATGAACGCTTGGTCAAGCTCAAACTATAGACTCATCTAGACATCTAGATAAGTCCTGTGGATCCTATCCTGAGCAGTTAAAATAATCAACCCAAAGCTAGACGTAAAAAAGTAGCCTGAACTGCTACAAACAATGCAGTGCCGAATTCAATGTCACTTTGTGTTCGCAATTCATCACAGAATCAGCATGTTTTCGCAGATGGGTCGCTTTTACCGCATGGTCTTTTTGAGACTGTTTCTTTTCTAAAGCATATTATTTAGAAGTAGCGTGACATCAGACTTATGTCTATTTATGCGGACATTGCCGAAAAACTCCGACAGGACATT
The DNA here is from genome assembly GCA_039194035.1 of Cyanobacteria bacterium P01_E01_bin.6. GTDB lineage: Bacteria > Cyanobacteriota > Cyanobacteriia > CAKZMO01 > CAKZMO01 > JBCCWF01. The sequence goes on along the minus strand of JBCCWF010000046.1, from coordinate 2,010 downwards.
CGCCAAGGAACCTATAAGGAAGGCGAAAAATTGCCGACTGAGCAGCGGTTAGCAGAGCTTTTTAGTGTGAACCGCCATACGTTACGACAGGCGATCGCCCTTCTCCGTACGGAAGGGTTGGTGAGAGTGGAGCAAGGGCGCGGTACATTTGTAGCCAGCACACTCATTCAATATGCCATTGGGCAACGAGTTCGATATAACGAAATGCTCAAAAGCCAAGGTCTGATTGCTGAATCCAAGTTTATGCGCGCCGTTGAGGTTCCTGCATCGGATGCGGTCGCGACTGCACTGAAGATTCAACCCGGCGATTCGGTTGCGCTTGTTGAACGGGTTTCCTTTGCGGATCACGCACCGATTAGTTTAAGCAGTGGCTATTTTCCGTTGACCCGATTTCCTGATTTTTTAACGGAGGAAAATCAGTCTCTACTTCAACAATTGGGGTCAATTTCAAAATTTTTACACCAAGCATTTAGCTGTGATCATATTCGGCTGCAAACCAAAGTATCTGCCAGGACAGTCAAGACACAGGATGCACGGGTACTCGCTTTACAGCTTAATCAGTCAATCCTTCTAGCAGAATCCATTAACATTGACCAGAACAATGTCGTGATTGAGTATGGGGTCACTCGTTTTCGCGGCGATCGCATGGAACTCGTCTTTGAGAACGATGTATCGTGAATGAAGTAGACAGCCCTAATGAAACGAATCCTTCCAAATCCTTTTTCGGAAAAGGATTTGGAGTTTTGATTTTAATGACGTCCAGGTACTTAATCGGTATCGTTTGCTGGTGTATCGCTTCTTGAGTCGTCTTTACTATTTCGGACTGAACATTAAAATATCTCAGGATTTTTTAATGTTCAGTCTTTAAGGATTGGCTAGAAAGCGACAGATGCCAGGCAACTTATCGTTAGTTGTGTGGGTTTGTCCATGTCTTACCGCTAAAATTGGGAACATTGAATCTCCAGTACATCACTTATGTCCATCTCAAAAGACGAAGCCCGTCGCATGCTTCAACGTATGATCTTTGACGATTCCCTTCCACAAGAGTGGGTGCAAGATGTATGGGGACTCAGCCCCCTGCTCGGCGACAGTGCAGCAAAGCTTTTGGAAGCATTTGATGGCTTAGTTGAATGCTGCTCAGATGAAAAGCTTGAGAATTATCTACTCTCCCTTTACAGCGACCAAATGCAAGATACAGAGCCGTGACCAATATGCGCTCAATAATGAAATGCTTAAACATGTCAATGACAACGAAATCCTGCTGTCTTGTGATGATGGCGATCGCCATCACCGCTTGTGGAAGTCTGTCTTCGTTTGGTAATGCGGATGTCCAGCGTGAGAACCCCTCAGTTCATGAGTCATCGGATTCCGAGGCTGCCAACTCTTTGCTTGGTGAAACCGATGAGTCAAAACCGGCGATCGCACAGTCTACAAACGATACGGACACTAATCCAAACGAAAGTGCAGCAATCGTCAATGCTCCATTTCCTGTCGAAGTCAGTACATTTACGATAGACCAGTTGTTTGATGCTGGTAGCGGGGGATGTGGAATGTCTCTGTGGGAACCTGAGACCAATGCGTGGGATGATGGCATTCTTTTTTTCCATGGCCTAGAAAATGATGATGCCTTTATGAGTCTTAATGGTGATTTGACTCAACTGAGCAAAACAGAGGCCAGCGGTGATGAGTTTTATGGACAGCAGACATCTCAGACGTTTATGACCGACGATGGTGCGATCGCCGTTTCCGTTAATGCCGTGATCGGGACTCCAGGCGAAATTGAATCCGTCAGTATTCCAAATGCCACCATCATCATCGAGACTCAAGGACAAACTCAAGAGATTTCAGCAATTGGGAATGCTGGATGCTGATGCTAGACAACGGAGAAGGAGCTGACAGCATGCTGTCAGCTCCTTCTCCGTTGGTGTTGTTATTCGACTCAAATTTTTCTGGCTAGTACTCTCTGGCGTGAATATACCAACCATTACTCAGATCTTCAATGCCTTGCCT
>JBCCWF010000045.1:0-21407 GCA_039194035.1 Cyanobacteria bacterium P01_E01_bin.6 | reverse complement strand
GATGGGCAAAAGGTATCCACTGCCGTCGGCTGTATTTCATGACTTGGCCCATTTCTCAAAATTGCCACAAAGAAATGAGTGTTTGAGGCGTGCGTGGCGAGTCCCAAACCTTGGCTCCTCTGTAAACTTCGCCAAGTCATGTGTATTTCAAAAATCAATCAAATTCCTATTCTTTGATAACCAAAAAGTAGATCTGGGCACTATACGCAATAGCAATTACTCGCAGTTTTTGTTGAGTCTGCTGACTCAATTGCTTTTTTATGTGCTCACTTTTACGAATGGCTGGAGAGGGTCATTGGGTCACTTTTACTGGATTACTAAGTTGAAAAAACGCATATCGTTCAGCCTTCATTCTTTCCAATAACGGAGCCATTTAACGGAGTCCTTGCAGACTAGGTGCAAAATTTTTGGCTAGGCTCAACCACGGATGTCATTCAGAAAAACTTGAGGGAAACCAACGAGCATCTCAACATCAAAAAAAATTGGCGTCCATCATTGTCAGGCTAATGGGTAATGGCAATGGAATTTTGCGGGGACTAAAGTGCCTTTCCCAGAGATGTTCTAGGCCTATTTCTCCCAGCCATAACGTTGATCAATATGAAACCTTGAATGATTTCCTCATCATGATTGCTTGCTTCTTATCATCTTATTTTTCTAAGGAATGACGGTGCGATTGAAATGTGGATTCACACCTAGTTTGTTGTGGCGTTTCACACCATCCACATCACATCAATCATTCGAAAAAATCCAGCTGATTCTCATTATTTTGAACACCTTGTTGCCATAGTTCGGGAGCTCACCATGACCAACGTCACCACACAATCATGTTCCGCTCAGATGCCATTGACGATGCCTATGTCACAGCGGCGATCGCCCTACGAAACGCTCGTCGTCATTGATGCAGCCGTCGATGATGCAACATTACTTGCCCTAGGAATGCAAGAAGATATAGATACCATCATGTTGGATGCTGACCAAAATGGCATCATGCAGGTGACTCAGTATCTCCAGCAACATTCCGATGTGACACAGCTGATGATTCTGGCTCATGGTGAACCCGGTCGTGTCTTTTTGGGGAACGTCAGTCTCACGTCAACAGCCATTAAGCAATATGCTGATGACCTGCGGGCATGGGGACAACAGCTTGATCAGGTGGCTATCTATGGCTGTCGCGTTGCAGCTGGTAGTGTTGGTCAAGCACTCATCACGGATCTACACCAGACAATGGGAGTGGCGATCGCCGCTTCTACCCATCCCATCGGCTGCGCTGAAAAAGGAGGCACCTGGCTGCTCGATACACAGATAGGAGGGGAGTCGTCTCGTCAGCCAGACGGATACGGATCACCGTCGCCTCTCCGGCCTTCGATTCAAGCCAGCTACGGAGGACTCCTGGGTACGATCACCGTCAATAGTCTGGATGACAATACAGATTCTGGCGATGGAGTGGTGACCCTGCGGGAGGCGATCGCCACAGCCAATGCCGATACCACCACAGATCTGGGCGATCAAGCATCCGGTTTCGATACCATTGTTTTCGATGAGTCCCTATCCGACGGCATTATCAGCCTCACCCTTGGGGAACTGCTGATTAATAGCAGCGTGATGATTGACGGCTCCACGGCTCCTGGCCTCATCATCAGCGGAAATTTATCGAGTCGTGTCTTTCACATCACGGGCGGAACATCCACCCTCGACTCCTTAACAATTTCAGAGGGTGCCGCCACAGATGGAGCCGGCATCCGAGTCGAAAATGCTGGCCTCACCCTTCAAAACAGCTTGTTGACCGAGCATACAGATGCAGGGTCTGGAGGAGCTATTTATGCCAGCGATGCCATTTTGATGGTGACCAATACCACCATCACCGAAAATACCTCAGCCAACTTTGGCGCTGGCATGACCTTGGTGGATGGAACCGCTGCAACCGTTACATTCACAACGATTACCAGTAATGAAGGAAGCGGAATTGATCGCGTCGATGATGCAACGCTCGTCATTGGTCACACGATATTAACCGATAACACCCGAGGCAATATTCCCCTCAGCTCAACCAATACCACGTCTCTCAACTACAACCTGACCGACGATATCACCATTGGACTCAATCAGAATAAAGACCGGATTGCCCAAGCCGATGCTGACATTAAGCTGGGAAATCTCAGCGATAACGGTGGCCCAACGCAGACCATCGCGCTTTTACCAGGAAGCATTGCGATTGATGCAGGCGACCCAGCCAGCACCGTCACCCGCGATCAGCGAGGAGTGACCCGACCCGTCACTGGACGAATGACACCACGGGCTGATATCGGAGCCTTTGAATCGGCACGACCTGTCGTTACAGTAAATACCCTAAACACCAACGACAGCACACCAGAGTTGACGGGAACCGTCACCCTCGCAGGAGGCTTCATTGATGACGCACTCACGATCACCGTCACGATCGATGGTGTGGATTATTTAGCCAATAACAACGGCGACGGGACATGGACACTCCCCAATGACACGACACTTCCCCTTGCGGATGATACCTATGATGTTCAGGTGTCTGTCACGAATATCAGTGGCACAGGCACGGACAATACCATCAATGAATTAGTCGTGGATGCAGCCCCACCCCTTGTAACGGTTGATGCTCTTGCGACCAATAACGCCAGCCCAGAGTTGACGGGAACCGTCGATGCTGCGGATGCAAACATTATCGTCACCGTTAATGGTGTTGATTACACCGCCCAAAATAATGGCGATGGCACCTGGATATTGGCCGACGACACCATCTTCCCGCTTGCCGATGCAACCTACGACGTAGAAGTAACCGCGACAGATGGACTAGGCAATGTGGGCGTTGATACGACGCTAGATGAATTAGAGATCGATTCATCCAGCCCGATGATCACCGTGTTGTCACAAGTGACGAATGATGCGACACCCGAACTCTCTGGCACTGTTGACGATCCGACTGCCACCATTGAGGTCACGATCAACCGCATTACCTACACCGCACAAAATAATGGAGATGGAACATGGACGCTGTCGGATGATCAAATCAATCCTCCCTTAGCTGACGACATCTACGATGTGGTGGTGGCAGCCACCGATAGTGCGGGCAATGTTGGAACGGATGATACGGCTGATGAACTAACCATTGATACGGTTGCTCCCATCATCACCATCGATTCACTGTCCACTATCGATGCCACGCCAACCCTAACAGGAACGGTGAGTGAAGCCACGACGGTCATCACCATCACTGTTAATAGCACATCCTACGAAGCCACGAATGAGGGCACCACGTGGAGCCTCAATGGCGACCTTATTTTTCCTGCACTAGACGATGGAACGTTCGACGTTATTGCTCAAGCGGTTGATTTAGCAGGCAATATCGGATTTGACGGGACGCTGGACGAACTCGTTGTTGACACCACTCCACCCACCGTAACGGTGACGCCTCTTAGCACCAATGATGCCAGCCCAGCACTGGTTGGCACAGTGAATGATCTGACCGCTGTCATCAGTGTCACGATTGATGGGGTGTCCTATGCAGCAACCAATAATGGCAACGGAACCTGGACATTAAGCAACGACACGATTGACCCATCCTTGGCTGATGACACCTACGATGTCACGGTGTCTGCCACCGATGCAGTGGGGAATGTGGGCACCGACGACACGGTGGATGAACTGGTGGTGGATAACGTCAGTCCTGTGGTGGCGATCGCCCCTCTCATGACGAGTGATTCAACACCTCCATTGACAGGAACAGTGGACGATCCCACGGCAGCCGTCACAGTCACACTGAATGGAGAGTCGTATGCAGCCGTCGTTGATGGTAACGGCAATTGGACAGTCGCCGACGATACGATCGATCCGCCGCTCACCGATGGCACCTATGATGTGGTCGTTGAAGCCACCGATGCGGTCGGCAATGTGGGCATCGATGCCACCGAAGACGAACTCGTGGTGGACTCGGTGGCTCCGATTGTCACGGTTGATGCATTGACAACCAACGACTCTACTCCAGAACTCACAGGGACGGTGAATGAAGCCGCCGCCATTGTTGAGGTGACGATAGATGGCGAAACCTACACGGCTGATAACAGTGGAGATGGCATCTGGACATTAGCCAATGATGTCATCCCGGCTCTGGATGATGGCACCTTCGATGTGACGGTGAGTGCAACAGACACAGCAGACAATATCGGATTTGATGCCACAACGGATGAATTGGTCGTGGACAGCATCGCCCCTGTCATTACCTTAGACGATGTGGGCACGAATGACCCTAGTCCTACCCTGTCGGGGACGATCGATGATCCGACAGCCATCATTCAAGTCACGGTCAATCGCACCAACTATCTTGCCACTAATGTCGGAGACGGTACGTGGGCATTACCTGACAACAGCATTACGCCAGAGTTAGAGGACGATACCTATGACGTGGTGGTGTCTGCGGTCGATACGGCGACGAATGTGGGCAGTGCGACGGCATCTCTTGTCATCGACACCGTTAGTCCAACCGTTGCTGTCAACGCCCTCAGCACTAATGACAATACGCCAGAGATAACGGGAACGGTTTCGGAAGCAGGAGCCACCATCGAAGTGACTGTTGATGGCATCGCCTATGACGCAGAGAACAACGGAGACGGTACGTGGACATTGCCAGACGACCTCATTACCCCACCCTTAGCGGACGGCACGTTTGACATCAGTGTTGTCGCAACAGATGTTGGCGGGAATACAGGCACCGATGAAACCGTGGGTGAATTGCTGATCGATACCCAAGCCCCGACCCTTACCGTTAATGACCTCAGCACGGCCGATACCACCCCCGCCCTAACCGGAACCATTGATGACCCGGCTGCAATGATTCAAGTGACGGTTGACCGTAATGCTTATACCGCGACAAATCTGGGTGACGGTACATGGATTTTGATTGATGATGCGATCGCCCCTCCCTTGATAGATGGCACCTATGACATAGAAGTGGTTGCGTCCGACCTTGTCGGCAACATTGGCACCGACACCACCATTGATGAGTTGCTGGTGGATTCGACGGCACCCATCGTCACCGTCAACTCGCTGCTCACAACGGATACAACACCCGAACTAACCGGGACAGTAGACGACATAACAGCCACGGTTGAGGTCATGGTCAATGGTGTCATCTACAGCCCGGTTATTAATGGCGATGGCACCTGGACGATTGCCGATGGGGTCATTAATCCTGCTCTCGTGGATGATATCTATGATGTGTCGGTGACGGCCACGGATGCCCTTGGCAATGTAGGCACGGACGATACCACTGATGAGTTAGTGGTTGACACAACGGCCCCAATCGTGACGGTCGATGAACTCAGCACCAATAACAACACCCCAACATTGACGGGAACATTGGACGATCCGACCGCCAATTTAGAGGTGACGGTTAATGGCACCGTCTTTCCCGTGACAACCATCAACGGCGGGGCGTGGGAGCTTGAAGTATTGACGCCACTCGATGATGGGATCTATGACATTGCTGCCGTTGCAGTGGATGAAGCTGGCAATATCGGATCTGACAGTACAGCAGATGAACTACTCATCGATACCATCACGCCTATTATCACGGTCGACAGATTAGGAACCAACGACACAACACCGCCGTTATCCGGAACGGTTGATGACCCAACGGCTATTGTCCAACTGGGCCTTGGCATCCAAACCGTGACGGCCAACAACAATGGTGACGGCACGTGGACGCTCGACGACAATGTCATTGCTCCCGCTCTCCCTGAAGGCGTCTTTGACATCAAGGTTACGGCAACAGATGGCGTTGGGAACGTTGGCAGCGACTCAACGGTGAGTGAACTAGTGGTGGATACAACACTGCCCACCGTGGATATTGTGAATGTCACTCCAGATCCGAGGGGGCCAGTCGGGGCGATCGCCATCACGTTCACAGAAGCCATCTCCGGGCTGGAGGTCTCGGATTTCACTCTGACGAGGAACGGAGTGGCCGTGCCCCTCACTGGGGCGACATTACAAACAAACAACAACATCAACTGGACATTAGGAAATCTCACCTCTCTGACGACGCTGACCGCTAGCTACGCGCTCATCCTCGCAGCTGCTGGATCAGGCATTACGGATGGAGTTGGAAATATTCTCCAAGCAGGAGCGTTTGATATATGGAGTGTCCAAAACCTCACTTCCGAAGGGTTACCTGCTCCCGTAGGCATTAGCGGTCAACTGGGCACGGCACCCTCAGCCATCAGCTTTAGCGGTGGTCAGTCAGGCGTGACTCTATCCGGGACACGAGATGCAGACCGTTTGAATGGCACGGCCAATCGCGATCGCCTAGACGGTGCGGGCGGCAATGATCGGCTATCGGGAAGTCGTGGCAACGATCGCCTGTTTGGCGAGAATGGGGATGATCGGCTATTTGGAGACAACGGGAACGATCGCCTCGAAGGAGGCAATGGCAACGATCGCCTAGACGGGGGTGGAGGACGAGACCGATTGCGTGGCGATAATGGAAGCGATCGCCTCTTAGGTGGGGGTGGGTCTGATATTCTCGTGGGCGGAAAGGGGACCGATACTCTCACGGGAGATGCGGGTCGAGATCAGTTTGTCTTCGAGAGCGTCAGCGATGGAGTCGATACCATCACTGATTTCAACACAACCGACGATTTGATCGATTTATCTGGCATCTTGTCGTCATCACAATTTGCCGCAGCCAGCGGATTTGCAAAAGTGGCTCAGTTTGTTCGACTGAATCAAGTCGGAAGCAATACCGAAGTTAGTATCGATGCCGATGGCAATGGCAGCGGCACCACACTCCAGCCCATTGCAATCTTGCAAGGAATCAACGCTGATGCCGTCGTATCCACCAATTTCCTGGCATAAAATGACTCAGGGAGTCGCGAGAACTAGCGTCCCTAGACTGGGGAGCTAACGGTTGTAAACTCCTGTCTATGAGTTCCCTAGCGATCGCCGAAGAACGCCTCTAATCTCGTGCCTTGATTGTTTGCAATTGTTCGCGAATGAGGTTGATAGCAACGCCATTATCTCGTGCAGCATAGAGTTCTGCTGCCAGAGCCAAGTCCTTAACCGCTTGATTGTCTCTCAGGAGATTGGCAAGAACCAGTCCTCTGTTGTGATGGGCTTCTGGACAGTGAGGCTTCGCCTGAATGACATCGGTAAAAGACTCAAGGGCAAGCTGATACTTCCCGGCTTGAAAGGCATCATAGCCCTGATGAAAGGTGCTAGCGACATCTGTTTTCTTTAAACTGGGTGACATCAACACAGCATCAGTGAATAGGACGGCTTGGCTCCCTTTCCCGCGATAGGCCCACACCATGATGCCAGCGCCAAACCCAAGGGCGATCGCCACCACACTAAACCAAGCGAGAAAATTAATGATCTCCATAGGTGACTCACTCATTTAGAAGGGCGAGGCCGAGCAAGCCCAGGGACTTGACCTGTAGCCACGCCTGCTCCACCAATAATCAGCATACAGGCGATCGCCACTGCTGCTGTTGCCTCAGCAAATCCACAGGCAATGAGGATTAACGTTGAGAGCAACGGAGCACCGTATGACAACACCCCCAAGAGTTTGATATTGCCAAACTTGACACCCACATCCCAGGTGAAAAAGGCCAGTCCCACGGGGCCAAGCCCCAGCCCCACAATGGCCAACCACTGGTTTCCTTGAGGAATCACTGTTTGCTCGAAGAGCCCGTGACAAATCGCGGCCAGAATCGCCGTAGCACCACAAAATCCCCCGACAGAACTGGTAGGGATGGAACCCACCCAGCGAGAGAGTACGGAATACCCCGCCCACGTCACCGCACAGACCAGAGCCGCTAGATAGCCAGAGATATTGTCGGCATTGAGAGCGAAAGACTGTCCTCCCGTGACCAGAATGCCTGCACCGATAAAGCCCATGGCTGCTCCGGCAATGTGGAATCCAGAAAGCTTCTCATTGGGCAACAGCGTTGAAAACAGCACAATCAGCAGCGGCCACAAATAAGCAATGAGGCTTGCTTCGACTGCTGGGGCATTCCGAAGAGCCATGAAATAGAAAAAATGATAGCCAAAGAGTCCTGCAATACCAAGGCCCCAAACCGGCCAAGGTAGAGTCAGATGGGTCATGATTGAGCCGCCTTGACGAACCCACAATCCAACTCCGATGCAAAAGGCGATCGCAAAGGACATGGCTGTGAGCTGAAACGGCGGCACCTGACCACTCAATTGAGTCAATAGCGCCAACGTTGCCCACATCAGGATGGCAGTAAACCCAATGACTGTCGCTTTTTGCGAAGAGGATGTGTTAGTCATCAAAGACAAAAAAATCGATATAGTTTTCCAGAGGAACGTTAAAAGGTTATTCTATGCAATTTTTCAAACCGATTCAGCAGTTTGGAACTCGGATTCAACTCTGGCTGAATACGGTTCCCATTCTTAAGTTAAGAGCCTCTCTGCTCGAAGACGCTCAACTGACTCTAAATTTCTTGGTGCTATTAACCAGCTCTTGTCTCATCGCCACCTTTGGGCTGATTGTGGACAGTGGCCCGGTCATTATCGGTGCCATGCTCATCGCACCTCTGATGTTGCCGCTGCGAGGGTTCGCCTTTGCCGCCATTGAGGGCGATTTAGAATTATTGCGGAGCAGCAGCGTGTCGATTGTCATCGGCACACTGCTTGGGGTTGCTTTGTCGTGTCTGGCAGGACTCTTGCTGGGCATTCCTGAATTTGGCAGCGAAGTACTCGCTCGGACACAACCCACTTTGATCGACCTCCTGATTGCTCTCGCAGCCGGAGCCATTAGCGGCTATGCCAAGGTTCGTCCTGAAATAGGAGATGCACTACCAGGAACGGCGATCGCCGTTGCCCTGATGCCTCCTCTGTGTGTCGTTGGACTGACCATATCTCAGGGTCAGTGGGGCGACAGTGGGGGAGCCTTTTTGCTCTACTTCACGAATTTATTGGGCATCACCCTAGCCTGTACGATTGTCTATGTGCTTGCTGGCTATACCCGCAACAACAATCAATTCAGCCGAAGTTTGAGCTGGGGGGTGAGCGCCGCGTTGATTGCCCTCCTCCTCATTCCGCTCGGTCTTAGTTCTCTAGAACTCATTCGCCAAAGCCGCCTAAACCACTCTGTGCGAACGATTTTGAGCACCAGTCCGTTGTTGTCTCGACGAGATGTAGAGCTATTAGACACACGTATTCTGTGGGAAGACTCGAAAATTGATTTGGTTGTTCGAGCTTACGAACCTGTGACACCCGCCGAAGTAGCGATTGTTGAGCAGGCTATTTCCACCAAACTCGGTCGCCCGTTCGATGTTTCATTTAACGTCATTCAGGCATTTCAAGTTGATGCAGCCGAAACTCCCTGAGTGGAAACTCAAGGAGCGAGGTTATTGATCGAGAGATTCAACGTCAGCTCTCTACGTTTGGCTCGTTGCGCTTGAATACTGCCGTTACAGCGTGACTTCAAGTCGTTTCAATAGGTGATCAAAGCGAGTTTCGGCGATCGCCACATCGTTTTTCGGAGACAGAGGCGACGCTTGACCATTCGATTTTGAATCCTCTGACGCATCCTCTTGGCCGTAGCCCAGTTGCTTGACCGTTCCCCGCAAGCGATGGGACAGAAGAATTGCCAGCGCTTTGTAGAATCGAGAAGCAAAGCTTTCATCATCGTTCAATTTCTGAGCCAAGTGCTCTCGGGAAATCGATAAGACAAGAGAATTTTCCATCGTCTTCACTGTCGCAGAGGGGGGGCAATCGTCTACAAATGACATCTCACCCACAACTTCACCGCTATAGAGTCTTGCCAACTCTCGAACGCCCATCGCCGCAATAGAAACAACCAGCGTGCCATCTAGCATGATGTAGAGGGTATCAACGGGCTTGCCTTCTTGGATCAAGACAGTTCCTGATGGAATCGCACGTTTTTCACCAGCTTCGATTAGCCAGTCAACGTCGCGATCGCTCAATTCATTCAAAAAAAAGAGAACCTTATGCATAGTTGATGCGTGTGATAAACGTGGTAGTGACTGAGGTAGGCTCTAGCAAATCCTGTCTGTCAGTGGCTAGATTCAACACACCCTGAGCACGTCGCCGTAGCTTCTGTCTCTCTCGAACAATCATGCCCCAATAGCTGTCAGATTAAGCAGGGCACTGTCGTCCCTTCAATGCAAACCCATTGAAGTAGACTGAGTGGCCTCACCCATTGCCTAACAATGCGTGTGTGAACTTAGCTGACGTTCGCATGCATTGGAAACGAATACTAACTCCACCAATACTGGCAAAAGATGTCATGAAGTACTGACGCCACTATACTTCTTCATCTAAACCCCACAAGACAGTCTCCCTAAATCAAAAGTATGTGAAGTTATCGAAATATCCTTGACTTTACATAAGGTTTACATGCAGTTACCCCTGAATCAGGACAACTAAGAAAACTGCTCTGGAAAGGCATGGATGACGCATACAACTACGTGTCGGAAGATAGCCTGACTCAGGCATCTAGAGGATCGTGCTCTTCGAGCGTCAGTCCTCTCATGGAGCGATCCAGTAGTTGAATGGGATGCATAATCGGGAGCTGGACGGCTCTTCCCCGCATATGCTTCTGGATTTGGAGAGCACAGCCAGGATTGGGGGATGCAATCACATCGGCTTGAGTATTGACTAAGTTTTCAACTTTTTGCTGCCCCAGTTCATTCGATATCTCAGGTTGCAGCATGTTGTAGACTCCTGCACTGCCGCAACAGAGCGCCGCATCAATCGGCTCACGCAGTTCTACCCCTGGAATTTTCCTCAACAGTTGTCGGGGTTGGAGGCTAATGTGTTGACCATGGAGAAGGTGACAGGCATCTTGGTACACGATTTTTACAGGCGCTGTTGATAGTGGGGAGAGCGGAGCGGTGAACTTACATGACGCGAGAAATTCCTGCACATCACGAACCTGTTGAGAAAAGGCGATCGCCTTTTCTCGATAATCGTCGTCATGGCGAAGGATATGTCCATACTCTTTGAGGGTGTGTCCACACCCAGCAGCATTGATAATCACCGCCTCGACATCCGTTCCCTCAAAGCTATCAATCATCTGGCGAGCCAACGACTCTGCTTGACGCTCTTGACCTTGATGGCTAGGCAACGCTGCACAACAGCCCTGACTTGGAGGAATCACGACCTCACAGCCATTCGCCGTGAGCACTCGGATCGTCGCGTCGTTAATCGTCGGAAAAAAGAGACGCTGCACACAGCCCAACACCATCCCAACCCGATAGCGAGTTTCTCCAATGGCAGGAATGACCGTCGGCAATGAACCCTGAAATGTCTTGGCTGACAGTGGAGGTAACAGTGACTCCATGGCAGCCAACCGAGGAGAAAGACGCTCCAGTAGGGACACAGAACGAACAAGTGCTGGCAACCCAAGTTTTTGATAAATCCACAGAGGAATTAACAGTGGACGCAAACGTTGAGGATAGGGAAATAACGAAAAAATCAGCTTTCGAAACAGTAAATCTCCAAGCGTCCTGGGATGATTGCGCTCTACTTGAGGTCGAGTAGCCGCAATGAGTTGGCCATACTGCACTCCCGAAGGACAGGCTGTGACACAGGCCAAGCACCCCAAGCAGGTGTCAAAATGCTGAGAGACGGGCTGAGAAAATGGAATGGTTTGCTCGTTAATCCCATCCATGAGGTAAATCCGCCCCCTGGGAGAATCCATCTCGGTGCCGAGTACCCGATAGCTGGGGCAGGTAGCGAGGCAAAAGCCACAGTGAACACAAGCATCAATGAGTCCTGGATCCGGCGGGTCAGCGGCATCAAACCCCTGCCCAGAGAAAGCCGTGGTCGGATCGATTGCTGGAGACGGAGCCTGTGTCTTGTCGGAAACCATGGTGAATCGGGGGTGAGTGAATTAGGCCGGGAACTCCTGAAGAACGAATCACATCGTCGGTCATGAGATAGTCCAGACGTGAGGTATTTCAGGCGTGCGATAGTTCAGACATGAACTATTAAATAGAGCCGACAAAGCGTCCTGGATTCAGCACATGCTGCGGATCAAACTGCTCTTTAAGCTTCTGCATGACGGATAGGCTATTACCTGAGTAGCCCCAAACATCGAGCTGTTGCTTCCAATTGAGAGGGGCTTCAAGAATCGTGAGAAAACCGTTCTGAGACTCACACCAGCGTCGCAGTGGAAGAATAGCGGTGGGGGCGATCGCCGCTCCATCGAATTGAACCTGGCCGAGTCCGCTACTGGCATGAATACGGGCGATCGCGGCGGTGGGCAGAAGATGAGGAAGTTGCTGAATCGCTGGAATCACTTGATTCGGCAGTACTCCTATTTTGCAAGTAATTGGGACATTGTTACCGGGATGTTCGATAACGTCTTGCAATTGTTTCCATAGAGCTGATTCTGACTCCTGCTGACGACAATCCCCGATGGTAACAGTGAGGGCTGTTGCCATCGCAGAAAGCTGTTTGACTTGCTGCTCAACGCTAATCGCAATGCTTTCAAATTGAACAACGAGGCCGACTCCATTCCCTAGACCGAGCGCATGAACAAACACAGGAGAAAGCACATCAAAGCGATGAGGTGTGAGTGACGAGGCCAACACAGCAGCCGTGAGTGATTGGATTGCTGGGCCATCACCAACGAGCACAACGGTTTGCGATGTTTCGGCTTTAGGATAGACCCGAAAGGTGAGTTGACTGAGAATCCCCAGGGTTCCGTAGGCTCCTGTCATGAGCTTCATCAGGTCATAGCCGGCAACATTTTTAACAACCCGCCCTCCAGCCTTGGCCACTGTGCCATCGGCGCGCACCAAAGATAAACCAATCAGCCGATCGCGCACGCCGCCATAGCGTTGGCGCAGTGCCCCCGTGTCGCCTGTGGCGACAATGCCTCCAATCGTGGCCTGGTCTACATACATGGGGTCAATGCCGAGGTGTTGCTGGGCGTGTTGAAGGGTATCTGTCAGCGTACGAAATCGCATGCCCGATTCAGCTGTAATCGTCAAATCTCCAACCGCATGATCGATGAGGCGATTGAGTCGTGTCGTGCTGACTAACGCATGAATGGTGTGAGCAAGGCCACCCCAATGCACTTTACTCCCGCTACCGATGGGCAACAACCGCCAACCATGCTGAGCAGCGCACGCGACAACGTCGGCTAACTCCTCTTGAGTGTTGGGATAGACAATGCAGGGCAACGGAGCCTGGGGTGCGATCGCCGTCGAGAGGCGATCGCGCAGCGGTTGGTCAAGATCATCACCAGCCGTCACATGAGCGGAGCCGATTAATGACTGAAACTGCTGAATAACGTTGGATTGAGTATCAAGACTCTGGATAACCGTCATAACAGGTGGCCATCAAGGTGGATAGCGAGGCAAACAATAACAATGGAGACGAGCGAATGGAGACGAGCGTCACTGGAACTTACCATATCAACAAGCCCATGCCCTCTTCCTACAAACTGTATCAGGCAAGCCTGTTGAAATTGAACTGTTTGTAGGATGCGTGGAAAACATCATGCCGTTGAAACTTGGGAAGAAATCAGACCTTCGGATACCCTGTGGAAACATAGGGCGTCACAATCATCACACTCTACTCACCTTGTCTGTTCGTATCACCATTTCCCGGTTCACATTCCCGTTTCATGGAGCACTCACGTCATTTACCACCATCCAATTCTTTTAATCCTCATCTGTCAGATGCTCAGACATCTCGTCGTTTCAGCCGTCCAATGTCTTTTCTTCTACAGACCAACATGATGCCCAGACCCAATTGCCCGCCAACGGGGAAGCTACGTCAACGAATGAGATGGCAGTGGTTCAATTGCAACCCTACTCAACGGGGTGTCATGTCAGTGCTATGGGCGATCGCCCTAGCACTGACTCTATGGATAGGGCTTGCTGCCAAACTCCCCGCCCAGGGAATTGTGCAATTGGAAGAAACGATTGATACAGCGGCAGTTGTGCTTGATGGACAACCCCTGTTTGACGTTGCGGCCTATGGAGAAACGTCAGCTCAAGAGCGAGCCGATATCATTTCGTCAAAGTTAGACAATGTTGTCAATCAAACCGTGAGTGTCTCACGCACGGGTAAAACCATCATCCTGCTGGATGCAACAGGCAACGCCATCGAGGATGGAGAACTCCTCACCGTTGAAAAGAATGACGTGCGGACGTTTAATCGAACCAATACCCCAAATGTATCGGCAGAACAGCTTGCGGCTCAATGGCGAACCGACATTCAGAACGCACTGAATCAAGCCGAAGAAGAACGCAGTGTAGATTTCCTGCGACGAGCACTCTTGTTATCTGCGGCGTCACTCATGTTTGCGGCGATCGCCCATTGGTGGCTGAGACGAATCCAGCGTCGAGTTCTGGTTAATCCACTTCAGGAAATCAAGCATCTCTTGAAGCAGTCAGAATCAGATACAGCTCGTATTTGGACATCACTGCTAAAAAGCTTGGCAAGTCTTGCGCTCATCCTCGCTCGGATTGGCATTTGGTGCGCATCCATTGGGTACGTCGTCAATTTATTCCCACAGACCCGCGAAAGTGGCTACAGAGCCTTCCGGACCATTAGGGATAGCTTGTTATCACCTATTTTTCCCCTGGGTGACCACACATACTCGGTCACTGACATCTTTATTCTCATCGGGGCTTTTTTCGGTATTTTTCTAGCAGCCACACTGCTCACCAATGTCCTGCGATCGCGCATCCTCAATATTGCAGGCATTAGCACTGGCTCTCAAGAGGCGATCGCCACCCTAACGCGCTACACCCTCATCGCATTGGGCACGTTGGTCATTCTGCAAGTGTGGGGGCTGGACCTCAGTTCACTCACACTCCTAGCCAGCGCATTAGGCGTTGGAATTGGCTTTGGGTTCCAAAATATTGCAAAAGACTTTGGCAGTGGCCTGATTCTTTTATTTGAACGGCCTGTCCAAGTTGGAGACTTTGTAGAAGTTGGCCTCTTCCAGGGAACCGTTGATCGCATTGGTGCACGAAGCACTAATGTCAAAACCCTTGACCGGGTATCTATTATCGTGCCTAACTCCTATTTTTTGGAAAATCAAGTGATTAACTGGAGCCACGAAAACCCACTGTCACGGATTTCGATTCCCGTTGGGGTATCCTACGATGCCGATCCAGAAGATGTTCGAGCCCTGCTCCTCCAAGCTGCTGAAGAACATGCAGCCATTGTCCATTTCCCCAAGCCTCAGGTCTTTTTTGATGGATTTGGCGAAAGTTCCCTTAATTTTTTATTGTTGGTTTGGATTGTACAACCGAACCAACAGCTCATCATCAAGAGTGATTTATACTTTCAAGTATTTGCTCTATTGAAAAGAAAAGACATTAAAATTCCCTTTCCTCAACGAGATTTACATGTGCGCTCTGGACAGCTTCCTATTCATTTAAACTCAGCACATGAATTCCCCTTGCCTACACCATCTATCGATTCAGACGCTGTTAATTCAGACGCTGTTAATTCAAACCCTGGCAATCGAGAGGTACCGGGTTCATCATAGAGAAAAAACCTTCAACAATGATTCAATCATCTAAAAACTGAGCGGGAGCATAGGCTAAAACTCATCTCTTTTGCGTAAGTACCTGGGTATCATTAAAACCAAAATCCAAATCCTGTGTCGCCCGTGCAGCGGGCGGCACAGGATTTGGAAGGTTACGTTTAATGATGGCTAGCTCCTTATTTTGACAGTTGTCCCCCGCCAAGTCTTTATACTCATCCTAAAAATTTCTGTGGGACTTGCTCCCCAGCGTTAGGGTTAACTTGCAGAAATTTATACCGTGACACAGATGATATGCTCCCAGTAAACATGACTATCAGCAGAGAATATGGTCAGTTTCCTGAAAAGTAATTTCAGGTCGCCGATCACGTTTCACCCAATGGGATGAAGTATTTTCACGCATGAGTAGGCATAGTGAGTGAATTAATTTTTAATTTGCAGTCCCACCTTAGGTACCAGATTTCTAACGTTAAAGTGGCTCTGAAAGGGTTTCGTTAAAAGCTTAGTTTGCACAGTTGATTATGCATTGATAGCTGCATACCAATTATGTTCCTAATGTTGACAGAGCTGCTTTTTTCGTCATGCCTGAGTTGTTTTTCAGAAAACAGGTCACGTGATGTTCAATGATCCGAGTCTTTCAAGAGAAAAGCATCGTTAGGGTATCGAACATCGTCTGATTTCTAATGCAATTAGGACAGTACTCAGATTTTCTATCAAAGGGCTTTTCGTTAGACCGTCATGGCACGTTAGCCGATCATTTTTGAACGAGTAATAGAAAATTGAGTTTTTATTGATCCAAAGCATTGCATGTCGGTTGTGACCTAAGGAAGGGTTTATATTGTTGTGACGTTATGGTTGAAGCTTTTTAGCTGCGTTTCTACTAAGTAACTGGACGTAATTAAAACCAAAAACTCAAATCCCGTACCGCCTGCTGCGCGGGCGGTACGGGATTTTGAAGGTTACGTTTAATGATGGCTGGTTACTTATCCCTCAATACTCCTAATTTACTGATAGCCGTGTGACTCTATGACAGCATCACAATCTACGAAAAGCAGCCAGAGCACGATTGTTATGAAGGCTAGCAAGGGACGCAATCAGTGGCTGTGGCTGTTGCCATTGCTGCTTATTTTGGGTCTCGGAGGGTTTGTCTTATGGCGATCGCTCATGTCTGGAAGGCAACCGCAAGGTGGCTTTGCCTTTGGCCCAATCCCTGTGACCTTGGACACATTGGAGCAAGAGACAATCACCATCAGCTCTGGGTTTGTTGGCACGCTAGATGCTCAGAAGGGCATTGTGCTAAAGCCTGAAGTTGAAGGCCAGATTACCCGTATTTACGTATCTCCAGGAGCACGAGTATCGGTTGGGGATCCGCTGTTTGAGATCAGTCCTGAACGAAGTCGTGCGGAGTTGAGCGCAGCCCGAGCGAGTGTTGGCATCTCACGCGCACTGCTGACCAGCAATCAGGCTCAACTCAGAGCGGCTGAAGCTGATCAGGTCAGTGCTCAAGCAGAAGTGAGGCTCCAGGAAGAGGAACTAGAACGGTTTCAGTTTCTAGTTGACGAAGGTGCTCAATCTCAACAGCAACTGGATGTTGTACAGCGCGATTATGAAGCGGCGATCGCCGCTCTCGACGCAGCTCAAGAGCGGGTTCAGGCTGCACAAGCCGCAGAGGCAGAGGCAGAGGCGTCTTTAAATCAATCCTCAGCTGAAGTTCAGGCTGTTCAATCAGATTTTCAAGACACGCAAATTACGGCTCCCATAGAAGGTATCGTTGGCAATCTTCCGATTAGATTGGGAGACTTTGTCGAAGTGGGTGACTCACTGACCACCATTACTCAAAATCAGATCCTTGATTTAGACCTCGCTGTGCCGATTGAGCGACAGGATGACTTAAGAGTGGGTCTTCCCGTGCAGCTCAGTCGTTTTTCAGGCGATGATCTCTTGATCCGAGGACGCATCAGCTTTGTGTCGCCATTAGTAGATGCCGCAACACAGTCCGTTTTAGTAAAAGCCACGTTTCAAAATACAACCGGACAGCTTCAAGATGATCAGCGAGTCGAGGCGTTCGTCATTTGGGATGAACAACCCGGAGTTCTGGTTCCCACGTCCGCAATTTCTCGATTGGGTGGGCAAACGTTCATCTTCGTTGCGGAAGCCCAGCCAGAGGCGACAGAAGAAGAGCCCCAATGGCTCGCCAGTCAACGACTCGTCACTCTTGGTAACATTCAAGACAATTTTTACCATGTCATTGATGGCCTAGAACCTGGGGAAACAATTGTCACGACTGGAATCCTCAACCTCTCGGATGGAGCACCGATCCAACCTCAAGAGTCTCCGCAAGCGTCTGCCCAATCAACGGCAGTCCCCTAAATCATCATCGAGACCACCGCCTTTGTCATGGCTTAGCCCGTACTGGCATTCCCGCCATTGATTGATATTGTTCAAGTTCACTGATTATTTGCAGCGACGGTGATTCATGTTTGTCGAATATTTCATCAAGCGTCCTGTCTTGTCAACAGTTTGCTCCCTGGCCATTCTGATGATTGGAGCCGTTAGCATCCCGACCTTGGCGATCGCCCAATATCCTGACATTAGTCCCAAGCAAGTTTCGGTTAATGCGACTTACATCGGAGCCGATGCTCGAACGGTTGAAGATACAGTCACTACCATTCTAGAGCGAGAAATTAACGGGGTTGAGGGCATGCGCTACATGACCTCAAGCAGCAGTAACAATGGCAATAGCACCATTACCGTTACCTTTGGCTCAGAACGCGATCAAGACATTGCTGCCGTTGACGTGCAAAATCGAGTGTCTGCGGCAGAGCCTCAGCTTCCCGAAGAAGTAACGCGCACCGGCGTAACCGTCAGCAAAGAATCCAGCAACATTCTCATGGGCTTTGGTCTGTATAGTGATGACGACAGCTATGACAGTACCTTCATCAGCAACTACGCCGATTTATACATTGTCGATGCCCTGAAGCGCATTGAAGGAGTCGCTAATGTACAGATCTTTGGTGAACGAAAATATGCCATGCGAATTTGGCTCGACCCCAATCGCCTTGCCAGTCGGAATTTAGCGGCTCAAGATGTGGTCGATGCCCTACAGGAGCAAAATATTCAGGTCGGAGCCGGACGCATTGGTCAACCCCCCGACCCTGATAACCAATACCAGCTTGACTTGAGAGCGGTTAGTCGATTAACGAACGTCTCTCAATTTGAAGAGATTGTCCTAGCCACTGGAGATGATGGCAGCCTAATTAAGCTCAAAGACGTTGGCTCTGTAGAACTTGGTGCAGAGAACTACGACTCGTTTCTTCGCTTTCGGGGAAATGATGCCGTTGGACTTGGTATTTATCAGATTCCGGGGAGCAATGCCCTCGATATTGCGGCAGCCGTGAAGTCTGCCATGATCGACTTGGAGCAGGAATTTCCACCAGGATTAGTCTACGACATCGGATTTGATACCACTGACTTTGTCGAACAGTCCTTGGCTGGAGTTGCATGGACGCTCATTCAAGCCGTGGGCTTGGTGGTATTAGTCATCTTCATCTTCTTGCAAGATTGGCGCACAACCTTAATTCCTGCAATTACGATTCCCGTTGCTCTCATTGGAACGTTTGCATTCGTCAAAGTTTTTGGCTTCTCCATCAACAGCTTGACCTTGTTTGGCTTGACCTTGGCAACAGGGATGGTGGTGGATGATGCCATTGTGGTCGTCGAAGACATCACCACGAAAATCCAGAAAAAGGGAATGAAGCCTGTTCAAGCGTCGCTCTCTGCCATGCAAGAACTCACCGGAGCTGTGATTGCAACGTCCCTAGTTCTGATGGCTGTTTTCATTCCAGTAGCCTTTTTCCCAGGCACAACCGGAGCACTGTATCGCCAATTTGCTCTGACCATTGCCTTTGCGATCGCCCTCTCCACGTTCAACGCACTCACCCTCACCCCGACTCTCTCCAGCCTCTTGCTTCGACGCAAGCCTCAAATGGGAGGATTCTTGGGGAAAATATTTCAAGTGTTTAACCGTGGATTAGAGTGGTTGCAAAATCGCTATGAGGAAATTCTAGGAAGTCTCATCAACCTCAAGTACATTGTCCTTGCAGTGTTTGCAGGCTTGCTAGCGTTTACCTTTTGGTTCTATAGCTTCATCCCCACCGCCTTTCTACCCGACGAAGATCAGGGCTACTTCATCACCATTGTTCAAGGCCCAGAAGGCACGTCGCTCAACTACACGAGCGATGCCATGCGTCAAATCGAAGAGGCTTACTTAGAGATCCCTGACGTACTCGCGACTTTTGCAGTCGGTGGCTTTGGCTTTAGCGGAAACACGGCAAATAGCGCCGTCATCTTTACAACTCTAATGCCCTGGTCACAACGGAATGACCCATCCCAATCAGCCCAGGCCATCATTGGTCAGGTACAGGGAATGTTATCTCAAATTACTGAAGTCCGAGCATTTGCCGTCAACCCTCCGACCGTTCAGGGACTCGGTAGCTTTGGCGGATTCCAATTCCAACTGCAAGACAGACGAGGCAACCTAAGTCTCGACCAGTTCGTGCAATCAATGGGAGCACTCTTAGGAGCTGCCAATCAAGACCCAAGCCTACTGGGTGTATTTAGCACCTATGCTGCAAACACACCGCAAATCCTGATTGATGTGGATCGAAATCGAGCAAAAGCCCTCCAGGTCAACATTGATGATATCTTCTCAACACTCCAAACGTATTTAGGTTCGCAGTATGTTAACGATTTCAACCTAGGGCGTCGGACGTATCGTGTGTACGTGCAGGCAGACGAGAAGTTCCGCTCGAATCCAGACAACATTGGGCAGCTGTATGTTCAATCTGAACTGGGCGAGAACATCCCCATTGGCAACTTGGTCTCCCTAACCTCAACCATAGGGGCCCAGACCATCAACCACTACAACATCTTCCGTTCCATCGAGATTAATGGAGCCGCAGCCCCTGGCTATAGTTCTGGTGCTGCGATCCAAACCATGGAACGTGTCTCTGCAGAAGTGTTGCCTCCAGGCATCGGATACGAATGGACAGGCACCGCACTTGAAGAGGTAGAGTCCGGAGGGCAGGCTGCCATCATCTTTGGCCTTGGCCTCGTCTTCGTCTTTTTGGTGCTCGCAGCCCAATACGAAAGTTACATTGACCCAGCCATCATTATGCTGGCCGTCCCCCTCGCCATCATGGGCGCATTAGTGGCCCAATTCCTTCGCGGACTGCCAAATGATGTGTATGGGCAGATTGGATTGGTAATGCTGATTGGCCTCGCAAGTAAAAACTCGATTTTGATTGTTGAATTTGCTAATCAACTCAGAGAACAGGGTCTTCCAATTCAAAAAGCAGCTCTTGAAGCAGCAAAGCAGCGCCTGCGACCTATTCTAATGACAGCCATCTCGACCCTGAGCAGTATTTTCCCTCTAGTGATTGCCACTGGCGCTGGGTCTGGCAGTCGTCAATCCTTGGGAACAGCCGTGTTTGGTGGGATGTTTATCGCTACTTTTCTGAGTCTATTCGCCGTTCCGATTCTTTATATCATCATCAAGTCGCTGACTAATCGAGAAAAGCCGAGAGGTGAACAGCTCAGTTCACCAACACCTCATCCTGAGATAAAAGAAGGTCAGGTCGTTGCCGCTCAGTCAGAAAGCTAGGTAAGGATATCGTGATTGTGATGTTGATTACTCAAATCACATAAATGCAGACTTAACAAAGGTTAGAGTAATAAGTGTTTGGGGGGCGCGCTGCGCCCCCCAAACACTTATTACTCTGTTGCAATTTTGAGAAGTTTGCCACGTCATGTCAATACATCGTGCATAGACGGAATCATTTATAAATCTCGTCCAGGTTGGGAACTGTAGTTTTCCCAATAT
>JBCCWF010000044.1:0-21409 GCA_039194035.1 Cyanobacteria bacterium P01_E01_bin.6 | reverse complement strand
TTGTACTTGACGCGGTTGCATACCGCTAGAAGTAGGTAGGCACAATTAAATATAAAACCCATAAATCCTGCGCCGCCCGTGCAGCGGGTGGCGCAGGATTTAGAAACTAGTTTTGTAACTACCCAGGTTAATCTAATACAGGGGTTTTGCCCTGCACGGCTGTCGTCAATATTTCCATCACATTGCAGCTCTGTTTTCGAGCCGTCGAAAGCACAGAGCGAATGCTCACAAACTGTTTGGCTCCCTCTGATGAACGAAAGCCACCCGAAATTTTTTGCTTGAGTTTCATCATGCGTAAATCACGTTCCGCCTGATTATTGGTGAAGGGAACCTCCACCTGGACTAAACAGCGCAACACATCCTCAGCATAGCCATTCAATCGCCTTAAGAGGTTGTGCCCGACTCGTCGTTTTTGAGGTCCCTTCTTCGCGGTTCGAGGCAATGGGGGAAGGCATTGGTGATAGGCTAATCCTCGTTGAACAATCCCTTCATACACCCTGCGAATCCGCTGCGCTATCGTCTGCGGAATCCCGTCTGGATAGCGATGACGATATCCACACACCACTCGCAACAGCTTTGCCATACTCTTCGCCCATGCCTCATGGTCTAGCTCATCGAGCGCTTTGAGTTCTCGCAAATGGTGAGCATTGCATAACCCATGCGTGACGTTTGCCAACTGATAATAGGATTTCCAATGGTCATGGATGACCACTCCCTTGAGGCATCTCAAAGGATCGAGGTCTTTTCGCTTTGAACTGATGCGATACCAACTCAAGTCAGCGGTGGACACCACATGTAACCACTGGCGAACAGCGTTAATCCGAAAGCCTGTTTCATCCAAATGCTTGCTAGCAGCATCTTCTAACCGCTCACGAATACTCTCAACCAATGGCTCACAGGCATCTGCAACAACTGAGATGGCCGATGTGACGGTTGCAGGACGTATCGAGCAGCCAAACACATCAGAGAATATCTCACTCAATCGTTGCTCGGGGATGAAATGCTGCTGATTGAAATACACCCCCAAGGCTCGAATGCGAGGTCCATATTGCACTGGAGCATTCACCCCAACGGGAAACTGCCCTTGCTGCCGCTGACCACACTTGGGACAATGCTTTAGCTCTGCGCGATGTTCTGTGACCTCTATGGTCAACGGTGGGATATCAAAGACTTGGCGGCGCAAGACTCCTGAGATAGGAACGTGCTCTAATGTCATGCCGCAGCCAGGACAATGTTCACTCACATGATGAACTAGCCCATATTCAGCTTCATCCACCCATTCTAAGGTCTGTCCCTCGTGACCAACTTGACCTCCACTCCGACGATGGCTCTTGCTTCGAAGACTTTGAGTCCGACGAGGCGTCTGTTTGATGCCATCACTGGAGGGAGGCTTAGAACTGTTCTGGTTATCCAACCCTAAGCGGCGCTCCATCTCAGCGAGTCGCTCTCGAAGGGCACGATTTTCCGCCTCTAGTTCTGCAATCTTGGCTTTTGCTTCGTCTAAACTCATGAGCGCAAATTAACATAATCACTCAACGGGAAATCTTGAGCTTTTATGATCCGTGCTGGGTAGTTACCTAGTTTTTAATGATGCCAAGGTACTTAGAGAGATCATGTGAGTTCCTCTGTATTCATCCAAAGAGCGTTTATTATCAGGCTAGGCAAGCACCTTGATAAGGTCTACTTGGTCTAAATTGCTCATTTTGTCATCGTCATTATCATCTATATTCTGATTCCTATGGTCGATACGACTCCAATGACAGAGACCCAATCCCTATTCACGCAAATCAGTCAGTCTGTGAATGCCATTGTGGTGGGTCAGTCAACCTTAGTGAAACAACTGCTGGTCGCTCTCCTCTCTGGAGGACACGTCATTCTGGAAGGAGTCCCCGGAACTGGCAAAACATTGACGGTGAAAGTACTCGCCCAATTGCTGAAAGCAGATTTTCATCGCATTCAGTTAACGCCAGATGTGCTCCCCTCTGACATTCTAGGGACAACTATTTTTGACCTAAATAGTCGCAGCTTCACCCTAAAAAAGGGCCCTGTCTTTACTGAAATGTTGTTGGCAGATGAGATCAACCGAACCCCTCCAAAAACCCAGGCTGCGCTGCTGGAAGCGATGGAAGAACAACAAGTTACCCTGGATGGGAATAGTCTTGCACTCCCTAATTTATTCTGGGTCGTTGCAACTCAGAATTCGCTCGAGTTTGAGGGCACCTATCCCTTGCCAGAGGCTCAGCTTGATCGGTTTATGTTCAAGCTCCAGGTTGACTATCCTGACCTAGAGGCAGAAAAACAAATGCTGCTGAATAGTCAGGCCGGGTTTCAAGCAAAACGCGTTGATTTAGAAAAGCTGACGCCCTTAGCAACCGTGTCGCAAATTCTCGGTGCCCGCCAAACATTAATGACGATGACGGTACAAGAGACGTTGCTGGATTATGTGCTGAGCTTAATTCAAAAGACCCGAAATCATCCCGATTTATTGCTAGGAGCATCGCCACGGGCCGCTGTTGTATGGCTTCAGGCATGTAAGGCTCATGCATGGCTCTCGGGGCGGTCGTTTGCTACGCCAGATGATGTCAAAGCGACGGCGTTACCTCTCCTGCGACACCGCCTCATTTTGCGACCAGAAGCTCAGCTCGATGGCATTAAAATGGATGACCTAATCGCTGCACTCTTGAGTCAAGTTTCTGTTCCAAAGTCATGATTCCAGCACGACGACTCTATGTATTGATGCTTGCCGGAGGGGCGATCGCCGCCTTCATGGCTCTATTCCTCACGATGCCCGCACGTCTCGTGGTGGTAGGATCTCTTCTCCTCATCTATGACGGGGTGTTCCTGTTCTTGGCATGGCTTGATACTTGGCGTGCAAAGCAGCAGCGCGTTAACATTAGCCGTTTGCCTATCGAGCGCCTTTCCATTCATCGAGACAACCTCATTACTCTAACGATTCAGGCTCAACAATCGGCACACGTCACGATCGCCGATCACTATCCAAACGGATTCGCGGCATCCCCTCCTCACATCGCAGTAGCGGTCAGTGAGCAACAGCTCCAAACCGCCACATATACAGTTCATCCCACCTGTCGAGGTGACTATCAGTGGGGCGACATTGCCATGCGTCAACTGGGGCCATGGCGATTGGCTTGGCACTCTTGGACGATACCCCACGTCCAAACCGTGTCTGTATATCCTGATCTGGTTGGATTGAGAGCATTAACCATTCGATTAACCAATGAATCGGCAGGATCGATTCGACGGGCACGACAGCGTGGTATTGGCACCGAGTTTTCTGAATTAAAGGACTACGGCACAGGGGATGATCCCCGGCTCATCGACTGGAAAGCAACGGCTCGGCGCGATCGCCCACTAGTGCGTGTACTTGAACCCGAACAGGAACAAACGCTGATCATCTTGCTCGACCGGGGACGATTGATGACGGCTCAGGTACAGGGCATTAAGCGATTTGATTGGGGAGTCAATGCAGCACTATCGTTAGCGTTAGCAGGAATTTCTCGGGGCGATCGCGTAGGCATCGGCGTGTTTGATCGACAAATCCATACATGGATTCCGCCAGAACGGGGGCAGCCCCATTTTTCAAAATTGATTGAACGACTCGCACCCATTCAGCCTGTGTTGTTTGAACCAGACTACATTGGAGCCGCCACAACTCTAGGACATTACCAAACGCGGCGGGCCCTGGTTGTTTTCATCACGGACATTATTGATAAAACCGCATCGGCTGAGCTAATTTCAGCCATGACTTACCTCACACCTCGATATTTGCCCTTCTGCGTTGCGTTACGAGATCCAGAAATCGATCAACAAGCCCATACTCAAACCTATGATGTGGACCGCACCTACGCTCGTGCGGTTGCCCTTGACTTGATCTCGCAACGACATCGCGCCCATGCAGCTCTCAAGCAAAAGGGCGTCTTGGTATTAGACGCCCCTGCCAACCAAATTTCTGAACAGCTGGTTGATCGCTATTTAGAATTGAAATCTCAAAACCGACTATAAACCTCGTTCAGGTTGGGACTTATCCTTTTCCTTGCGGGAGTTCCTGACCTGTTATTAAGGTGAGACTCTCTGGTTATGCTGTCCTACGATTCTGCGTCAGTGACGTCGTCTCCTTCCACATGCATGACAAAGGGCTCATCAATTAAATCAGCGAGATCAACAGACGTTAAGAGAGTTGACCACTTCGTTTTGCTTTGAGCATCGTTGGGATCAGCAATCTGGCTTTGAGCCAATAGATCGAGGGCATTGAACCAAATCCCTTCTTCTGCGTAGATGGCTGCATGCATGTCTTCAGGCGCAGTGCTGAGCTGAGTCTCTAGGGATGAACCCGGTTCAATGGTGGTTCGCTGAATCCAACCGTCGGTATACAAATCTCCCGATCGATCATCAAAGTCACAGATCAGGGAGAAGTACCAATGATAATTTTCGCCAACTGCAAGAGCAGGGAATCCAGCATTCTCGGGTAGAGATAGGCTAATGAGTCCAGGCTGGTTTGAAATTTGAAAGGTAGTCAAATAAACTTCGTCGTTATTCTCATCGAGCAAAACAAACTCAGCCGCTTGTGCCCCAATTTGAGGAACATACCAGTAAAAGGTTGGGTATTCGTCGAGGGTAAACCCAAAGTTGTTGGCTGGCATGAGCGCAGACAATGTCTTGTCAACGGCGGCACATTCTCCACGGGTGCCACCGCCTTCACGACGGCCAGGAAGACCTACATTCGGTGGAACATAGGTTTGGGCGATCGCATGAAACGGAACAGCACTAAGCGCAACCCCTGTGGAAAAGGCGATCGCCAGTGCACGGGCAAAAGTGCGTTGATTTAGATATTCATTCATTGGTGTTATTTTCTTCATCATAGTAGTTTCAGGATCTTCAGGATGGAGACCAGAGACCATTACGGCCTTTGATAAAACGTTACAGTTTGAAATATTACGCCCAGGAAATCGCTCTGGAGAACCGAGGTTAATCATTCATCGGTTCAAGCCATATGTCATCGAATATGAAGGGCTTGTTCCACGGGGCTTACGGTTGAAATCTATGATTTCTCAGGGACTTATCATTCATGTCATAACCCACCATCAATCACAATTGCTAGCCACGGGCATGGGTCTAAACTTAGTTTTGACAGGTTATGAGGCAAATCTAACAATAGAGCATTTATCCGAGCATGAGACGAGGGTTCAACATGCACACTGAACAATAATCCACACTGGACAATAACGAACTAAAAAATAACGGGCATGCCCCCTGCATTCATGACAACAAGATGAGGTAACACTCATTTATGTCACTCTTCACCCATTGGCTTGTCTTTTGAGACGGGATGCTGAGACGCGGAGCGCCCCAGCATCCCGCTAAATCCTTCCCGCTTAAGCGATAAGCTCACCGATCTATTTATAGATTCAAAGGGGGTCGGAACGTTTCCGCAGAACCTGAAGAATAGCCTAAATTTTCATTTCCTTTTCTAGGACTGGCTCACCTTCAGGGACATAGTCAACAACCCGATAGACATCCGCCAGGTGTTCTTTCCCTTTGAGTTCGACGTGGCCCCACGGTTCCACCTTAAAGTGGTCATCGAGATATTCAAGCGTTTCGTAAGCGATGAGAATACGACAGATTCCCGGTTGCCGATTTTTAAGACACGATTCGAGTCGGGCCGCCGTATTAACGCTATCGCCAATGACACCATATTCCAATCGTTCTTTGCCCCCGAGGCTACCGACGACAACTGGCCCAGTAAAAATTCCGACACGCATTTTAGCAGTTGCTCGACCGCTTTGTTCCCACGATTCGTTCAGCTGCTTAAGCCGCTCACCCATGGCGAGTGCACACCGCACAGCCTGCTGAGCATCTTGGGCAATTTCGGCTGACGTGGCTCGGGGAACGGGCACGCCAAACACGGCCAGGAGCCCATCACCCGTAAATTTGTTGATAATGCCGCGATGCTCTTTGACCACATCGACCATCGTATTCAAGTATTCGTTGATCCAATCCATCAAGTCTTCAGAGGGCAAATGTTCTGCCAAGGTGCTAAATCCTTTGATGTCTGAAAACATCATGGTTGCCGTCAGCCGCTGTCCTGGAAGTTTCCCTGATTTGATCAGGCGATCGCGCGATTCCCATAGAGCACCAGCAATTTCAGGCGATGCGCTTTGCCCTAAGAGGGTCATCACCATTTTTTGCTGCTTGTGCGCTTGCTGAGCTTGATAAGTAATGATGGTGCCGGTCGTCAGTGCCAACGCAAATGCTGGAGCAATGATAGGAATCCAGCCATTGCTGAGGAATGTGATGTAGCTGATGCCGCTAAGACCACCAATCAACATCACCGTGCTCACACCCAAAATCAATGGACGACGGATGACCCAAGCAGCGGTGCCACTGACCACAGCCCATCCCAAAATCCAAACCCCTTCAGCCCACTGAGGCCAAAACCAAAAGAGCGCGCGATCGCCCTTCGCCATATCCAAAAGTTGGCTAACGATGTGGGCGTGAATTTCGACCCCTGGCATTTTAATGTCGCGCTGACGCGCCCGGCTGTACGGGGTGATAAATAGATCTTTTCTGCTTTCTGCAGTTGTTCCAATCAACACAACTCGATCGGTCACCAAGGCTGGATCAAACTGATCGTTCAGAACATCGGACAGAGAGATTTGAGGGGCGATCGCGTCACCACCTCGGTAATCCATCAGAATTTGATAGCCGCCACTGTCCAGTCGATGATATCCGCCAGAGCCTGATTCGAGCGGAATAAACACCGTCTCGCCAAGCTGCATGAAATCGGGGTTAATGCGACTCGCTGTTGGATACACGCCCTCTTGAGCGAGATACATGAGTGCAGATTGGAGGGCAAACGAAAAGAAAGTTCCATCCTCATTGGAACCAATCAGTAACCCGCGACGAATGGCTTCATCAGGATCAAGAAGGACATCGTTAAACCCGATTTGTGATGCATCTACGTCTGGGGGCGCAGGAATCTTGTCTTCGGTTGAGTCTCCCAATTTCGTAATGACGACCACATTGTCTGCCTGCATCTCGGCTAATAGATTCTCCCAGCCGGGGGGTTGTGGCGCATTCCGATGGAGATCGAGGCCAATGACACGAGGTTGATGACTCTGTAGCGTTGCCATCACCTCAGCCAGAACTTGATCAGGCGGAGTGACCTGTAGATTTTCGATATCACGCTCGGTGATGCCAACAATGAGAAGCCGATCATCTAGGGGAGCATTGCCTCGGAGCTGAACCATGCGATCGTAGGCGATCAGTTCAAACGGCTCAACCTTACCCAGGATTTGCAGCACTAACGTCAGCCCTGTGGAGGTCAGGCTAATGACGGCGATCGCCAACAAAGCTTCATGCCAAGCTTTCAGACGTATGCCCCTGATATGTTTCCCAATCGTCTGATAGAGCAAATTAAATTTCACAGGTGATTAGCCACAACCGTTCACGTGAGGGATGAAAATGCAGCAGAATCTTGATGCACCACTGTGTTCTAGATCCTATTTGGACCGCTTAGCGATCAAAAAATATCCTAAAGAGTTGACAGTCTCATTTAGAACCTACAGATGGGGAATAAAGGAATCTGGAAAATCCAGATAATTCTCAACACAGCTGATTCTGCTTTGATGCAATATGCGTCATCGCTAACGTGAACGATGATCTGCAGTTCTGATGGCCAACCCCAGAATACCCAGAATGCCCAGCGAACGAATCAGCCGAGCTTTTGCCCTATCTTGTCTGGAAAATCTTCCAGCGTTACTGTATTTGCACACACAACTTGGCAACGTTTATAGAGGAACCAGGGTTGTGGGCGCGCGTTGCATGCCCACAACCCTCATTATCTCCGTTGCAATTTTGAGACGTTTGCCAAATCGTGTGCACAGAGGTTGCCTCTGTTGTTAGGGAACAGGAAAGAAATACGGAAAACCCAATTTTTGTGTTGGTGGCATAAACATATGAATGAGCTATCTGACAATAAAGATAGGGGCTAGGGATGCCTCATCCCTAGATGATCGATCGTTGACAATCAGGAGCACTACCATGTCAAAAAAATCTGCATTGGTCATTGGTGTGAGTGAGTATGGCGCAGATATTCCACCCTTATCCGCACCTCCACAAGATACTGACGCTATCAAAGAAGTTCTTAGTAATGCTAATTTGGCTGCTTTTGATCAGGTCGAAACTCTTCTAAATCCTGACCCGGTTGAAATGCAGACGGCTATGATGCATCTTTTTTCTCAGGCTAGCAAAGACGATCTGATCCTCTTGTATTTTTCTGGGCATGGCATTACAGATGATGAGAATCGACTCTATCTATCAACTCGCATCACCTCAAAAGAGTTGTTCAAGGCAACGTCTGTTCCAGCCAGCTTTGTCCATGATTTGTCAGAAAATAGTTACGCCAAGCGCCAGGTCATTATTCTGGATTGTTGCTACAGCGGCGCATTTGCAGAGGGTTGGCAAGCTAAAAGCGTTGGCATTGATTTCAAACGGGAACTAGGCGGAGAAGGACGCGTTGTGTTGACCTCTTCAACAGCCACCCAAGTGTCCTATCAACAAGACAATGCCAAGCTATCGCTTTATACACAATATTTCATCGAAGGCATTGTGACTGGGGCGGCTGACAAAGATGAAGATGGACGCATTCATGTTCATGAGCTGCATAACTACGCCAAAGCAAAAGTTCAGGATGCTAGACCCAAAATGAAGCCTGGCATCATCTTAGATCGGGAAGGCTTCAATATTTTCTTAAGTATGGCTCCAGTCAACGATCCAGAATTGACCTTTCGACAGCTTGCCGAAAAATACGTGGATCATGACCACGGCGAATTGCATGACCTGGCATTAGAGATTTTGGCGAAGCACCGACAGGATTTTGCAAAAAAAGGACAAGGTATTTCAGATCAACGGGCTGCAGAAATCATTGACAGCGTACTAGAACCCTCTCGTCATCGACTCCACAGCATTAAGCGTTATCGTGAGCGCTATCAAACAGAAGTAGCAAGAGCATATCCACTCAGCCAAAATCGACTCATGGTGCTCAACGATTGGCAGCAATCTGTCCTGGGTTTGGATAATCAGTCCATCCTTGCGATTCAGCAAGAGGTCAATGCACAACAGGAAAAATCGAAGCAGTCCTCTTCTGAGTCAGCATCACAACCACAGGCCCCCCCACAATCATCGTCTGTCGTGGCAACAGCCTCTAATCCATCATCTTCATCCCATGGGGGCGATCGCCCCGCACACCGATCAGCAAAGCAGTCCGACGCTCAATCGTTATCGACAAACCAAACCCATCCAAAACGTCGGAGTATTGCAATTGTTGCGGGGTTGAGTGCCATTGCAGTGGGTCTCGGTATGGTCGGAGTCCTTACCAATAATTCTTCAGTGTCAACGAGTCAGCCAGATCAAGCAGAACAGCAATCAGAGAATCAGCCAGAGCCTCCATCCAACCCAAATCGACCGGTTACTCGAAACATTAGTGGTCAATGGATTGATCGGCAAAATCAAATGGTTTATCAAATTTGGCATCAATCAGGAAATTCCTTTGAATTTGAGGGAATCTCATTTGATCAACAAACGATATCGGAAGGCCACCTTAGAGTATCGGAAGATGGTCGGATTGTTAGTGAATTCGACACTAGATACCAAAATGAATCAACACGCGGCGTGGGAAACTTTCAGTTGAGTAACGACGACTCAACCATGCATGGTGAATTTACTTACGACCGCCCGATACACTCTAATAACCAAATTAGGTATGATTTAACCTTACATAAACAAAGCAATATATAGGTTTCTTGCAAAAATTTACGTCTGTAATGCAATCTACTTACCACATTGCATGGACAACAGCCTTTTCCTCATTTCATCCTCAAGTAATGATCATTACTTAATGAGCATTAGACTAGAAACTTGATTTTTGTTTTATCGTCATAGATGTGACAGGGCGTTGTCTCTCAGTTTCCGTCATTCGACCAGTCGCGATGGCAAATTGCTCGTACATCAACTGAAAAAGCTGATGGTCATAACACTGATTGTCGAAGAAGACCTGTTAGTATTGAAATAATTTGTAATGTTCTCTTTGAAGACGTACTCGGTTAATCCTATGAGTTCGCCTGCTGTAATTTCGCCGCTTGCTATTGGAACTGCGCCAACCATTGCCCCAGACAAGAAGGGGCAAGTTGTCCCGAAGCAATATCCTAATTACAAAATCATCGTTCTCAACGATGACTTCAACACGTTCGATCACGTGACGAAGTGCCTGCTGAAATATATTCCAGGAATGTCTCAGGATCGCGCTTGGGAATTAACGAATCGGGTTCACTTCGAAGGGCAAGCCGTTGTCTGGGTCGGCCCCTTTGAGCAGGCCGAACTTTATCACCTCCAGCTCAGCCGAGAAGGGTTGACGATGGCTCCTTTGGAGCAAGCATAGATGGCATCAGACGGGCGCATTGTTTGGAATCACTCGACGCATCTACAGGGTTTAATTCCTATCTTAGAAAAGCTGGTCACGGTCGATGGGGTTCACACGATCACCCCTGCAGTGCTCAGTCGTGCACGCTCCAATGCACAACAGATGCGCCTCAAGGTATCGGTTCCCATTCAAGGGGGCTATAAGCTCATTGCTCGAAAGGGAAAGACAACCCAAGAAGTCTTTGTGATCACCACACTGACCAAAGAGCAATTAGAAGGGGCGATCGCCAAGATCCTGAAATAATCAGAACCGTAGAAGTCGTCACCTTTCAGGGCACTCGTTTGTGCAGAACGATACAACGTGATCTACACTCGCCGCTGCGACAGTGTTTGATCTAACCGATTCAACTCTTCTTTGATATCTGACCAAAGCTTGCGATTGTTCGGATCAACCCGGAGCGCTTTCTTAAGATAGATTTTGGCCTTGGCATATTGATGCTCATTGGTGAAATGGCGAGCATATTGCTGATAGGCGATCGCCTGCCACTGCTTGGCTTCTTGATCGGTCGGAATTCGTTGAACCAGCCCTTCTACTAGGGCGATCGCCCTGGCAAAGCGCTTGTTCCTGAGCAATTCTTGGAGCTGACGATAGCTACTCTTTTTAAGCTGATTATCAATGTCAGATAGCGCTGGATTTGGCCGAATCTGAATAGGTGGCGGAGGCGACGAAGATTGGGATTGAGGAGAGGGTGGTTGGTCGGCTTGCGGGGGGGAATGCCGGGGCACAGGAGAAGAAGAATTAAATTGTGTGCTCGTCTTCGCAGTTGCAGAACTTAAGGTATCTGTTAGAGATTGATAGGCCTGGGTCAGCTCAATAAATTTTTGCTTAGCCCACTCCTGATTGTTGGGGTTGACGTCAGGATGATAGCGACGGACTAATCGCCGGTAGGACGTTTTGACTTCATCAGCAGAAGCCCCCGCATTTAGCCCTAACAATCGGTAGCACTCTGAAAGCGTCATAAAAGCGATACAACCTCTTGTGGATTGCTGATAATAGCGTAGACCATGATCAGTTGCCACTCAACAATCGACAGAACACGAAGCTAAAATCCATCAACACAATAAGCTGTCAGCATACCAGCTGAGATAGGGATATGTCTGTGAAAGCGCAAAATGCCGCTAGAAAAATATCCGAAGCCTGTAGCTGCTATCCTTTTGCGGCTATTGAAAATTTGTGCCTGTAACAACATCGGGAGGAAACAATGTAATACATTGTTTCCTCCCGATGTTGCTACACATTACTAAGTTGTGGATCTAAGCGGCATTCTGATCTTCAATCACGCGATCGATGAGACCATACTCCATCGCTTCTTCAGCTGAGAGGAAATAGTCTCGGTCAGTATCTTTCTCGATCTGTTCGATGGTCTTGCCCGTGTGATTCGCCATCAGTTCATTCAATTCACGCTTAATGCGGATAATCTGACGAGCTTCAATCTCAATATCGGTGGCTTGACGACGCCCTGTACCGCCTAGCGGCTGGTGGATCATGATGCGAGCATGGGGCAATGCCAACCGCTTGCCTTTTGTACCAGCAGTCAACAGAAATGCTCCCATCGACGCAGCCAACCCAACGCAAATGGTGACCACATCAGACTTGATGTGCTGGATGGTGTCATATATGGCCATGCCCGCCGTGACGGAACCACCAGGAGAATTGATGTACAAATAAATAGGTTTGCCAGGATCGTCAGAATCTAAATAAAGCATGTAAGCCACGATGGCATTGGCAATCCCATCATCGACTTCTTCTGCCAGAAAAATAATTCGCTCCCGGAACAGTCGCTCATAGATACTGATCCACTGTTCGTAAGGACTGCCAGGGAGACGATATGGAACGCTAGGAACACCAATAGGCATAGGTCTTAAACAGAATCAGGACAAGATAAAACTATCGAAATAGAAGACAATAAAAAGCACTAAATTGAGGTCTGAAGCTGAGGGGCGATCGCCTCCTTTGAACTCTCCAACACACGGTCGATCAAGCCATATTCTTTGGCTTCATGGGGCGTCATGTAGAAAGTTCGCCCCATATCTTCCATCAGCTTTTCAGGGGTTTGGCCTGTATTTTCAGCAAAAATATCAACCACAGAGTGTCGTTTAGAAATGACTTGTTTCGCATTGATATCGATGTCTGTCGCCTGACCTTGCATGCCACTTAGAGAGTGACTGAGAGCCAGACTAGCATGAGGTAAGCTTGCTCGCTTGCCTTTTGCACCTGACGACAACAACAGCGCCGCCACACCCACCGCTTGCCCTAAACAAATGGTGGCAATCTCAGATGAGATATGCTGCATCGTATCGTGAATCGCCAAAGCAGCCATGACAGAAGACATCCCAATCGTTGGTGAGGCCATCCCAACGCTCACCGGATCGCCAATTGAGTTGATATAGAGAAAAATTGGCTTACCTGGATCGTCGGAATCCAGATAAAGCATGGACGAAATAACCGAGTTTGCAATGCCATCCGTAATCGGGCGGTTAATAAAAATAATCCGCTCCAGACTCATGCGCGTGTAGATGTTAATCCACTGCCATTGAGGACTACCAGGGATGTTATACGGAACGCGGAGAACATCATCAACAGACATAGAAACTCATGTTGCTCAACTAAATCGGTTTAACAGTTAATGAAGGAGTACTGAGCAGGGGTAACGGCTTTTCGCGATGCCCCTACACTCGATACATGTCAGGTTAGGGTAGCTGGAATCGCGGTGGGGAGTTCCTTTGAACTCTCCAAAACACGGTCAATCAGACCATATTCCTTTGCTTCTTGAGGATTCAGGTAGAACATACGGTCGGTGTCCCTTTCTAATTTTTCCACGGGCTGCCCCGTGTTCTTAGATAGAATCTCAAACATGGCTTGACGGTTATCCAGTACCTCTTTTGCACGGATCTGAATATCCGTAGCCTGACCCCGTGCGCCAGAACGAGGTTGATTCAAAACAATGGTGGCGTGAGGAAGACTGGCTCGAAAGCCCTTGGTACCTGCCGACAAAATCATGGAAGCTGTTCCCATGGCTTGTCCAATACAAATGGTATGAACAGGAGGCTTCACATAGTTGAGGGTGTCACAGATTGCAAAGGCTTCGGTCTCGAACCCAACGGAGTCACCGGTATACCAGGATGTCCCCGTAGAGTTGATATAGAAATAGATGGGCTTTTCAGGATTGTCAAATTGCAGGAACAGCAGTTGGGCAATGATGAGCTTTGTGACATCTACGCCGAGCTGCCGCTTTGCATCGTCTGAGGAAAAGAGAGGGAGTCCCAGATAAACGATGCGTTCCTTGAGCAAGAGAGACGGAAGATCCGGGGGAGGAGTGCGATAGTATGCATCCCCTGTGTAGTAAGGAGACTGGACAGCTTTAATCGATGAACTCATAACCTTTTGATAGTGCCTACAGATTTGGCGACATATCATCCATAGTAACGCTGTTGCTGGATATGGTGACGGTTCTTCCAAATCAGCAATGAATACCGAGTTCAAGATAATCTGGCCGCTCACTTCGCTGGATTCTATCTGGATGTAGTTGTTGGGCGTATGTGAATGGAAGGCGATCGCCTTCCTTAACCCCTATAAACTGGCTCATCTCCAAGGTTGGAAATTCTTTGGGCAGAGATTTTCGGACGCTGACATGACGGTTGTTGGCCACGAGTATTCACCGACATTTACTATGAATTCAGTGAGGAACACTCCATGAAAACTCCGAAATCGTAAAAGAACGCAATAAATGATGTCGCAAAGCTTTTCGGATGTGAAACAAATGGAAAGAATTGGCACAGCAACGAGATACCCCGCCTAGAATTTCATCAGATGAGCTTAAAAGTTCAGATGGGCTTAAAAGTTCAGATGGGCTTAAAAGTTCAGACTTTTGTCCAATAAGTACCTGGACGTCATTAAAACAAAATCCCAAATCCTGTGCCGCCCGCTCAGCGGGCGGCACAGGATTTGGGAGAGTACGTTTAATGATAGCTAGCTACTTACCTGGTTTTGATGCTCATACAAGTTCTGCCGATGAAATTCAGCTCAACCGCTGATGCTCACGCTTGATTTGTGTCGGGTTTCTATCTCAGCTTGATTCTCTCGTACTCGTACTCGCTGCACCGCTCTAATCAAGAGCGAAGGACATTGCAATGACACAGATTCCAGCTCCCATTTTATCGTTAATTGCTGGCATTCTGATCACGCTCGTTAGCCTATGGGTCGGACAAAATCACGGCTTGTTCCCAGAACAAGCGTCTGTACAAGCTCCACTCGTGGATGGCTTGTTTAACGTGATGATGACCATTGCCACGGCTCTCTTCATCGTTGTTGAAGGGGCTATTCTTTATTTCGTGATTCGATATCGTCGTCGAGCCGGAGACAACGACGACGGTATTCCCCTTGAAGGAAACTTGCCTCTTGAAGCATTTTGGACTGCGATTCCAGCCATCATCGTGATTGGCGTCGGCATTTATAGCGTCGATATTTTCCAGCAAATGGGAGGCTTTACTCCAGGGGCACATCATCATGCACCAATTACTCAGGAGGTCGATCAGGCCGATCCAGGCGCGACTGACGCTGTCCTTCTCGCGGGAATGGGTGGCATGGATAGACCTGCTAAGGCTGAGCGAGTCTATGGATTTGGCTCTGCCGAAGATCGCGATGCAGATGTGGTGGTTGATGTCACAGCGATGCAGTTTGCGTGGCTGTTTAACTATCCTGACGATGGCATCATCACAGGAGAATTGCACATTCCGGAAAATCAAGAGGTGCAGTTGAATATTTCGGCCAGGGATGTGATTCATGCGTTTTGGGTGCCTCAGTTTCGCCTGAAGCAAGATGCGATTCCTGGTGAAAAAACAGAACTGAGGTTTACTGCAAATCGTCCAGGAACTTACCCAATTGTCTGTGCAGAGCTCTGTGGTAGCTATCACGGTGGCATGCGGGCTGAGGTGATTGTTCATCCAGAGGATGAATTTGATCAATGGTTGGCAGACAATCGGCGCGTTGCTGATACGGGAATCAGTGCGGGGGCGATCGCCACTACCATTCCTGACGTTGCCAATTCAGCAGCAATGCCGGATCCCGCAACGATGGATGATGCGGAATTTTTAGCCCCCTACGGTCATGAAATGGGCATTAGTGCTGAGGCGATCGCCCATCTTCATCCTGCACTGGCACCAGCACCAGCACTGCCATAAGACACGGATGGACAACGTTAGGCTCCATGTCTTGTGTGTCAGTCTTGTCTCTGAGCTTATGCAGAGAAATCCATCCTGTTTGGCCTGTTTGGATTGACATTGAGGATGTTGTGAGCAGAATGACGAGGCAACTCCTCTCGGATCCCCATCGTCACGCTTGATGGGGTGCTGCATCTGTCATCAATGCACGCGACATCCAACCTGAATTCACCGATCAACATTCAAAATAGTTACCTTAATCAACACATATGGCTCAAGCGCAGGCTCCAATAGATCGTCCACTTGACGAATCACCCAAATTTACCTTCTTCCCAGACCATCACGGACGAACCACCTGGCGATGGTATGAATATTTCACGTTTAACGTTGACCACAAGGTCATCGGGATCCAGTACCTGGTCACCTCCTTCTTCTTCTATTTAGTCGGAGGGCTGATGGCCATGGCCATGAGAACTGAGCTGGCAACCCCTGACCCAGATTTCATTGATCCCAGTTTGTATAACGCCTTCCTCACCAACCACGGAACGATCATGATCTTCCTGTGGGTTGTCCCCGCTGCGATTGGTGGGTTTGGAAATTACCTCATTCCGCTGATGATTGGGGCACGAGATATGGCATTCCCAAAACTGAATGCTATTGCCTTTTGGTTGGTTCCACCGGCTGGACTGCTCTTGGTTTCCAGTTTTATTTATGGGGGTGCCCAGGCAGGATGGACGTCGTATCCCCCTCTTAGCATCGTGACAGCACCAACGGCACAGTCCATGTGGATTTTATCGCTGATTATGGTGGGCACGTCCTCCATTTTGGGTGCGGTGAACTTCATCGTCACCCTCATCAACATGCGGGTTCCGAGCATTACCTTGGATACACTGCCCCTGTTTTGTTGGGCGATGTTCGCCACGTCTGTGTTGGCATTGTTTTCTACGCCAGTGCTGGCAGCCGGATTAACGTTGCTGCTGTTCGACATCAACTTTGGCACGTCTTTCTTCAAGCCCGATGAAGGTGGCAATGTCGTTCTCTATCAGCACCTGTTCTGGTTCTACTCTCACCCAGCGGTGTATTTGATGATTTTGCCCATCTTCGGCATCATGTCGGAGGTGATCCCCATCCATGCCCGTAAGCCAATTTTTGGCTATAAGGCGATCGCCTATTCCAGTTTGGCTATCTGCGTTGTCGGGCTGTTTGTGTGGGTTCACCACATGTTCACTAGCGGAACGGCGCCCTGGATGCGTTTGTTCTTCACCATTTCTACGTTGATTGTCGCGGTTCCCACTGGCGTGAAAATCTTTAGCTGGGTGGCAACGCTATGGGGTGGAAAAATTCGACTCAATAGCGCCATGCTCTTTGCAATTGGCCTATTGTCGATGTTCGTTTTAGGTGGATTAAGTGGCGTGACCTTGGGTGCGCCCCCGGTTGATATTCATGTCCACGATACATATTACGTTGTTGCGCATTTCCACTACGTTCTCTTTGGTGGTTCCGTCTTTGGCATCTACTCCGCGATTTATCATTGGTTCCCCAAAATGACAGGGCGCATGATGAATGAGAAGCTGGGTATTTTCCACTTCATTTTGACGTTCATTGGCACCAACTTAACGTTCTTGCCGATGCACTCGCTGGGACTGCACGGGATGCCTCGTCGCGTCGCCATGTATGATCCTCAGTACACTGCCATCAACCAGCTCTGCACCTTTGGAGCATTCGTGCTGGGATTGTCGGTGCTTCCATTCCTCATCAACGTTGTTTGGAGTTGGTTAAACGGGCCAAAAGCTGAAGGGAACCCTTGGCAGGCATTGACTCTAGAGTGGACAACGGCATCGCCCCCAATCATCGAAAATTGGCATGTATTACCGGCTGCGAAAACAGGCCCTTATGACTATGGCATGGGGAAAGAAGTCCCGAATCTGCCTAACGAGGTGAAAGAAGTGGAAGAAGTGGAAGCATCGTCTGCTAAGTAACGGATATGACGGCAGGGATACTTTGAATCGGTGTCCCTGCGATTGAATGGCATGTCCCCGCGAATGACCGAATCATCGTTTTTAACCACTGCTGCTCATGATGAAGGACATTGTTTATGGTTGATACTGCTCAAACAGGACTCCATGTCACTGCTGGAGAAGTCCACGACACGGATGCCTCTCACGAAGAACATTCTGACTTGCGGCTTTGGGGACTGATTACGTTTTTGGCATCAGAATCTCTGATGTTTGGTGGATTCTTTGCGGCCTACCTCGTGTTCTGGGGACTCACGGCTGAATGGCCGCCCGAAGAAACAGAGGTAGAACTGCTTGTTCCGGCCATCAACACCATCATTCTGGTGTCCAGCAGCTTTGTCATCCATAAAGGAGATGAGGCAATTAAGGAAAATGATGTGAAGGGTCTACGCTTGTGGTACGTCATCACCTTACTCATGGGGGCTATTTTCCTGGGAGGCCAGGTCTATGAATACCGCACCTTGGGATATGGGTTGACGACCAATGTGTTTTCAAATTGCTTCTATCTTTTAACGGGATTTCATGGTCTTCATGTATTTATCGGCTTGCTGCTGATCTCAGGGGTGCTGTGGCGATCGCGCCGGGATGGTCACTACAATGCTTCGAAGCATATTGGCGTTGAAATGGCTGAGATTTACTGGCACTTTGTTGACATCATCTGGATTGTGCTGTTTGTCCTCATCTATATTTTGACCTTGTTTTAAGCTAAAGTTCACTTATTTTGAGTATGTTGACTGAAAAAACTGAGGAGCGCCCGAAGGGGCGCTCCTCAGTTTTTTTGTAACCGTCCCACATATCCGACGTGGCAACGTTCACGAACGAATGAGGGGTTTGAGAAGATTGCCAAGTCGTGATAAGTACCTGGACGTCATTAAAACCGAAAACTCAAATCCTGTGCCGACCGCGCAGCGGTCGGCACAGGATTTAGAAGGTTACGTTTAGTGATGGCTAGCTACTTAAGCGCGGACTGCTATATCACGATAGTTGAGCGGAAAAGGAAAGGGAATGGCTTTTGGCTATTCCCTTTTTTAGTTTTTTAACGAGCTGCGATTGTTTCAATCACCCTCTTAAGCAAAATACGGTCAAAGTTCATCGAATCTTTGTCAGCGGGTGACTGGATTCGCGCGATCTGCTGATGAAGAACCACTATGATGGTGGTTCAACGTTTGTTCTGAACCGCGTTGACGAAATAGAGGATGTGCTTCCGTGATGGACACTGACTACGCACTGAATTGGCTGGATTCCCTTGTCCTTGATCAGACAGGACATCGTCTCAGTGATCTCCAGCGAGTGATTTTGCAACAAGTTTGGCAAGGGCGAAAGTATTTTGACATTGCAGTAGACTATGGCTGCACCGAAGGGCATGCAAAAGATGTGGGTGCCCAGCTATGGAAATCCCTATCTGACATCTTGGGCGAAAAAATTACGAAACAGAATTGTCGTTCAGCAACAGAGCGCTGTCTCAACAAAGCGCGATCGTTCAAGCGCAAACTCAACAACAAACTGGAACAGTGGGGACGAGTATCCTCCCCGACATCAGAACATCCATTGATTCAAGACGGGAATGTTCTGACGAACGATAGCTTCTTAGGGCGAGAAGAGGCGATCGCCCACGTCGCGCAGCTTTTTCAAACGGGTCATCCGCTTGTAGTCATCCAAGGAGAAGGCGGACTCGGCAAAACAACCTTGGCTCAGCAGTTCTTTGCTAGTCAACCCATAGACATCGTGTTAGAGCTGACGATTGCTAACAACTCGACGGCCATCACCCCAGTGGAACAGGTGGTGGAAGAATGGCTCAAGCAAGATTTGGGCGACGAACCAGGAACAGACATTGGCATTGCCCTCAGTCGCCTCAAGCGACATCTTCGTTCTCGCCCCATTGGCATCTTGATTGACAATCTGGAGCCAGCCCTAGATAGCAAAGGCTGCTTCATTGAACCCCATCGAAACTATGGGGAGTTGCTGCGCGTGTTGGGCGATCGCCGAGTCCAGGCCATGACCATCGTCACCAGTCGCGATCGCCTCTGCGAACCAGGCGTCAACCCAACCCACTATCGGTTACCGGGACTAGACCTAGCGGCTTGGTCAGCCTTCTTCCACTATCGACAGCTTTCCATTTGC
Source organism: Cyanobacteria bacterium P01_E01_bin.6 (assembly GCA_039194035.1). Lineage (GTDB taxonomy): Bacteria > Cyanobacteriota > Cyanobacteriia > CAKZMO01 > CAKZMO01 > JBCCWF01. The sequence goes on along the minus strand of JBCCWF010000044.1, from coordinate 1,616 downwards.
ACAGACACCTTGACCTCCATGCATCGTGCCTACGGAGGCAATGCCAAAGCAATGGGACTCCTAGGAGGTGTGATTCAAGAAGATTTTGCGGGAGACATGCAGGCCTATTGGCAACGTCATCAGGATGATTTGCTGATGACTCCTGACCTCCGCAATTTGGTCGCGAGCCAAGTTGATCGACTACAGGCTCTGGATGCCGATGCCTACCGATTATTTTGCCGCATGGGCTGCTATCGCTATCAAACCATTCCCAACGTACCGATTGAGGGTGTCTTCGCGTTGCTATGGGATGTGCCGACTCACCGTCAACATCGTGTCTTAACTGCGCTCAAAAATCGCTCGCTGCTGGAGTGCCAAGAGGGCAACTGCAGCCTGCATCCAGCCGTTCAGTCAGAGGCGATCGCCCGCCTACGACTCACCCCAGATTGGGAACAAGCCCACCGAAAAGCCGCCACCTTTTGGACCACTCGAATCAGTCGCATTAACACTCGACAGGATGCACTACAAGCCCTCGAAGCTTACTACCACTACATCGCCATTGATGATGTCGTGGCGGCAGGGCATGTCATTCTCAAAAGTCGCATCAATCAGTGGAATCAGTTTCTCCCCCTCGGCAGCACACTCTATCGGTTTGGTCTTGTGCATTCTGTCTTCGATGCCGTCGCTCAAGTTGCTGAACGGTTGAAGACTCAGCAGGCTAACACACCGCAATTGGGCGAACTCTATAACATCTGGGGGGATATGCACTGGATTCGCGGACACGTTCACGCGGCGATCGCCTGCCAACAACAGACCATCCACATCGCAACCCACCAGCTGCAAACCGATCCTCATCACCCCGATCACGAGCAGTCGTCACATCATCTCCCCCAAAAGCAATCAACCCAAGAGACATCAGCCCAAGAGAACCCAACCCGAGACAAATCAGCATTCCCTCAACAACCTGTCGATGACCACCCCTGCGATCCAACCCATCGTCTGTATTACTTAAAGATGTTGGCCATCGATTCCTCCCTCAGCTTGGGACTCTACAACATTGACCTATGGGAATTGGATGTTGCTGCCAGCCAGTTTCAACAGGTCATTCGTCAAGCTCAACACACTCGGCATCATTCGTGGGCAGAAAAAGCGACCGTCTGCCTCGCGTTTGTTTTGTCCCAGCAAGGACAGCGATCGCCCGCACTGGAGCTTGCCGATCAGGTACTGGATCCATTACTCAATGCCCCGGAAGATTCCGTTGGCCGCGCAGCTTACTTCTTACAGGTGTTGGGCTGTACTTACGGAACGATTGGCGATGTCGATACCGCCACACGCCTGTTGGAAAAGGCATTGGCGGCGGCTGAAGCAGGGCACTACCTTCAAATTCAAGGGCGTACCCTGAGTGGACTAGGGGCGATCGCCCAACAACAACAGCAGTACGAAACCGCCCTCATCCATCAAGCAAACGCGATTCAGCTTTTGGAATCCATTGGCGCTGTGTGTGATTTAGCAGAAGCCCATATCCAGACTGGGATAACCTATCAGCGGATGAACCAGGAGCTATCCAGCCATTCTCACGGAGAAAACCATATACAAGGTGAATAAGCTTTATAACAATAAAGCTTGTTGGTAGCTGC
>JBCCWF010000043.1:0-21649 GCA_039194035.1 Cyanobacteria bacterium P01_E01_bin.6 | reverse complement strand
GACGAGGGGTGATTTTCTCTCTAGCTAAATATCGATTGATCTGGTCATGGGAAAATCGTTCGCAATGGTCGGCATAGTTGGTCAGGGTATAGTTGATTTGACTGACCAGAAGATATTGACAATAGTCCAGGCGGCTTACATAGTCGTTCATTGATTGACTCTAGCGAATGATTCCCTGTTTGTGGCTCTACTGCTCCTCTCGCTCTGCGTAAGTCCTATTAATGTTTGGCTAAAACCTTTATCCAGATAGATTTTTAAGTCTATCCATACATCTTTTTCTTCATCGTAAGTACTGAATTATGTACTATGCACAACAAGAATAGGGCGTGACCCAGAGATGATAGTTTGTAAATCCTGCACGCTGCTGCGGATAATCGTCAGCCGCCATCATGGGTATCGCATTCCCATGGGACTTGAACTCATAGCTCGTGGGATAGCCCACAAAATTATGTGCAGTGGGATTGATCACGCGCCATAGGGTCGGGTTGTTGATGTTCAGGCGCATCTTTGCCTCGGATTCCGTTGCAGCAACGTGAGAATCAACCATCCATACACTCGTTCGAGGACTTTCCTCGACGGCAACCGTCTTGAGGTCGTCATAGACAAAGCTATTCTCTAAGCCATCCACATCCATATCCAAGCGGAAGCTGAAGAAGTGATCATGATTGATGGCGAGGGTTTGAGGGGCAACCATGCGCCCATACTCCATTGGCACATCGGCGGTGATGTCCATGGCAGGAACAGCCTGAACCTCTTCCATACCGCTAGCTCCAAACCGTACCTTGAGGGTGCCGTTTTCTCCAAACGACCAATCAAACAAATAATCGTAGTTGCCAATCGCTGTGACAAAACGAACCACTAAGTTGCGATCGCGCCGACTGGCAGAGACGCCTGTGATTCCCTCATAGTGTCGCCATACCGGATCCCCTGAATAACGTTCAAAGACGCATAGGGCATCTGCTTGGGTGTAGGGATTGCCGTCATCATCCGCATACACAGCATCCAAATACATCGCCGTAGATGGACAATCACGATCCCGCTCCAGCGGCACGACTAACTTACCTGCGCCATATTCTCCTGCGTCCATGTAGGTGCGGAAATACCAGTTTGGATCAGTACTCTGGTAGGGCACGAACAATTCAGAGAGAGACCCCTCATACATGAGCGATCGCCATCGGTCTTGATCCTTGAGCTTGACGAGCGAGAAAATGGGGCCAACTCGGGAGTCCATGCGCAGATGAAACTGCCAGTTGTGCCACGACACCTTCTCCCCATCAATGGAAAAGTCATGGCCTTGTTGTTCCACCCAGTTCAAGGGTTTCGGTGTCGGTCGCTGAACAACTTCTGCTTCGGTATACCCAGCGGGTGCATCCGGGATAGGGACAACACCCGTATCAATCAGCTCAATGACGTTCTGTTCATTAATATCCACCACTGCCGTGACGCCTTCAATGGGTCGTCCCCAGAAGTTTTGTGTGTCACGACTATCGAAACAGTTGACTTTAAACAACCGCCGCCCTTCTTCTTCCGGCAAATTGTAATACCCTGCCGACAATGGGGCACACATGATCTTGTCGTAGTCTGCTGCGGTGATGCCTCGCTTTGCCATTGCCGCTTGCCACCCCATATCGGCTTGGGTAATGGCCTGTGCACCTGTCCATTCACTGAGTAAGATACCTGGCTGAGCGCCATCAACGGGTGTCCAGTCTGTGACCTCTTGTCGCGTTAAATTAACGGTTGCCTCATAAACATCAGCTCCTTGCTTGATCATGGCAGATGCAGACCGCTCAAACGGCTCACCGGGTTGCCAAGCAAGAACCGTTTCTTTCGCCGGAGGCTGTAAGCGAATGAAAGGATAACGGCTGCCGTCATCAACAAACCCAGCGGTTGTCAAGACTGCTTTTATCGTTTGATATTCGTCAGCCGTCAGAGCATCCATTGGGTGCGTGGCGGCATCAGCAAGAGCAACTTCCGCTGTGCTGCCGATGAGAACAAGGGAAAAGCAGATAGCGATGAACCAATATCGTAGACCAGCAATCCAGACCATAACTCCATCCAATATGATTAATAATGAAGCAAACAGAACACGTCGCGCTCATGCAAAAGCCAGATAAGCTTGACTAGGAATAGAAATGAAATAGAACCGGAAAGTACTGTGTTGGAGGTGGTAGCTGCGTCTCCAACACACTATCTTGAAGGTTTTTAATTGTCATTCCCTAGTTGAAAAGGCGATTTTCTCTGTAAATCTAGCATTAGGTAAGTAGATAGCCATCATTAAACGTATCCTTCCAAATCCTGTGTCGCTCGCTGTGCAGGCGGCACAGGATTTGGGGTTTGGGTTTTATGACGTCCAGATACTGATCTGTTTCCTACGGTAGACAGTCAATATACATATCCACATCCCAGTCTGATGTTGTGGCGAGGAATTTCTCCCATTCGTCTCGTTTGTACCACGTGAAGATGCGATACATGTCGCCGGGCATTGCAGACTTGATCACCTCATTTTCCTCCAATCGAGCCAACGCATCTCCTAACGTCATCGGTAGCTTTTTAACTTGCTTGCCAGCCTCCATCGCCTCATAGAGGTTGCGTTCTTCAGGTTCACCGGGATCAAGATTTCGCTTGATGCCATCATCAAACGCTTTGATGATGGCTCCTGCCATCAAGTAAGGGTTGACCATCGAATCCACTGCACGATATTCAAACCGCCCAGGAGCCGATACTCGAAGACCGCAGGTGCGGTTCTGAAAGCCCCAATCTGCATAGACCGGAGCCCAAAGTCCGGTATCCCACAGTCGTCGATAGGAGTTGACCGTAGAACAGCCGATAGCAGTCAACGCTCCCAGATGCTCAATGACGCCACCAATGGCATTCAGCCCAATGGGGCCAGGTTTTTTCTTACTCAGGGCTGGATCTGGGAGGAAGGTATTTGTCCCTCCTTTCAGATACGTAAAGTTCCCATCGGCTCCTGCCAGGGTTTCTTGCCCTAGGGCATTAACGTGTTCTTCTCCGCCATACCAGAGGGAAAGGTTATGGTGACAGCCATTTGCGGAGAGTCCCATAAACGGTTTGGACATGAAGCAGGCGATGAGGCCGAATTCTCTGGCAACCTGGGAACATATCTGACGATAGGTGGTGAGGCGATCCGCAGTTCGTAAGGCATCGTCATACATGAAGTTGAGTTCGAGTTGACCAGGCGCATCCTCATGGTCTCCCTGAATCATGTCTAGCCCCATGGCCTGAGAATATTCAATCACCTTCAGGACAACTGGGCGCAGTTGCTCAAACTGGTCAATGTGATAGCAGTTGGGTTTGGTTGCGCCTCCATCGGGCTTCCCATCGGCTCCTTTTTTCAGCCACATCATCTCAGGTTCGGTGCCATGGCGAAGATGCAGTCCATCATGATCTGCCTGGAACTGAGCATGGATACGGCGTAAGTTGCCGCGACAGTCTGCCGTCAGGTAGGCACCCGGATCGTCGGCCTCTTCTCGGTTGCGAAAACAGGTGCAAAACACTCGGGCAACCCGCTTATCCCAAGGCAATTGACAAAAGGTATCAGGGTCAGGGATGGCCACCAGTTCCGATGCTTCTGGGCCATAGCCAATGTAGTTTCCGTAGCGGTCGAGAAACAGGTTTGCCATCGCCCCGTACACAAGCTGAATGCCCCGTTCAGCAATGCTTTCCCAATGGGAGGCCGGAACTCCTTTGCCTGTGATGCGCCCTGTGACAGAAATAAACTGGTAATAGATGTATTGAATCCCCAGTTCGTCGATTTTGGCACGCACTTGCTTCACGAGATCGGCTCGTTCTGGCTGAGCGACATAGGATTCTACATTCGTCAATGTTTCAGCCTTAGGAATTACTGCGGTCACTGTAACACTCTCCAACTTACTAAGCAGTGGCAGGGTCTCAACTTAAGCCTGGATGGTGAGCGATCGCACGACCCACTATCTGATAAGTAGCTAGCTATGATTAAACGTAACCTTCCAAATCCTGTGCCGCCCGCGCATTAGGCGCCACAGGATTTGGGGTTTTGGTTTTAATGACGTCCAGGTACTTAAGATTCATCTCACATTAGGTGGAGACCCCGTCGGCATTCATCAGAATGAAACCTGGTGCTAGTAAAACCGGACTATTCTTGTGACTTTGTAACGACTTATACCTATCGACAGGACAATCCGTTGATAAGTTATCAAACCATTACGATGTTGCGAAAGATTTCAATACCCGATCGCCGCGTTGATAAACTGCCTCTTCATAAAACCCATCAACGAGCGTTAAGACCATCACCTGCTCTCGTATTGGATCCACAATCCAATATTCAGGAATGCCTTTGGCTCCATATTTAGAACGCTTATAGCGATAATCGCGATCGCTCGCTTCTTTTCCCGGAGACACAATTTCGACAACTAACTGAGGAGGGGGCATATCTCGACGAATTAGAGAACGGCTTTGCTCCTCTAGTAAGGGAACTAGCTCTTCAGTTAATACCATAATGTCTGGGAGCCTAACCGTTTTTGACGGGCTAGCCCTCTTTCACTGCTAAGAAACAGTCCATTGAGTCATCCATGGCTTCAACCCAAGGGGTGTGATGAATCGTACCTTTTGTGCCAGTGCAAGGCGATGGAAATGCCTTGTCCCGATAGCCAAGAATGCTGTGCTCCTTATCGTGTTCCCATGCTTTGAATAGCTCTGCGACCATATCCCAGTTACAGTGAGCATAATCAACCTGTGCAACCAGCTCTTTGATGTAGTCTGTTTGAAAGTCAATTTGCTCAAATGGATCGGTTAGGCTTTCTTCTCGCTGTTGCCAGGTTTCAATATCGGCTGCGATGTCTTCGCTAGATGGCAACTCAATGCTCCCCAGCACTACATCTCGCGCATACCATGCCTGAACATCAAACATGGAGAAGGTGTAGAACTGATCCTGCATTCCTAGGTACATGAGCTTTGGATTCGGTTGCCAGAAGATTCCTTTGTAGAGAGAGCCGGGATACAGACAGTTTTTGGTTCTCAATCGGAGGCTGTCTTCTAGAAATGGGAAGCTGTGCTGATAGCCGACGCACAAGATAATCGCATCTATCTCTTTGCTGCTGCCATCTTTAAAGTGAGCGGTCTTTCCATCCAGTTTGATAAGCAATGGAACTTCGTTAATGCCATCTGGCCATTCAAAGCCCATGGGGGCGGTTCGATAGCTAACGGTGACAGAACTTGCTCCATATTTGTAGCACTGGAGGGCGATGTCTTCAGCCGAGTAGCTGCTGCCGACGACCAGTAAATCCTGCTCCTCAAATTCCCGTGCTTCCCGAAAGTCGTGGCTGTGAAGCACCCGCCCAGGAAACCGCTCGATGCCTTCGAAGACAGGAACATTGGGAGTTGAGAAATGTCCTGTAGCGACAATCACAGTGTCGAACTCTTCTGTTCGTTCTTGATCGGCCTTGAGGTCTTTCACGCGCACACGAAACGTATCGGTCTCTGCCACATACTCAACGTAACGAACTGGCGTGCTGAACTGAATGTAGCGGTCTAGGTTTTCTTTCGTCGCTCGACCCACAATGTAGTCGTAGAGGACTTCGCGGGGAGGGAACGAGGGAATCGGTTTGCCAAAGTGCTCGTCGAAGCTGTAGTCGGCAAATTCTAGACATTCTTTTGGGCCATTCGACCACAAGTAGCGATACATGCTGCCATGAACGGGTTCGCCATACTCGTCAAGTCCTGTACGCCACGTGTAGTTCCACAGGCCACCCCAACCCGATTGTTTCTCAAAACACACAATTTCAGGGATTTCGATTCCCTTGAGTCGTGCTTGCTCAAATGCATGAAGTTGAGCAAGTCCGCAGGGGCCTGCACCGATAATGGCAATGCGAGAAGGCATAGATATTCTTATCCGAAATGCTGGGAGAGTTATACTCTTTTTTCCAAGGGACTTTTGCTAAGCGATATACCGAACAGAAATGTCTGGTGCATCTATTCATTTCATTCATGTATGGATGCATAACTTGGTAAGGTTTACAGAGGAACCAGCATTTGGGGCGCGCCCCAAACTCTCATTGGAAATTGGAAGATGCAAAAGCTCGATTGAGCGAAGTTGTCAGGCTTGCCAACGGTACAGAACCTCAGAAGATTACCGTTCGGGGAGATGATGCTGTCGTTGTTATTTCAGCTTGAGTTCACTGAGCAGTGACGGATTGAAGAAATGCGGCGTGAACAGTATCGCAGTCTTGGACTGCTGTTTGAATGACAAGTTTGGGTTGACCTTGCCAGAGAATATGCCACGCGAGGATTGCAATGCCATTGATGCGGGCAGGGACGGCTCGGTTTAGGGGAAAAGGGGACAGGGTGTAAATAGATTTAGTCGTGGCGAGTTGAGATAGGCGCTCTAATCCTTTGTCAGTGAAGAGAAATAATGTGGCGATGCGATCGCACGGTTTAACCCAAACCTTCAGCCCGAGATCTGCGATCGCCCGTTCGATGGCATTACCGCCTGCTGGTAGTGCAACCCGAAAGTTTCCTTCACAGAGGCGCAGCACGGCGCACGGTTGCTGATTGAATTCAGCCGTGAGGGACTGGAATGGAGCAATATAGGTGATATCAGGCGAAAAAAGGGCGATCGCCACCTGTAGTCCATCAACCCCAGCAAAATCCCACAGATGACAATCCGGGGGATTCTCGATGATTGAATTTGAGGGTTTCTCACTGGTTTGCATCCGTCGATCTCCTATGCGCGAACTCGACTCTTGGTGGAGTCGTACAATGCTAACGTTCCAACCTGGCAACGGACTCGTCGCTTGAACCCGTCCATAAACCCGACCTCTAACTCCATGCCTGGCTGGGCATATTCGGGTGCGATTTGAGCCATCGCAATACTCCGATTCAAAATTGGAGAAAAGGTGCCGCTGGTGACATGGCCGACTCGCCAGCGATCGCCCACGGGATAGATGCACTGCCCGCCACAGGCAATGTCATTACTTTCTAACGTCAGGCCGACTGCAACAAACGGAGGACGCTCCCGCAGCTTTTCGAGAGCCGCCCGTCCGATGAAGTCACCCTTGGTCTTTATCCCCACACTCCAACCAATGCCGGCTTGATAGGGCGAAATCAAGTCGTGAAATTCTCGCCCTGCCGCTAGCAGTCCGGCCTCAATGCGAGCCCGATCGAGCGCCTGCATCCCTAAGGGCATCAAATCATAGGCGGCTCCTTCTTGCATTAGCATCGTCCATAACGCTGCCCCGTGGTCAGGATGCACAAATAATTCATAGCCCAACTCTCCGGTATACCCGGTACGGGAGATGACCACGGGAATCGTGCCGACCCGGCCCGTCACAAAGCGAAAATACGCGAGGTCACTTAAATCGTTCAGCCCCCATTCGGCATCAATCTCGACGAGAGGTCGCAATAGGTAGCGAGAATAGGGGCCTTGAAGCGCCAGGTTATGAAGTTGATGACTGCTCGGTTCAATCCGAGCAGCAAAGCCTTTTTCGGTAGCCAGCTTTTGCAGCCATAGTCCATCGGTATCGCAGTTACCCACGTATCGATAGGCGAGTTCTCCTAGGCGGAATACGATGCCATCATCAATGATGCCGCCGTGGGGGTTCAGCAGGCAGCCGTAAGCCGATTGTCCAATCTCTAGTTTTTCAACGTTGCGAGAAAACGCCCATTGCAAGAGATCACGGGCTCCGGTTCCCATCACTTCAAACTTTCGCAGCGCAGACAGATCCATCAGTGAAACCCGTTGTCGCAGCGCCCAATATTCTGCCTGGTCGCCTTGATGTGAATAGCTGACGGGAACCCAAAAACTGTTGTATTCCACCAAATGTTGAGTCAGCGTCCGGATGCAGGGCGTAAAGGCACTATCTTGAGTGAAACGCAAGGGTAACGCCTCCGCCACTCGCCGCCCAATCGCTTTTGGAAAATTTTCGCTGGCCTCATAAATACGGACGTGAATGGGCGTGGGGTGCCATCCATTGGCTGGATCAATATCATCCGGGCAAGCAGAACTGGCACACAGCAGATCCTGCTGGGCTTTCAGTAATACATAGTCGCCAGGTCGTGACCAAGATTCTGCCGAGATAATTGCGCCACTGTCATCAACGGTTGTGTTGAAAAAGAAGTTGATGGCGGCCCAGCCAGGTCGGGGAGGCATGCCGTAGGGAGCTAGCACCTGGTTGAAGTTGTCGCTGCAGCTTGGATGCCCGACATACCCGGCATCTTCGTAATAGGTGTTGGTGCAGGCCAGCATAAAACTATCGTGGCGATCGCACGTATCTTGAATCACCTCAACCAGAGGTCGCATGGCCTGAGAAAAGTATTTGTTGTGCAATCCTGCTTGGGGCATCGCCATCCCCAATAGCGTTCGAGTAACCGTGCTGTCCAGCTCTTCTTGGTACCCCTCACCTGCAAAGGCCAGGAAGTCTGAACATTGGGTTCCTTCCACATCCATGATCTGGATATACTGACCTGCTTTCACCGAATAGGCGATCGCCGTTGCTGCATCAATGCGATATTCTGCAACAACCTTACCCAGAGGTGCAGGCACATCATCATAGGTCTCTAATCCGTCAGGTGGAATAACCTGTAAATTCTGCATTTGCAACCCATTGGTGTATCAATAATTCATGATGTAAGGGCCCATGGTGATGTGCCCCTATCATTACAATTTTTGTCAGGTAAATGGAATCAGGTAAATGGAATCAGGTAAATGGAAAAGGACGCCAGGGAATCCATTGGCTCCAGAGTTTTTTGAGGGTACTGTTTGCTTCCAGCTCATCCAGGGTTGTGTTGAGGGCGCTGAGTAATTCGGTGCTGTCTGGGTGAAGGGCGATCGCAAACTGATGGCGCGTTTCGACTGTGAATGCAAGGCGCAACGTGGGGTCTGCTTCTGCGGCAGTAATCAAGACCAACTCATCATCCACCAGCGCATCGATTTCGCCGGCTCGTAGCGCAGCCAACATTTCAGGTAAGACGCGATCGCTCCCTGGAAAGGGGACGAGTTCAACGCCATCGAACTGTTCGCCCAGTTCAATGTTGGTGCTGTCTGCCAATCCCCCCAATTTTAATCCGTTGAGATCATCACCAGACTGAATATTGCTGTCCGCACGAACAATAATCGCCTCATCAAACAACCCATAGGGACGAGTGAACGTGCTATGACCCAAGCGTTCTTCCGTAATTGCTTGGTTAAACCAGATCACATCACATTGTTTTGCTCGCAAGGTCGAGTAGAAGTCCATCATGGGCAGATTGACCCAGACAGGTTTCAACTCCAGCTTTTCACAAACAGCTCGGGCAACATCTGGTTCATAGCCAAACCGCTGGCCATCTTCCACATAGGTCATGGGACGGGCATCGAAATCGCTACATCCAATCGTGAGTTGTCCAGGCTTGAGGGTAGAAAAATTCATCGGTACTCTGACACATTGACGCCCCTCATTGTGAGAAACTCCGAGCTTCAAAAGAGTAGCGATGGTGACAGAATTGCTGGATAGGTTGCGTTCTAAACAGTAGTGCGATGAATATTAAGGTTGCAAGATGCCTCCCTCTAACAGGGCGATCGCACGAATACTCCGTCCATCTAAATGGCTCTTAAGCCGGGCCATGTTCTTGCGGCCAGCTTCGCTACATGTGGCTGTCTCCGGATTGACGATGACGTCTTTTTGCTTTCCGATGTCATCCGCATCATCATCGTTGCCAGCCAAGGAGATAAGATTACTGAGTAGACGTAACCAACCTAACCATGCACGACAGCGAACCACTCCGTGGGTCATATCACTTATGTTCGCCACCGCCTTTCGGTTCATCGTTCAGGTGCTGCGCCGTACTCTGCGATCGCTGAGCTTGGGGTCGTTATACATTTTGGAAATAGTTCATGTCGATAGATATTCACCATCTCACCTCGAATGACATCTCGCTGATGGCAGCACTGCTGACAACCTTTGGCGAGGCGTTCAACGAAGTGGAAACGTATACGGCTAAACGTCCGAGTGAGGACTACTTACAGCGATTGCTTGATAGTGACACGTTCATTGCGTTGACTGCCGTGAAGAGCGGCGAAGTGGTTGGTGGTATCGCGGCCTACGAGCTTAAGAAGTTCGAGCAGGAGCGTAGCGAGATCTATCTCTACGATCTCGCCGTGGCATCGGGGCATCGGCGCGAAGGAATTGCGACGGCTTTAATTGAAAAACTGAAAGAAATCGCTGCTGAGCGTGGTGCTTATGTGATATTTGTACAGGCCGATACCAGTATCGAAGATGAACCCGCAATCGCGTTGTACAGCAAACTGGGAAGACGTGAGGATGTCTTACACTTTGACATTGTTGTTGATGGTGAGCACGGCGCTACATAAGCAGAATGGTTATGTTATGCATTTTGTAGAGGTGCTTGACTACAAGGCGGAGCGTGAGAAATGGCATGGAGATTTCAATATCTATCGAATTGTTGAAGTGCTGTGGGTGATTGATTGGCAAGATCCGCCGAGTTCTGCAAAAGCAGATGAGGTATTTGGTGATTCGGTAAAAGCCTATCAAGGTGGAGACGTGATGTTTTTGAAAACGATGCCTACCTTTCAGAAACATTGGCAGGATTAGGGCTGTCTACCTGTTTTTCAAAATCGTATTCAGGGTATGCTCAATCTGCCTGAGAGCAGCGATAATGGATAGGGTAAGTTAAAAACTGCTGAGTGAAATAGCGATGACTGAGTTGCTTGAGCGTGCGATCGCCAGATTGCAAACCTTTCCCGAAAGCGAACAGAACGTGATCGCTTCAATAAGCCTAGATGAGATCGAGGATGAGCGACATTGGGATGAAGCTTTTTCGCATTCGCCAGATATTCTTGCAAAACTCGCAGCTTCTGCAATGGCTGAGTACCGTGCAGGTAAAACCCAAGAACTTGACCCAGAAACATTGTGAAATCGCTCACGACTACTGAGTTCCGTAGATTGTTTGCCGATTTGCCCAAGCAGGTTCAAGAGCAAATCCGTGCTGCATGTTGTTGCTTTGATGAATAGCTAACACTGCGTTGATTCGGACGGAACCAAGGTTATCTCTAGAAATTCTAAGACTATCTGCCGCCGCACAACTTCACCGTTATCCGACTCCGTGGAAATATTGCTCGATACGCATGGTTTTCTTACGCATGGTTTTCTCTTGTACATGGCTGGAGATTCTGGGCTTAGTGGTAGCGCTAAATTATCTGTAGATAACCGTGAAAATATCCGGTATTAAAATATCCGGTATTTAAGCATGGCAAGCCTTTGGGAGATTGCCATCAGGTACAGCTCTGGACAGCTGATATGAATGGAGTCGTACGAAACGTTAATTCCTCGACTGCTTCAGGCAAGTGGAATTAACGTACTTAACCTATCTGTAGATCAATGGCACTGACTTAAGGCGAAATTGTTGGCAATGAGCATTGATTTCATAGGCATTTCAGCCTCTCAAAAATTCTTAAGTCAGTGCCATTGATCTGTAGATCATATGTCTGAAGTAGCTAATTCGCCTTTTCCTGATTCAACTCATAGAGATCCTTTTGATCGACTGATAATTACTCAAAGTAGCATTGAGGATATTCCAGTTCTATCAATTGATGCCAAATGTGATGCTTATGGCATACAGCGACTTTGGTGAAGCTATCAAGCCGTATAACAATTCGCTTGGAGCGGACTGCCGACCAATCTTGGCGCGTGACAAAGATTATGTGCAGTCGTTAAAGCGAACATTTAGGTAACAGAGGGTACAAACTACATCAAGTCTTGACCGCTAGATTATAAGCCTGTTAATTTTCTAGCTTTATACTTTCAGGTCTTTTACACAGGCTGGCAGCGACTCATGGCATATCAACCGATTCATCTCTCCGAACAAGATATTCAGCGGTTTCAGGATGATGGGTTTCTGATTCTGGAACAGTTCCTCAATCCGGATGTGGTGGAGACGTTGCGCGATCGCGTCGATCCCTTGTTTCACGGCCAGTTTGAAACGGGAATGTATCCTGACGAATGGTATTGGCGGCCAGGGCTGAGTCTGCCGGATGTGACTCGCGAGATTTGCAATGCCTGGAAGTGTGACTTGACTGTTGCAAGTGTGGCTCTCTCGGCTGAGGTGGGACGGCTCAGTGCCCAGTTGGCGGGCTGGCCGGGGGCGCGCATTGGACAGGACAGTCTTTGGTACAAGCCTCCTGGTGGCGGGAAGGAAATTGCCTTGCATCAAGATGGTGCTTACATCGACTATTTTGCGCCAGCAGAAACGTTAACCTGTTGGATTGCCCTAGATGATGTCAGTGTGGAAATTGGGACGCTGCAATATGTCCGGGGGTCTCACCGATGGCCACTGCTCTCGTCTCTAGAGGGTGAATTTCACGCGCCAACCAAAGATTATCGATGGGCGATGTTGGAAACAGCTCAGGCGGCTGGCGTTCAAGAACCTGAGATTATTTCTGTTACGGTGCCTGCTGGGGGATGTGCCTTTCATCATGGCCTGACCTGGCATGGTTCTGGAAAAAACCTAAGCCCAACGATGCCGCGTCGCAGTCTCGGCATCCACACCCTGAGTTCTGATGCGTGCTTTAGTGGCAAACCTGCAGGCTATATCTATGGGCGCTACAAGCATATCGATGATGATGGTATGGATGAATCCTTCTTCCCGATTTTGTGGACGGAGAATGGCTATCGATCGCCCCATCTGGCACGGTACTGTCAGGATGCAATGGCAGCTCCAGTGCTGGTGTAAGGCAGCTTGGATGTAAGGAATAATGACTCCACCGCTGATTGGAATTACAACGTACGGACTTAACGCTAACCAACAATATCATCTCTATGCCAACTATCTGGTGGCCGTCCGCCAGGCTGGAGGGGTGCCTGTGTTGCTGGCTCCGGGGGAAGAGCAGATTGACGTGCTGTGCGATCGCCTCGATGGCTTGCTCTTTACCGGGGGCGGCGATATCAATCCCACTCTATACGGGGGCGAGTCCCATGCCACCATCTACAGCCTTGATGAGGAGCGAGACAGCTTTGACCTTGCCCTGGCGAAGAAGGCATTGGGCTTATCCCTTCCGATTTTGGGAATTTGTCGGGGGATGCAAACCCTGCACCTCGCGAGTGGAGGAAAGCCGTTGATTACCCATGTGCCCGATTCGGTTGATGGCTCGATTCTGCATCGACAGGAACCCCCGAGTGTGTCAATGCGTGCTCGTCCGGTGGAGCATGGTGTCCAGGTTTCCCCTGGTAGTCGTCTTGCAGCCATTGTGGGTGCTGAAGCGATTCCCGTGGTGTCGTGGCATCACCAGGCCATTCCAGCCGTGTCGGATGACTGGGCGTTGTGTGGCCAAGCGGCAGATGGCCTGATTGAGGCCATGGAGCATCAGCAGCATCTTTGGGCGTTGGCGGTGCAATGGCATCCTGAAATGTCTATTGACGATGGCTATCAGCTCAAAATCTTGAAAGCTTTTGTTGACGCTGCTCAACTCGATAAATAGCCAACTCGTTGACATCGCTCGTGCCAGCAACCCATCCGCTACCAAAAGTCCAAAACTGACAATCAACAGGAGCCTCACGATTGATATATTCGGCATCTTCAAGCAGCTAGATTTTTCAGGAAACAGCGGCATTCAGCAATTTAGGGACTTGCTAGAAAATAAAGTACCAATAGAGGGGCGGCGGGCTATGCCCGCTGCCCCTCTATTGGGTATCTTTTGGGTTGTAGTCAAAGGTATTACTGGCCTTTTGAGTAAGAACGTTGTCGTGGATTAATTTTCAACACGCCAATATTCAGACGATGCATATCTCAACTCGACGTAAATAAATGTAACTATTGCCCGGAAAATCTTGACGGAACAAAAATGTCGGGAACGCTACGTAGGAGCAACGATGTAAAGCGCTCAAAACGACATCTGAATGCGTAGAACTATCAGTTATGGCTAGGAGCTAATTTAATGGTTAAACGGCATGCCTAAAAGGATGCATTTCATTGGGCGATCGCCACTTTCTCTAGGCTTTTTTGGGTTGGTCTGACATCGCACCATTTCCTGACGTTGCCTCCAAGTACCACCCCACTCAGTACGTAAAAAAGTAGCGCTGAAATCTGCGCTTGGATTTCGGCTGCTTCCATCACGTTTTATCCATGCAAAAGACTCTCATCCCAAGGTTCGTGGGATGAAATGCTGTGCCAATTTATTTCTGTTGATTTCTCTTTCATTTCTCTTTCATTTCTCATTAGACGCTTGTTTACTTAACTCTGATTATGGTTCATTCAACTAGCCCAAATTTCAATGCGGCATCTGTGACTCTAAGCCGTGCCATCCTGACAATGCAGGATATGCTGCAAGATTTTGCAAACCAAGGAGGTTGGCAGCTTGATGCATTCGCTCCTGCTTTTGGTGCAGACGTGAATCAGCAGGCGTTACAGCAATTGGGAGAGGAAGTCAGCGAAGGAAACTTCGAGGCTCTGCCAACCATTGAGGTTCGTCCCCAATCAGCATTAAGTGGAGCGAGGGGCGTTTATGTCACCCAAACCGATACCATCTATCTGGCTCAGGAATTTTTGGAGCAGGCCACGGATGAGCAAATCGTTGCCGTGCTTCTGGAAGAAGTCGGGCATGGGATTGATGCCCGCATCAACGCGGCAGATGCGAGAGGGGATGAGGGAGACATCTTTTCGGCGATTGTGCGAGGTGCTGAGCTAAGTGACGAACAACTCAGTCAACTGCAACAGGA
This sequence comes from Cyanobacteria bacterium P01_E01_bin.6, assembly GCA_039194035.1. Taxonomy (GTDB): domain Bacteria; phylum Cyanobacteriota; class Cyanobacteriia; order CAKZMO01; family CAKZMO01; genus JBCCWF01. Next base: position 6,947 of record JBCCWF010000043.1, on the reverse strand, counting down.
ACAGGATGCCATTACCGTCACGATTGATGGGCAGGCTCTGGATGCAGAGGCTGCGATTATCACGGTCACCAACACAAATGATAGTGGTGCTGGCAGTCTCAGAGATGCGATCGCCAGCGCGACCAGTGGCGACACCATCGCCTTCGATATCAGCTTGAGTGGGAGCACCATCACCCTTGGGGGAACGGAACTCGACATCACCACCAGCCTCACGATTGATGGCGACTTGAACGATGATGGCACTCCCGACATCACCATTGATGGAAACAATGCATCCCGTGTCATCGATGTGACGGATGGCAACGGAAGTATCGATCAACAGGTTGTTTTAGATGGCCTTGCTATAACAGGAGGAAATTCCACTGCTAGTGGTGGAGGGATCAGCAGTCGAGAAACTCTGCTGCTTTCCAACAGCATCGTGACGGGAAACACAGCTGGAGATGCCTCTATTGAAGGAGGAGGTGGTGTATATCTTAATGGAGGCTCACTTACTCTTGAAAACACCACAATTTCAAGCAATACAGCTTTTGGATATGGTGGAGGAATACGTAGCAGAAACTCCGGCATCGTCATTGTTAATGACAGCACAATTTCGAACAACACGAGTTCGAATACGGTCAATACCTTTTACCGTGGAGGAGGAATTCATCTCCGAGACTCTTTTGCGTTCATCAACAACAGCACAATTTCGGACAATTCAGCTCGTCTAGGTGGTGGGATTCAGAGTACTGATAGTGAACTCACGATTACGAACAGCACCATTTCTGGCAACAGTTCAACAGGTAGCGGCGGTGGAATCTATGGTCGTGATACTGGGTTTGCGATTATCAGCAACAGTACGATTTCCGGCAACTCATCAGGAAATGATGGGGGTGGCATCAAGACAATTAGTGCGGGGCATACCACCACAATTAGCAATAGCACCATTGCAAACAACACATCGACGGGGGGCGGCGATGGTATTTCTGCAACCAACAGCAGCACTGTTACGTTAGCCAACACCATTGTTGTCAATGGCACCGCTCAAACAGATGTCCGTGGAAACACGACGTTCAGTGGAGTCAATATTGTTGAGGACGGTAGCAAAACAGGCACGGATATACTAAATGTTAACCCACTCCTTGGGGATTTACAGGACAACGGTGGCGATACCCTTACCCACTCACTTTTGCCAGGAAGTCCTGCCCTTGATGCCAGCGGAACGGGTTCGACAACCGAAGGGCAGCGGGGCACCTCCATCGTCAACAGCACCCGTGACATTGGCGCGTTTGAATCTCAAGGGTTTAGCATCACCCCACTGACGGGTAACGGTCAAGAGGCCACCGTGGGCACCGCATTTGACACACCTCTCCGAGTCCAGGTCAGCAGCTTTTTTGGAGAACCGATTGATGGAGGGGAAGTCACCTTCACCGTACCCGGTAGTGGAGCGTCTGCAACCCTCGACAGCACCACCGTCACCCTTGATGCCACAGGAATTGCTGCGGCCACGGCCACGGCTAACACGACGACTGGCACCTACACGGTCACGACTGATGGCGTGACGCCCGCCAACTTTTTCCTGGAAAACTTGGCTCAACCGACGGTATCCATTTCCCCGACAACCCTTGACCTGGCAGAAGGAGATACAGGGAGCACTCTCTACACCTTTACTGTCAGCTTGACGGGAGACTATACATCTGATGTCACCGTCAATTACACCACCAACGACGGAACAGCGACGGCAGGCAACGACTACACCGATAACGATGGCAGCGTCACCTTTAGCAATGGTGAAACCGAGAAGACTATCCAAGTGGCGGTGACCGGAGACACCACAGCAGAATCAGACGAAACCTTCACCGTTTCCCTCGATAGTGCAACCAATGCCACCCTCGGCACCACGGTGACGTCAACGGCCACTATTGCTAACGATGACAGTGTTAGCCTCTCAATCAACGATGCCACCGCGAATGAGTCTGACGGCACTGCCAGCTTCACAGTCAGCTTGTCCGCAGCCAGTAACACCGCTGTGACGGTGGATTACACGACGGCAGATGATACGGCCGTGGCAGGCAGCGACTACACCGCTGCCTCCGGTACCCTCACGTTCGCAGCGGGTGTGACCAGTCAAACGGTCACGGTCAATCTCACCGACGACGCTCTGGATGAGCCGAACGAAACTTTCTTTGTTGATCTGACGAATCCCAATAACGCTACCCTTTCGGACAGCCAGGGACAAGGTACTCTCACCGATAACGACACCGCCCCGACCCTTTCCATTGATGATGTCACGGTCAATGAGAATGCAGGTACCGCCACGTTCACCGTTGCGCTCTCCGCCGCCAGTGGCCAAGCCATCACCGTGGATTATGCAACTGCCAATGATTCGGCGATCGCAGGCAGTGACTACACCAGTGACTCCGGCACCCTCACGTTCGCAGCGGGTGTGACCAGTCAAACCATCACCATCAATCTCACCGATGACTCTCTGGATGAGGCTTCTGAGACTTTCTTTGTTGATTTAACGAACCCCAGCAATGCGACTATTGCCGATAGTCAAGGGCAGGCAACCCTCACCGATGACGACACGGCTCCGACGATTTCCATTGATGATGTCACGGTCAATGAAAATGCTGGAACGGCGACCTTTACGGTTGATCTCTCTACGACCAGTGGTCAAGCGGTAACGGTGGATTACGCGACTGCTGATGATTCGGCATTAGCAGGCAGTGACTACACCAGTGGCTCCGGCACCCTCACGTTCGCAGCGGGTGTAACTAGCCAAACCATCACCGTCAATCTCACAGATGATGCTCTAGATGAGGCTGCTGAAACCTTCTTTGTTGATTTAACCAACCCCAGCAATGCCACTATTGCCGATAGTCAAGGACAGGCAACTCTGTCTGACGACGATACGGCTCCGACGATTTCGATTGACGATGTCACAGTGAATGAGAATGCGGGTACGACAACCTTCACGGTTGACCTCTCTACTGCCAGTGGTCAAGCGGTAACAGTGGATTACGCGACTGCTGATGATTCAGCGATCGCAGGCAGTGATTACACGAGTGACTCTGGTACCCTCACGTTCGCAGCGGGTGTAACCAGCCAAACCATCACGGTCAATCTCACAGATGATGCCCTGGATGAAGCATCTGAAACCTTTGTTGTTGATTTAACGAACCCCAGCAATGCCACCATTGCCGATAGTCAAGGACAGGCAACTCTTTCTGACGACGACACGGCTCCAACCCTCTCTATTGATGATGTCACGGTCAATGAAAATGCAGGCACGGCAACTTTCACGGTTGATCTCTCCGCTACCAGTGGTCAGGCCATCACCGTAGATTACGCGACTGCTGATGATTCAGCCGTAGCAGGCAGCGATTACACGAGCGACTCTGGTACCGTCACGTTCGCAGCGGGTGTGACCAGCCAAACCATTACTGTCAATCTCACCGATGATGCCCTGGATGAAGCGGCTGAAACTTTCTTTGTTGACTTAACGAATCCCAGCAACGCGACTATTACCGATAGTCAGGGACAGGTGAGCATCACCGACGACGACACCGCTCCAACTATTTCCATTGACGATGTCACCATCAATGAGAATGCAGGTACGATCAGCTTTGATGTCAGTCTCTCGACTGCCAGCGGCCAAGCAATCACCGTTGATTATGCCACCGCTGATGATTCGGCATTGGCAGGCAGTGACTACACCAGCGATTCCGGTACTCTTACCTTCAATGCCGGAGTCACGAATCAAACCATCACCATCACGCTCACCGATGATGCCCTGGATGAAGCCGACGAAACCTTTTTCATCAACCTGGCTAATCCGATAAATGCCACCATTGCCGATAGTCAAGCTCAGGGAACTCTCACCGACACTGATGCTGCACCGACCTTGTCCATTGGAGATGTGACAGTTGCAGAGGGGGCGGGGACGGCCACGTTCTCGGTTGACCTCTCCGTTGCCAGTGGACAAACGGTGACGGTGGATTACGCGACGACCGATAGTACGGCGATCGCCCCTACAGACTACACCAATGCATCGGGCACCCTGATCTTTAATCCTGGAGAGACCCGCCAAGATATCACCATCGCGATTGATGACGATGCCATTGATGAATTGGATGAAACCTTCTTCGTTAATCTCACGAATTCGAGCAACGCGACGGTGACCGACAATCTAGGTCAAGGCACCGTCACTGATAATGATGCGGCTCCTACCTTATCTATTAACGATGTCATCGTTGATGAAGCGGTTGGCACAGCTACGTTTACCGTTACCTTATCTGGCGAAAGTGTGCAGCCTATCACTGTGGATTACACGCTCTCGGATACCACGACGACCGCAGGCCGCGACTATACGAGTGCATCCGGAACTCTAGCTTTCAGTGCAGGAGAGACGAGTAAAACAATCACCGTTGACATCAGCGATGATGCCCTCGATGAACCTGATGAGAACTTTGTCGTGGATCTCGCGAATCCCAGCAACGCTACCATTGCCGATACTCAAGGCCAGGGAACTATTACGGATAACGATACCCCTCCCAATGTCAGCCTCAGTGTGGTGGATTCTCCCTTGGCCGAAAATGGCGGTGTTGCAACGATCATTGCCACCCTTGATGCAGCGTCATCTCAAGCCATTACGGTGACACTCGCTCTCAGCGGTACAGCGACGGAAGGAATTGGGAATGACTACACTGCTAGCACGACAACTCTGACAATTCCAGCGGAGACGCTGACGAGTAGCCTTACTCTCACAGCGCTGGATGATGGGTCAAACGAGAATGATGAAACCATTATTGTGGATATTGACTCTGTCACTAATGGCACCGAGAGTGGCGGAAATCAGCAAGTGACAGCTGAAATTACCGATGATGATGACGTTCAAGTGGTGATTACGCCCATTCTGATAGAGGCAACGGAAGGGGGTGGAAATGGCGGATACCTTGTTCGGTTGTCTACGATTCCGACCAATCCAGTAACGATTGCTTTTGACACGGGTAACCAAGTAGAGTCGATCGCCCCCCTCTCGTTCGCAGCCGATGCGACTGCTCTCACCGATCAAACTGTCACCCTCATCGCCACTGATGATGACTTGGTCGAAGGCGACCATGAACAAATCATTTCTCACACCGTAACGAGTGCAGACAGTGCCTATGCAGCCCTCTCCGTAGACTCCGTCACCACAGCCCTCATCGACAACGACATTGACTATTCCCTGGCCGTGGATACAACCTCTTTGTCTGAGGGAGAGGATGATTCTCAGGCCATTACTGTCACGGTCACACGCAGTGGGGATATTAGTGGAACTAGCAGTGTTGATCTTACCTTGAGTGGTACGGCAACCGTAGGCAGCGACTATTCCAGCTCTGCTTCTAGTAATACCCTTTCCTTTGCTACGGGAGAAACCAGCCAAATCATTACCCTTACCCTCTTGGGTGATATCGATGAAGAAGTAGATGAAACCATTATCCTTAACCTAGAGAATGGAACGGCTCCAGGAACAGCAACGTTAACGGATGAAACGGCGACCATCACCCTCCTAAATGACGATGCTTCCCTAGGCATTGCCCTATCTGACATTGATTTCAGCAACAATAACCCTGGCATTAACCTTCGAGGTACATCCCAGAACGATAAATTGCGGGGTACGCCCCAATCTGACACGATTCGTGGTGGCAGGGGCAATGATCGCATCACCAGCGGTCGCCAGTCAGCTAGCTTTGGCAAAGACCGCCTCTTTGGCAATGCCGGGAATGACGTCATTAGTGGAGGAAAAGGTCAAGATCGTCTGGATGGGGGCAGCGGAAACGATCGGCTCAAAGGTGGTAACAATCGCGATCTCCTGCTGGGAGGCAGTGGCGATGATCGGCTGCTGGGTCAACAAGGAAGCGACATTCTTGTGGGAGGGCGCGGTGATGATGTGATTAAGGGCGGCAGCGGTATCGATATGATTCGTTACACTAGCCTCAATGATGGACAAGATATTATTAAGGGATTTAATGGAGACGAAGATCTAATTGATTTGCGAGATATCTTTTCTCTCCCAGCTTTTACGGAAACGAGTCCATTTAAGCAATTTCAACAATATGTGGAACTGGTTCAGGTAGGCAGTGACATAGACATACAAGTCGATGAAGATGGTCGGGGTACTGGTACGACCTTCACGACGTTAGCAACGCTCAGGAATGTCGCTATTGACAATATTAGCTCTCGTAACATTGTCATTGCCTAATGTTGGGTGAACAAAAAAAGTTTGGTAAGGAAGAAAAAGAGTAGTGTCAGAATAATGAACCCTGCATGGTCACCCAACGCCTTAAGCCGTCGGGGATGTTTTGGTCTTATCGAGGGGCACAAGCCATGATGGGCTTAGGAGCTTGCTACTTGAATAATTCCACTCGATGGAACGATTTTTGGTACCCTCATCTGGGCACAACGAACAGAGTTCGTTTCTTACCAAGCTTTTTTTCGTTAGGCTATTCCAGCCGTATCGAATGACTGGGCGTTGTGTGGCCAAGCGGCAGATGGCCTGATTGAGGCCATGGACCATCAGCAGCATCCTTGGGCATTGGCGGTGCAGTGGCATCCCGAAATGTCTATTGACGATGGCTATCAGCTAAAAATCTTGAAAGCCTTTGTTGACGCTGCTCAACCCGATAAACAGCCCACACGTTGACATCGCTCGTGCCAGCAACCCATCCGTTAGCCAAAACCGAAAATCCAACATCAAGCATTGGTATGATTTATCGTGCTGTGCAGCTTGATTGAGTACGGTGATGTGGGGCGCGCCGCGCCCCACATCACCGTTTTGTAGTCGACACGACTTGGCAAAGTTCTCGAAGTTTTTTTGTTTTAAGAAGAAAAAAGAGACTTAGGCAGGCATCATGACCTCCACAACTTGTTCAACAGATTGCCCTTGGGCAAAGAGCGAGTGACACAACTGCACCAGAGGATGG
>JBCCWF010000042.1:0-21926 GCA_039194035.1 Cyanobacteria bacterium P01_E01_bin.6 | reverse complement strand
TGCCCCAGAGTACACAGTCCTGTTCCACACGCCATTGTGCTTAGCATTGGTTATGCGGAGCGGATTGGGCGATCGCGCTTTAGTTGCACACTAATCACCGTGGCGATCGCCATCAACCCTGTCCCGCACCAGAATGCCCATTCCCCCCCAAAGAACGTGAATAAACTCCCGGCTAAAATGGGTCCCAAGATATTTGCCATTGACGTAAACGATTGAGTCACACCCAAGGTGATACCTTGTTCGTCAACGGAGGCAGAGCGAGACACGAGACTGTTGAGGGCGGGTCTACAAACCGATTCACCGACAATCCACAATCCCGTACTGACCATAAATAGAGGGACGGTGGTTGACATAGGAACTAGCAATAAACCAAATCCTTGGAATAGGACCCCAGCCAGCAATAGGGTTTGTTCTCGAAACTGCTTCGTTAGGATTCCGATCAATCCACCCTGGATGATGGTGGCAATGACGCCGTAGAACATGAATAGTAAGCCGAGGACGCGTGGCCCCCAGGAAAATTGGCGATCACACCACAAGACAAGGATTGCCTGGACACCCACCGAGGCAATGGAAAAGAGAAATGTCACACTGATGAGGCGGCGAATGTGAATGGGTTTTAAGACTCGAAAAATGGTCGATAGATTAAATGCTTTTGTTGTTGTATTTCGAGGAGTTCCTGGAATTCGTACCTGATGGCGACCTCCAGTCAATGTCTGCTTAAACCCTCGCTGCAGTAGGTGCTTGGGCAACGATTCTGGTAATGCGACGAGGGCAAATGAAAAGGCGGCAAAGGCTAATCCAGCGGCGACCAACAAGGGAAATTGGAAGTTAGGATTTTCTGCGGTTCCGGCTAATAGGCCTCCCAATGCAGGCCCAATCATAAACCCACAGCCAAAGGCCGCACCAATAATTCCCATGCCCTTCGCCCGACCTTCGGGCGTTGTGATGTCGGCAATGTAGGCTTTGGTTACGGTGATGCTAGAGCCCATGATGCCGGCCAGTGCTCGCGCCACAAAGATAAGCACGAGGGTAGGCGCAAAGGCAAAGAAGATATAGGACAGGGCACTGCCTAGGTAGCTCAGCAAGAGAATCGGGCGACGACCGATGCGATCGCTCAAGGATCCCCAAAAGGGAGTGAAAATGAGCTGCATCAAGGAATACAGCGAGAACAGTAGCGTCACCTCTAGGGGACTGGCACCATAGGTTTCGGCAATGAAGGGAAGCAAGGGTGTGATGATGCCGAAACCAATCAGATCGACAAAAACACTGAGAAAAAGTAAGAAAAGTATCCGGCCAGTTTTGGGATTCTTCTGGTTGGGTTTTCTTTGATGTAATCTGTCTTGATTGGTTTCTACGTGATGATGATTTACGTGATGGTAATCGGATTGATCGGATGAAGTTATGTCGGTCTGGTCTGTCATGAATATGGTGTCTGAAAGTGCCTATGCCCACACTGACCAAGATGGCATATAACGACAGCAAATCGGCCTGTTTCACCATACAGGACTCTTGCCATTTCACCAGGGCGATCGCCTTCTCTAATGGCTTACAGCTGGGTATCTCGAATCTGCTGACGAAACGCAATCATGGCATCGAGTGGTTCTGGATGGGTCACATACCTGGACAACAGTGCTAAATCCAGGTCAGGAAGAAGCGTACTGGTTGCAATATTGACGTAGTTGTTATCTTGTAATCGATAAAGCTCAAACTTTCCCTGTTTCCAGAACCAAACTTCAGAGACATTTAAGCCTTTGTATACGTCGAGCTTGTCAATACCGCCACTCGTTTCCACCACTTCCACAGCCAAGTCAGGAAACTCTTTTTCAGAGCCAATGCAGAAGCAAGCGTCGGGTTCAGCCCCACGGGCTTTTAGTGCTTTGCGAAAGGTTGTGGAACCTAAACCATAAAAGCGGGTGCGAGTTTCCTCAAAATAAACCCCAAGCAATCGTGCAATGTTGTCTTTTTGGGATTCATGTTTGCGACTGGGAGACAAAATCTCTAGCACTCCGTCTAAGAAGGTTACTCTATACCACGGACTATCGGTGAGGTTAGCCAAAACAGTCTCGTATTGTTGCCAACTCACCCCACTAATGGTGTAGCGCTCTTCAGATTCACTCGGTGAAATAGTGAGAGATTGAGCAACATCTTGAAGCAATGGTAATGTCATAGGGCAATCCTCAGTTTAGATGCGTTTGCAAAGCATATCTTTTGGCTAATCTCCAATAAGACCAATAGTGCTGCTTAATGTATCACAGGCATCCGGATAGAAGTGTCATGATTGAATTTTAACGGAACTAGACAATCGCTTTTGGCAGAGTTTTGTTCGGTGGACGGGCCAAGATTCGGGCGGTACTGTACATGGGAACCTTGGTGGCAGTACGTCATAACTCTGTTTTGAACGCCTTCTATGCGCATCTGCTCTCGAAAGAAAAGGCCAAAAAGGTGGCGCTGGTCGCGTGCATGCATAAGTTGCTGAGGATTCTCAATGCCATGATTCGCGACGGTAGTCCATGGACGCTACCTACTGTCGTAGATTCACCCTCGCACCCTTGACAAGCAAGATAATCGCTCATTTCTTTGTTGCAATTTTGAGAAGTCGTGTGTAGAGTTTCTCTGTATCCGGTGAGCACGACGTTATCCAACAAGACGCTGACCACCAAATTTTTGGACGATGATGTCATCGTAGGTGTCGGCGATCGCCGCGACAGACAAAATACAGGTTTGTAGCTCCATCATGTCCATGTTGTCACCGCCTAAGATGCTGTGAGCAAACATGATGCGGTCGTCCGATTCCAGCTGGAAGGCCCCAAAACGAATGTGGCCACTTTCGCGCATGAGAAACTGGAGCAAGTTGCCATCCACATGGGTTCCGGTGGTTAAGTAGCTATACGATCGCACCAGGGCAATATCCTCGTGGTTCCAGGGGTTTACCTCCCATCCCATGACATCTACATGGACACAGGTAGAGCCATATTGAATTTCAAAGTTCGGTGAATCGGACACGCTTGTGACGGAGTCCCGAAAAAGATGAGACGTGGTGAGATACTCTGACACCTTCTGATAGGTCACGGTTTGGGAGGTGTTTTGAAAAACGTTATCCATTGAAATTTTGCATGTGAGATTTTGCATGTTGGCTTAGGTTTTCGACTGTTCCATCCAGAGACTTCAACTCTAAGTTCCAAAGGGGATTGGGGCTAAAGGGGGGTTGCGTCACATGATAAACATGCGACGATCGAGGCTTTTTGGGTCGTGGCTTTTGACAAATCCATCCAGATTTTCATCGGATTCAAGACGGCCATCGACCAAGTTGATGATGCGGTCAGCTACGTCGAGGATGCGGTTATCGTGGGTCACCATCAAAATTGTGCGGTTCTCTTCTTTGGCGAGTTGCTGCATCAGCGTCACCACTTCTCGACCCGATTTCTTATCCAAAGCAGCGGTCGGTTCGTCTGCCAGGATAAGTTGGGGTTGGTTCACCAGGGCACGGGCGATCGCCACCCGCTGCTTTTGTCCACCAGAAAGAGAGTTGGGTTTGTAGTCGATGCGATCGCTCAACCCCAACTTGCTGAGTACATCAACGGCACGGGAACGCTTTTCGTCCCAGTGATCCGTCAGTTCCACGGCCATCTCCACGTTTTGCGATGCCGTGAGGGATTCAAACAGGTTGTGCATCTGAAAAATAAAGCCAATGTTGCGGCGCACGGCAACGAGTTGACCATCCCTCAATCCCACCAACTCGCGCCCCAACACGTTGAGACTGCCCTGTCTGCACGACCGTAGCCCTCCAATCAGGCTAATCAGGGTCGTTTTCCCAGAACCCGATGGCCCAGTCATAATCACGATTTGGCCTTTGGGTAGCGTTAGGTTGATGTCAAAGAGAACCTGCTTCTCCAAATTGCCCTGTCCAAACGAGTAGTTAAGCCCACGAATCTTCACAGCAATCGTTTCCTCGGCAGAAAGCGGATGAGATGTTGCTGGAGATTGCGTTGGTTTGGAAGAGGAGTTGAGCATAGACAAGGTTGAGATGAAGAACGCGAGAGTTTAGAGGGATGAATGATGGAGCATGGCGTTGTTAACGAGTTTGAATGCTGGATGAATGAATGAATGGATGGATGGATTTAACCGAAGACCTCAGCGGGATCGGTGGATTGTACTTTGCGGACAGCGATCGCCCCAGACACGAGGCACATGACAAAGGTTCCGACAAAAATATTCATCGCCCGCTGAACCGTCAACACCATCAACAGTCCGGTCGCATCCATCGCCATCTGATAGAGGACGAGACTGACGAGTAAACCGGGAATAAATCCAAGAAACGCAAGAATGATGGCTTCTTGAAGCACAATTGCCAACAAATTAAGGTTGGTGTAACCCATCGCTTTCATTGTGGCGTATTCGGCCCAATGATCGGCAATATCAGTGTAGAGAATCTGATAGACAAGAATGATGCCCACAATAAAGCTCATGGTTGTGAGTAGGCTAAACACAAATCCAATGTTGGTGTTTTCTTCCCAATAGATCCGCTCCCGTTGGGCAAAGTCATCCTTGGAGAGCACCAACACATCCTGCGGGAGGCGATCGCTTAGGGTCTGCACAAGCACATCCACATCATGCCCCGGAGCAACTGTCAGCAATCCCACATCGACCGTGTTCAGCGTGCGACTATCTTCTTCTGGCCCAAGGCGGGCAAAATAGCGAACAAAATTTTGGTCACTCATCACGACGTTGCCATTCCCTGCCGCAAAATCCGTGCCCAAACTGAAGGTTCCGACCACATGGAGTTGCTGCTCCATCAACTCGGTATCGATGCCCGCCTCCATCGGCCCCACTTCCGGGCGCGATCGATCATCCAGGAGGGCTGTCCAGGGTAATCGGAGCTGATCCTGGTTTTCCAAAATGCCAGGGAGAGGCAACACAGGCTCTTCAGGGTTGAAGGCCAGCACTCGCAGCGGACGGATCAGTTTGGTTTCAGGGTTTTTCCAGTCTGCCGTTGCCACATAGAGCGCATACCCCTCTTCTATACCGTCAAATGCCTGGGCTTGGTAAAGCCGCCGCCGAGCAAACTGCTCTGGAACAAACATGTTCTCTTTGATGCGATTGATGATGACGATGTCGCCATTTAACAACTGTAGAAGCTGAGTTTGGCTATCGTAGAGGGCATTTTTGAACCCCAGAAACACAAACATGAGCAGCACCGCAAAGGACACCCCGGCCAGAGCCGTGATGATCCGACGTCGCTCATGCACCAAGTTGTACCAGGCGAGTAGCGTGTGCCGGGGCGGCAGCATGAACGTTTTCCATGACAGGAGAGGCTGTTTAGGAAGGCGCGTCATGAGAACACCTCCGCCGGATCCGCCTGGACGGCTTTCTGGACAGACACCAGTCCCGAAAGAGTACACATGATGAGCGTGAGAACAAACACCCAAATCGCCCGTTCGACATCCATATACACGGGCAATGTTCCGCCGGTCGCATTGCGAGCCAGGGTATAAAGAGAAATGGAAACAAGGAACCCAGGCCCATACCCCAGACAGGCTAAGATGATGGCTTCTTCAATGACCACTTTAAAGAGAAACATGCCGCGATAGCCCATGGCTTTGAGCGTGGCAAATTCGGCCATATGGTTCGCAATGTCGGTGTAGAGAATCTGATAGACAATCACCGTGCCCACAATCATTGCAACGGTAACCCCCATGCTGAAGATAAATCCCGCCGCTGTGGTTTCGATCCAGTAGGCGCGATCGCGCTCTGCAATCTCATCCCGTGTCAGCACAATGACATCTTCCGGAAGGGCATTTTGAATGCGTTCCTTCACCTCAGCCAGAGATGTGGAATCGGCTAGGGATAGCTCATCCAGCTGAATCAGACCGAAGTCGATGAGATTGAGGGGACGGGGTTCGAGATAGCGCGAGAAATTGAGGTCGCTGGTAATCACGGTGCCGTCTGCTGCAAACCCGCCGCCTAAGTCATAGTTGCCGACAATGGTGACGCGCCGACGTTCTAGTTCTGTTTCAATCCCCGGATCTTGAGGGCCAAATTCAGGGCGCGATCGCCGGTCATAAAGCACCGTGTTAGGCTGCCGCAGGGCATCAATTGTCTCTCGCCCCTGTAATTCAGGCATCAGGAAGACAACATCATTGGGATTGACCCCGTACATTAGCATGGCTCGGTTAATTCGAGTGGTGGGATTGCGCCATTGTCCATAGCCCACATACATGGGCATCACGCGCTCCACTCCATCAATGCCCGCCGCCTGATAAATGCGCTCAATGGGGAACGGCTCTGTTGTGCTCAATTCTAATGTCAGCGGTGAAATCACAAAAATATTGGCGTTGATGCTGGCATAGGTCTGGTTGGCCGTGAGCGCAAGGGCACCCAAAAAACCCAGGTTCATGAAAATGATCGTGACCGCAAAGGTGACGCCGGCGATCGCCACCATCAAGCGAGTCCGCTCATGTAACAAATTAAGCCAGGCCAGGGGAGTTCGCATTGCCGTTCCCCTTATGCATCTACATCAATGCGGACATCGACCTGGAGGTTCGTCAATCCCTGCACGGGGGCACTATCATCGAGCCGAATTTTCACTTCCACCACTCGCGCATCGGCATTGGCAGCCGGATCATCATCTAGAACATCATTTTTGAACACTTGCCACCCAATTTCAGCAACCTCTCCGGTCAGAGCTTCGTCAAAGGCTCCATTCCGGCTGTTGATTTGTGCAGGTTGGCCCAAGCTCAACAACCCCACATCCGTTTCATAGACCTCCGCAACAACGTACATTTGGCTGGTATCGCCAAAGTCCAAAATGCCGTCACTCGTGATCGCCTCTCCCTGTTTCGCGATGATTCTGAGAATTTGACCATCACGAGGAGCACGAATAATGGTGCGCTCTAGCCTCGCCTCCGCCAGCTCCAGATTTTGCTGTGTCGATGCAACGGTGACCTGCACCTGAGACAGCGTCAGATCAGCCTCTGCTGACTGCAGCTGTTGCTCAGCCAGACTCATGCCCGTTGAGCGATCCTCTTCAATCTGTACGAGGGTGGCCTCTGCATTTTGCAGTTCTTCTTCTACACGACGGGTTTCTGTGGCCTGTTGATCAAGCTGTTGACGGGCGATCGCCCCTTCCTCATACAGTCCCTCAAATCGTTCTAAATCCGTCTGGACTAGCGTCAGTTCTGCCTCTAACCGCCGAATCGTCGCTTGTTGCGCCTCAATTTGATACGATGCTGGTCGATCCACTTGCTGAATCCGCGCCTCGGCCTCACTGACCTGGGCTTGCCCATAATTTGTTTCAGCACGAAGACGACGCTGAGCTTCCTCAAGTTGGGCAGCTGCCAAATTTCGTTCGGCTAGCCACTGGTCATAGCTCTCCAAATAAGCAATAGCCTGTCCCGCGCTGACGACATCCCCTTCCTGCACGTCTAGTTTGCCGACCCGCTCTCCCGTTGGCCCACTAATGCGAAACACTTCTCCTTCCGGTTCCAATCGTCCCAATGCGGCAACGGCCACCCGCTGCGGTTCCACCACGGCTCCCCCTGCGGGTTGTGACGTGGCCTGCGGCTGAAGCATACGAGAAATGCCAAGACCTAGTAAGGCGAGGGCGATGATACTCCCGGCGATCGCCACCAAGGAACCTCGATTGTTGTGGAGTGCTTTTTCAACCATGACGCCCAAACTTAGATGAATCCGCGACAGATATAGGCTAACGCTTTTCTCTCACTGACATCAATTGTGCGACTGCTGCTCTCCGTTCACATCCTCCAAGTGGGTCACCTAACGGCGCAAAGCAGACAGTCAACGTAGGTAACGATCGCATTAGGTCGTCACGGATAAGCTAAAGCTCACCCATGTTACGTATTTTGATGGTTGTCCCTCGCGAGAGGCGGGGGACAACCACGCCATTTAAATCGCTAACAGCTTACCGTTGCCACGATGGTCTGCCGACGACCTTGCATGCCAAGTCGCTACTCACTGTGAATGGGAAGGCGGATGCAGAACTCAGTTCCTTGACCCAACTCAGACTGTACATCTAAGCTGCCGCCATGTTTTTCCACCACAATTTGATGGGCGATCGCGAGGCCCAGTCCTGTGCCTTTACCCACGCCTTTGGTGGTAAACAAATAGTCGAAGATTCTGGTTTTCACATCCTCCGGCATGCCTGCGCCATTATCGCTAATGCGAATTTCGATGGTGTTTTGTTCCTTCAACAGAGTTTGAATCGTAATGGTCTGGGGATTGGCTTGCAGATCGTCGAACGATGATTTTTGGGCGACTTCATCTAAGACATCGATTGCATTCGCCAGAATGTTCATAAATACTTGATTTAACTGTCCAGGGAAGCATGAGATGGAAGGAATTTCACCATAGTTTTGAATCACTTGAATGGCAGGGCGAACCTCATTCGCCTTAAGTCGGTATTTCAAAATCAGGAGCGTGCTATCAATTCCCTCATGCAGATTGGCACTGACTTTGTGTTCGGTATCCGCACGCGAAAAGGTGCGGAGGCTCGTGCTGATAGACCGGATGCGGTGAGTTGCACCGGTCATCGAGTCTAGTATTTTGGGTAAGTCCTCGTTGAGAAATTCCAAATCAATGTCTTCTGCGTGGCTTTGAATCTCGTCGACTGGATTGGGATAGTGCTGCTGATAAAGTTCCAGATGCTTGAGTAAATCCTGGATATAGGTTTTGCCATGGTTAATATTTCCATGGAGAAACCCAATAGGGTTGTTAATTTCGTGAGCAACACCTGCTACCAAATTCCCTAATGCCGACATCTTTTCTGATTGGACGACTTGAGCTTGACTTTGTTGAAGTTGAGTCAACGTGTGTTGCAAGGCGTCATTTTTCTCTTGAATAAGACTCTCAGCGGCTTTGCGATCGCTAATATCGGCAATAAATCCTTCAATGCTTAAAACGGTGCCGACATCATCAAAAACACCTCGTCCCTGTTCCCAGACCCATTTTTCGTCACCTTGTTTTGTGTGAATTCGATAGGAGACTTGAAAATGGGTTTGGTCCCGTAAGGCATTTCGTACAGCAGTCTCTACGATCTCAACATCATCATCACAGATGATCATGCGATAGGAAATGCTGCGATTACCAATCAACTCTTCCTGCCGATAGCCTGTGAGAGGAAACACGCCTTCACTGACAAATTTCATGGTCCAATCTGCATCGTTGGCACAAGAATAAGCCATTCCCGGCAAATTGCTCAATAAGATGAACAGTTGCCGCTGATTGTCTTGAACATGAGAATAGAGTCTGGCATTTTCCAGAGAAATGGCAGCTTGGGCACAAAGAAAATTCAACAGTTCAACGCGATCGCGAGTAAATGCCCCAGCAGTAACCCGATTTTCCAAATACAAAATGGCGACGAGCTTACTCTGCTGAATAATCGGAGTACACAAAAGACTCCTGGGCTGCTGTTGCATCACATAGACATCTGTTGCCAGGGTGGGATGGGCAACGGCATCCACAATCACAGCCGGTTGTAAACTCCGTTTGACGCTGTTAATTAATCCATGGGGAATGTCTGAGCGTTGAGCTAAAGCGATGGATTCTACCTGTGCAGGTTGATCAACGGTGGCAACGGCTTCGACAAACCACTGATCGTCACGGGGCATGAGCAATGCGCCCTTATCGGCCCCAGCATTTTCGAGTACTGTATGCAGTAAGATTGCTAAGAGTTTATCGAGTTGAATCTCGCTAGACAGGGTTTGGGATGCTTTCAGCACAGTTGACAGATCAAAGGCGGCTGAAATACTCGTACTGCCAGAAGTCGAGGATTGAGCTTTCGGAGACTGATTGACAGTTGAGGATTCTGCTGAAAATACCGTTTCAGTTGCCGATAACGAGATGCTTTGGTGTCGCACAATAGGCACAAGTAGGTTCGGATAGCGGCGCTCTAGATCCTGGACTTTAGCTTTTGCGCCCCAGCGGGCATAGCAATAATACGCTTTTGTCAGGTAGTCTTGGGCAATTTTTTCTTTATCCCAGTCAAGATAGAACTTGGCAGCCCGTTCATTCGCGAGAGCTTCTTCCTGGATGTACCCATGTTCTTTAGCTCCGGCGATCGCGCGATCGTAGAAATCAGCTGCCGCGTAAACTCCACCCAGCACTCGATTCTGCTCAGCAGTGATGAGATCAAACTTGTGCTGAAAATTCATGGATGCTTGCTCTGCCCACTCCCGGAGTTCAGCCAAATCTCGTTGCACTTGCGTCAACAACTGCTCTTTTTCATGGGCGGATTGCTGCGGATAGACCTGCAGCCTGGACAATGCGGCATAGAAGTGAAATGCTGGCACCATAATCATGCCAGTGGACGCATTGAGATAACGTTCTGACCAGCTCACGTACTCTAAAAGCTGCTCAACGTTTTCAAACAAGTAAGAAAGTATGATTTTATGCAGAAAAAGATATTGAATACCGGAGAAAACCTGATTATCTAGAAAGCTTTCCAATGCCTTCCGTTCATCAAATGCTGAACCTGCTAAATGGCAAGGATTTTTTGATTCCCCTAGTAAGTTTAGGGCCACTTGTTGAACTAACTGGTTGTAGCTGAGAGAGATTTTTTGATTTACCTGACTTAAGAGCAAGCTATAGGTTTTGGCTCCTTGTTGGAGGTCATTCAAATTTAATCCACTAAAATACGAATACTGAGACCAGTTATAGGCTGCATATCCTGCAAATTCTAGATCGCCATTTTCGATGCCGCTTTGACATCCTCTTTCTAGAATGAGTGGTGCTTCGTTTAGATGCACTTTGCCATGGAGGCTAAAGATTGCCGCTTGATTAAATGTTCTAGCCTTTATCTCTTTTGCATTGAGTTTATCGACTAGGTGAATCGCAAGTTGACCAAACTGATAAGAGGCATCGAGATTGTTGCATAAGGTACTGAGAATCGCTGAATAATTTGCATAACCAAATGCTGAATGTTCGCAGTTACCAAACTGAATGGAGAGCTGGATTTGCTGGCAGGCAATTAATGGCAAAATATCTGGCTTTGCAATAAAAGAAGGTGCAAAAATACTGGATAGAATGATGATTGCCGCTTTCTTTTCTGGAACAGTCATCAGCGAGAGATCGACTAACCCGGAGATATCTCGATTGTTCCAGAGTTCTGCGGTTTTTTGAAGCTCGTTTTCGATGTCTGCCTGAACAGGAGCATCAGGTAAGATAATGTCCAGCAACTTCAGAGCTTTTAAGGCAATTTGAATAGCAACCGCCGGCTTCGCCTGCGCCATCTGAGCCTGTACTTGAATATCGTACATTCTCACCTTATCTAAAACTGTTTTACCCTGTTGGAAAACGACTGCGGCCCACTGCTCCATTTGCAGATAGTCTCCACAAATAAAGGCTGTTTTCGCGGCCTCTTCATGCAAGTTTAGGCTTAGCCTATATTGAGTCTTCCAGCAATCAGTGTCTAATAATCCTAACCCTGTCTTGAAGTATTCCAGTCCGGGTTCATAAGCAACGGAAGCTTTTGCTTTGCAGCCAGCTAACCAGTTGAGTTGTGCGAGCTGATGTCTTTCCGTTGGCTCCGTGATGAGAGCAATGGCAATATTCCAATGATTGACAATTTTAAATAGGTTGGAGTCTGCTTCGGTCGTGTTTTTTAGCAGTAATCGCCCAATCATCAAATGTGTTTCTTGCTTCTGATCGGTTGGAATCAGATTATAGGCAGCTTGCTGCACACGATCATGCAAAAACCGATAGGTTAGCTTGACTAAGCGATTTGAGTTCGGTTGTGTTGTGCTGTCTAGCTGAAAGAATTTATACGTTTGATGATTTGGTAAAATCAGGCCTCCCTGCAATGCTCTCCATAATGCAGTTGCAGCGGTTTTTGGTGACTGTTCCGAAATAATTCCTAAGGTTTCTAAATCAAATTGATTGCCGATACAAGCGGCTAACTTTAATACCTGCTGTGTCTCGGGCGGCAATTTTTGCAATTGCAACGCCATGAATTCCACTACATTATCGCTGAGTGCTAGGGTATTCACTTCGGCAATATCACATGTCCAATGGCGGCGATCGTGATCGAAGATAATGTGTTCTTCTTCGTGCAATGTTTTGAGAAACTGGGTCGTAAAAAAGGGATTACCTTGGGTTTTACGATCGATTAATTCACTCAGGGGGTGTGCAAGATCCGTTGAACAATTCAAGGTGGCGGCAATCAAATGATTAATATCGTCAAACACCAAGGGTGCCAAGGTGATGGTATTAACAATCTTCTGCGCTTTCTTGAGTTCCTCTACGGTCAAAATAAACGGGTGAGTAGGTGAGACTTCATTATCGCGATAGGCACCCAGCAGCAGTAGATAGCGATTGTCATTCATCAACAGCTTGATTAACTGAAGCGAAGCCGAATCTGCCCATTGCAAGTCATCCAGAAATAACACCAACGGGTGTTCTGCCGTCGTAAACACTTCAATGAACGTTTGGAATAGCAGGTTAAATCTCTTCTGTGCTGCACTACCCGATAGTTCTGGAGCAATGGGTTGCTTGCCGACAATCTTTTCCAGTTCTGGAATTACCTCGATCAGAACTTGGCCATTCTCACCCACGGCTGATAGGATTTTGGACTGCCATTCTGCCAGTTGGGCATCAGACTCTGAAAGCACTTGCCCCATCAAATTTCTAAATGCCTGAACGAAGGCAGAGAAGGGAATATTGCGATTGAACTGATCAAACTTGCCTTTGATGAAGTACCCACGCTGCCGAACTATGGGCTTATGGACTTCATTGATTACAGCGGTTTTACCAATCCCTGAGAATCCTGCAACAAGCATCAGTTCAGATGTTGGATCGTCGAGTGTGCGACCAGATACTCGATCAAAGGCGGCGAGGAGTTGAGCAACTTCAGCGTCGCGACCATAGAGTTTTTCAGGAATCAGAAAGCGATCGCTCACATCTCGCTGCCCCAGTTCAAAGGCTGAGATATCACCCGTTGTATTCCATTGGGTGAAGCATTGTTCCAAATCGTATTTGAGTCCTAGGGCACTTTGATAGCGATCTTCGGCATTTTTGGCCATTAATTTTGAGACGATCGCCGCTATCGTTACAGGTACATCAGCATTCACCTGATCGACCGGTATTGGCATTTTGGCAATGTGGCAATGCACCAACTCCAGCGGATCGTCTGATGCAAACGGCAATGTTTCGGTTAACAGTTGATACAGCGTGACACCGAGAGCATAAAAATCAGCTCGATAATCGATACCGCGATTCATCCGCCCGGTTTGTTCGGGAGCCAGATATGCTAACGTCCCTTCTAATCTATTTGGACTTTGAATCTCCTGGGTTTCTTTTGGCAATAAAGACGCAATACTAAAGTCGATCAGTTTGATTTGTTTCGATTCAGGATGAATCAGAATATTGGCGGGTTTGATGTCTTTATGCACCACCCGATGCTGAAATAAGTCATGGAGAATATCGGTAATCTGTAGGGCGATCGCCAAGGATTCTGATAGTTCTAGCGATCGCTGCTGGATATATGTTCCCAGAGCAATCCCACCCCAATCCTCCATCACCAGAGCATAGCCACTCCCAAATGGTTCTAAGCTGAGGGGTTGAACAATCCCAGGAATCGGAAGATTTTTGGCAATCGTATATTGATTTCGGAACTGCACCAATTCGCTGAAACTGGGGTAGTCGCGTTGCAGCACTTTGATGACGACCGGATGCTGCTGAGTATGTTGCACCGCTCGGTATACCGCTGTACGAGAACCCAGATACAGTTGCTCCGCAAGGGTATAACCATTCAGTTCTGGCAATGAGTCGAGAGAGGCGCTTGCTGGAAGTGTCATAGATTTGGGCAGGAATTTTACCCTAGTCTGGTTGAATTGTTTTTAGGGTTCCCTACGTCCTAGGGAGTTTAACCACAAGCGTTCACAAATCAATAGAGCACAAATCAATAGAGCACATGCATAGCTCGGCGTTATTAAACTGAAAACCTAAAAACCTGGGGAGCGCCCCCTCGGGGGCGCTCCCCAGGTTTTTAAATTGAGTTTATTTATGCCGAACTACTTACACAGTTTAAACCTTAATCATGAGAAAGGTTTCTTTCCGCTTGGAAACGACAGTTCCCAATCTAAACAGTTCCCAATCTAAGTAGATGGCCATAACTAAACGTATCCTTACAAAACAAATCCTGTGCCGCCCGCGCAGCGGGCGGCACAGGATTTGGGGTTTTGGTTTTAGTTATGTCCAGGTACTTAGACAAGATTTACCATCACGTTTTGACTGTGTTTTAAGGCAATGGCTATCACCGAGAGTTCCCGAACACCCATGGCTGAACTCAATAAAAACGCCTTTATCGGTATGATTTATCGTCATGACGCTTTCACTCCTAGCGATCGGGCATAGGTCACATAGGTCAAAGGTCTGGGGACGGGCGATCGCCCGTCCTACCGTTCACGCTCTCACAACACACCTGAGACAAATCGCCATATTCCATATTTAGGGGTTCCAATACATATGTCTCTGGTGATTTTCTATATCTAGTGCCATCATAAAAGCCACCCTATAAATCTCAGGTGGTGGTCATTGGGCAATGGCGACTCACCTGCCTAAGGCACCACCATGACCTACACCGTTTCTGCAGCCAAGCTTCAAACTTACTATCGCTGTCCCCGTGCCTACTACTATCGCTATGAGCGAAAGTTACCGAGTGCAGCTTTTTTCGGATCGGCCGCCCTCGGAACATCGCTCCATCAAGCCCTAGCTCGAATCTACAACGATTGGCACTATCAGGAGTCGGTTCCTCGTCTAGAGTGGATTGAGCAATGCTGGAACCAGCAAATGCTGAATCTATCTGCCAAACAAATCGAAGAAGGACGATCCATCCTCAAACGCTATTACTACGACTTTATGGTGAGTCAAGGAACGGTTCGGAAGCCTGTGGCCGTCGAAGGCCGCATCCAAGGAATGCTGCGAGTACAGAACCTGGAATTCACATTAAGTGGGCGCTACGACCGCTTAGACTATTGCGGTGATGGGCTAGAACTGATTGATTACAAATCCACAAAGAACGTCACCGCAGCAGACGAGGATCAGGTGGATTTGCAAATTGGCCTCTATTACCTTGCGCTAGAACAGCGCTATCGTCGTAGTTTAAAGCGGTTGAGCCTGATTTATCTCCGCACAGGCGATACCGTATCGTTTGAGGCTACCCCCGCTCACAAACACCGAGTTCAGGACATCGTTGGCGATCTCGCGATGCAGTTGAGGCATGACCAGAAATGGAAGCCCTTTCCAGGAGACCAGTGCGATCGCTGCGCCTATGCTCAATATTGTCCTGCTGTGACTATGGCACCGGATCCACTGCCCGATATTGCACGCCCTGCACCCCAACTTCAGCTTGCATTAAGTCTTTAATGCAGAATGGCCATGACGTCAGATGAAGACCTTCTCTATAGAAGAGACATCATGCGATGTCTCCAAAAAGCTAAGATTCACTGACTTCTCGGTTCTAGAGCTGAAGAACTTTTGAGGTGACTGTTGCATCTCTCAACATCTCTCCGTGAATATTCAAAAGATTGGATAAAATTCAGGCATCTGTCGAGCATGTTCCAGGAGAATCTTCTCATTCAGCACAGCAACGCTCTCATAAGCGTGTGGAATGCTCAATTCGTGTGTTGGTCTGATTTTTGAAAACGGTTGGTGGTGTCTCCGTGGATTATCTACGCTGACACCACCAAGCAACTTATGATTTCGATTTCACCATTCTGGATTATCAAATACCATGACTCAGAAAATTCGTTCGCAAGCGTCCCGCTTCTGGAGCGTCTTGGCAAGTGCCAGTACGTTGACTGCCTATAAAAACGCTATTGACGTAACATTCACGATTCTCAAAGAAGGCATTGTCCTGATCTGGCTAGTGCTGTGCCTAGTGCTTGTCTTTTTCGATTGGGGAGCCGAAAAATCGACCCTTGCAGGGCAACGGGCACGAAGCTGGTTTGACAATCTACAGAACGCTGATTCTACTCAAATTGCATCCAATGCGAAGCAAACCCTGCTTTCTGCAAGCAAAGCGAGTGTTGTGAATACCATCGCCCAGGCTCGCCAGCA
Organism: Cyanobacteria bacterium P01_E01_bin.6; assembly: GCA_039194035.1. GTDB lineage: Bacteria > Cyanobacteriota > Cyanobacteriia > CAKZMO01 > CAKZMO01 > JBCCWF01. The sequence continues at coordinate 5,858 of JBCCWF010000042.1, read as the reverse complement.
GTTGGGGTTACCTGAAAAAGAAGCTGCGCATGAATCAGCGACAACACCTCAACCCAGCGTGGTAGCGGCTCAACCGACCGTGACGGTTCCGAGTGTGAGTCCAACATCGGCGACCAACGCAGAGGCCGTTTCCACGGACACCTAAACGTTCGAGAACCAATGAAATCCAAGAGCCTTTGGGATAGCGCGAGATGGTTGCACTATCCCAAAGGCTCTTTTGATGTATAGAACGACCCTGATTAAGGGATAATCGCAGGTGAACCCGGCGTGAGAGGCACCTGACTTGCCAGGAGCGCAGCGACCTGGTTAGAGGGACTCACCACGTTTCGAGATTGATCAAGAGCATAGTTTTATGGAAATTGCCTTATTTATTGCCGCTCTTATTGTGTCGCTTATCGTATTCACCTGGCTGATCAGGGTTGTCAAAGCAACCGTGACTACGGCATTGACTCTTGCATTTGTGGTGTTAGTGCTGCAGCTGTTGTTTGGCATCGGCCCTCAAGATTTGTTTCAGACGCTGTCTAATATTTTGCGTCAGCTTTGGCAAGCCATTGCGGGCTAACGATGGTCTCTCTTAGCGGTCTACCGTGCCTGTTCCCGAAAATTTAGAGAGGGCATGCTTCAGCTCAGGAGGGAGCTTGCGAAGTACTTTTCCCTTCTCGCGATCAACTGGCACATTCACCACCTGAGCCGTGATGTAGTGAATACTGCCATCAGGAGAATAGACGGTTTGCTCCCATGTCATACGAATTTTTTCGATGGGAAGGATACGACTTTTCACAACGGCCTGATTTCCCAAACTCAACGGACGTTGGTAGCGAATGGATAGGTCAACAACAGGGAGATCACACCCCATAGAAACCAGATCCTCGAAGTGAATGCCGAGCGATCGCAATCCTTCGACACGGGCTTCTTCTAGCCAAGAAATATAGGTGCCATGCCAGACAACACCCGCATAGTCTGTGTGGTGAGGGTGAGCACGCACAGGATACGTAAACCAGCTCTCTTGGGGAATCGGGATTGCTTTTTGAATCGCATGACTCGGCAATTCAGATGACATAGTCAATTCCTTCTTATGCTCACAGGAGTATCTTCATTTCACTCACGATTGTAGATTCATACCCCCTAAACATTGCCCATTCTTAAGGCTGGGTATTGTTTCCCCTCACCGTCCAGTACTTGCGACCAAAAATTTTGCTTGTCGACATCTGTCTGCAAGCAGGAGTCCGTGAGGATAAAAATTTCCTTATCGGTATCAACTCAAGCAAATCCTCAAAAACAATGAGCTTCGAATTTGCTGCACCTTATTCCGCCATTGAGACATTTTAATAACGTCTTCTTTTTACAATTTGAAATAATAAAAACGCTACAGTCCATTCATAAAACGTATGTAGAGCTTCCCTTCAGAGGTATGATTTTATTGATTCATAGGCGTTTTCTAAGCAGCATCTCTATAGCTTATTTCTATGGAAACAATTCAGAAACACAATTGATTGTTTTTGAATGAATGCTGGAGAAAAAATAAGCTTAGACCCTAAATTTACATTCAAAACTCTTAACAAAGAGGCGACGAAATGATTTCATTAGACAAAATTTTGTTGGCTGACTCTGGCACCGGACAAGCTGAAGTCCTCTTAAAATATTTACTGGATATTCCTGTGTTTCAACGGGCAAACATCACCGTTTTGCATGTTGTGTCACCACAGGTAACTGCTGAGGGCATGACTCTCAAGTGGGAAGAAGGGGGCAAAACCTTAGCACGGACCATTCAATCTCTTCAGCTTGATCCAGCCAAATCGAACGCAATGTTGCGCGAAGGTGACCCAAAATCCATTGTCTGTCAGGTTGCTGATGAAATTGACGCCAGTCTCATCATCATGGGGTCGAGAGGATTGAAAAGACTCCAGTCGATCCTGGAAAATTCGGTGAGTCAGTATGTCTTTCAGCTCGCAGCTCGTCCAATGTTGCTGGTCAAAGACGATATCTATGTCAAGAGAATTCGTAAGGTGTTGGTCACAATCGACCGTTCTGATGCCTCTCAACAAGCTCTTCAACTTGCACTAACGATGCTGAGAGACGTCAAAGGTGGACAAGTGGTATTGGTGCATGTCAATAGTGATCTGAAATCAGTGCCAGATGTACCCATGGAACGACCTGAAACTGATCCTGTGCTGGTTCCGGCTGTGGCTGAAGCAAAACGCATGGGCGTTAGTTATCGATGCGAAGCCCCATCGGGTCAACCTGGAGCCCGAATTTGTGCATTAGCCGAAGAATTGGATGTGGATTTGTTGGTCATGGGGTCGCCTGATCGTCGTCCGTCTATTGCAAAAGGATTGGTCGACCTGGATAAGTTATTGGGGCAGTCGCTTTCTGATTACATTCGAGTGTACGCATCGTGTCCTGTCTTATTGACTCGATTGCCCGTTTAAGCGACTGACCATGGTTGTGAACGTGTGTTGCGCTCCCATAATCATGGCTTAGCCTACTGCCGTTTTGAGGAAATCTTTGTTTGAGAATCGTGGGGGGTGTCGTAATGGAGAAATCATTTTATGGGAGTTTTCTCATAGATGATTCATGGCCTTTTCACCTGTGACCTAGATGTTAATAGATGATAAGTACCTGGACGTCATTAAAATCAAAACCCCGAGTCTTGTGCCGCCCGCGGCGGGGGCGCCACAAGACTCGGGAAATTACATTTAATGATGGCTAGCTACGTAACGTGTTCCAAATGCTCTCTCAGGAGAATTTTCTTGGGTGTCATGGAGGAAGATCTAGAGCCTGAGCAATCAGGGGCTTAGATTATTTTAGCGATAAGAAATGAGCATCTAAAGGGTTTGTTAGGCGTGGCACCAGAAACATATCGTATTTTGATTGCTGAAGATGAGCCGCGGATTGTGGCTTTTCTCGAAAAAGGACTGCGCCAACGAGGGTATGAGACAGTCTCGACCCGGCAAGGCGATCGCACCCTAGAGCTTTTGGCGAATAGCGAGTTTGACCTTTTACTACTCGATTTGGGATTACCTGGCAAGGATGGATGGTTTATTTTGAGAGCACTTAAACGCTTCAATAGCACAATTCCTGTGATTGTCATCACAGCGCAGGAAGATGCAGCTGCTCGTCTTTCCCAACAATCCCTCAGCGTGTCAGCTTGCATTGAAAAACCGTTTCAATTTAAGACATTGCTCCATTCCATTGAACGGTGTCTCACCCCAGAACCTTTGGCTTGTTGACATTACGCATATCGTCATTTCAATCAATAGATGTCAAATGACGATCAGGGTCACTCATCCGTCAAAATCAACGCTGGCCTCGGCTAATGAGTGTTCTATCCTGATCTCATGCGATATCCCATACCGCGAACTGTTTCGATCACGTCATTGCCGATTTTCTTGCGGAGGTAGCCAACATACACATCGACAATATTTGAGCCGGGTTCATAGTCATACCCCCAGACTCGATCCAGCAGCTGTTCTCTGCTCATGACTTGGTTTGGGTGGCGCATGAATGTTTCTGCTAGGGTAAATTCGCGCGCCGAAAGGTCAAGTTGTTTTCCGTCTACCTGTATGCAGCGAGTGCGCAAGTCCAAAATGATGTTGTGGATTTGCAAGGTCATGTCTGTTGAAGTCGTCGTGGATACAGTGCTACGGAGTCGTGCCTTGATCCGAACCAAGAGTTCTTCAAATCGGAACGGCTTCGTCATGTAGTCATCGGCTCCGAGTTCAAAGCCAGCAATTTTGTCCCGAATATCATCGCGTGCGGTGAGGATAATCACCGGAGCAACAAACCCTTGGCCTCTCAAGTCTGTCAAAACCTCTAGCCCATCTTGACCTGGCAGACCCAGGTCAAGAACGATGAGGTCAATGCTGCCATCAAGGGCAATCGACAGCGCTTCTTCACCATTGTTGGTCGAGACTGTGGTGTAGCCCTCGGCACGAAGGCCCTTGTCAATAAATGACGTAATTAAGGGCTCGTCTTCAACGATGAGAATTTGGGTCATACTGCATGCTGGTCCTATGGTCAGTCCAAGGGAAAAATGAGAGTGAATTTGGAACCCATACCTCGTTGACTACTGAGTTCGATTCGACCAGCATGGGCATTAACGATGGCTTGCACGATAGGCAAGCCAAGTCCAAGTCCTTCTGATCGTCGATAATGATGTCCAGCGCGGGCAAACCGATCAAAAATCCGTTTTTGATCATGAGGGAAAATACCTTCTCCAGTATCCCTTACCCAAAGTAAAACGTTATCCCGATCAACCTCAGATCCAATTTCAATGGTGTCGCTTTCTTGAGTGTGTTGAACAGCATTGTTCACTAAGTTGAGTAACGCTCCGGTAATGCGCTGGCGATCGCCCACCATTTTCCCGATGCCACGATTGTCGACCTGCCAGTTTCGGCGGGCAAGGGCACGAGCTTTATGCAAAACCTCCTCGGATAATGGTGCGATTTCAATGGTTTCGAGGCGCAAAAAGTCTGGGCGCTCTGATTTTGTCAACAGTAGAAGGTCGTTGACAAAGCGTCCCATGCGGTCAAGCTCATCCATCACTAAGTTCAGGGTTTCTTGTTGGTCTTCTGGATCCTCTCCCATTAACTCTAGGTGCCCTTGAATGATGGTGATGGGAGTGCGTAGTTCGTGACTCGCATCGTTGATAAAGCTGCGTTGACTTTCAAACGCGCTTTGCAATCGATCCATCATTGAGTTGAAGCTAGATGCGAGGATTGCAAGCTCTCCTTTTCCTTCAATATCCAGACGCTCTGACAAATTGGACTCGCTAATCGTCCGTGCTGTGTTCGCAAGGGCACGGACAGGAGTAAAGAGCTGATAACTGCTGACCCATGCCAAGCAAAACGAAATGATGATGACACCCAAGGCAATCGAAGCAAAAAGATAGACTCCAATAAGAGCTTCCGCTCTTTCGCCAGCCGTCAGATGAACCAGAATAAATAGCCCCTGGCGCTGATTGTCTTTATTCAGAGCAACGATCTTATAGATAATGTTGCCAACCTTTGGATCAGACGACACTTGTTCGCCAAAATCGATAATTGGGGATAGCGTATTCAAGTCTCCGGAATCTGACCAGTTAAGCCATTGTTGCCTCAAGTCAGAATTAACGCGCATTGCTTCGGGCAATCCAGGAGGGTTGGCTCGATAAAAGTTACCGTCTACTAGAAAGATATGGATGTTATCGTCCTCAGGGCGACTCATGTCAATAAAGTCACCGATAAAATTTTTCAGATCGCGATCGCTAGTTTCGGCAGTAGCAGCCCACGATTTATAGGCTGATTGAAAGTCTTCTAGCTCTTCTGTAAGGTCTTCACGAACACGGGTATCAATATAGCTGAATAGCAGTCGATGGAAAATGGGGATGGCAACGACGATGACACCAAGCATGGTGAGGATATAAATGGTCAACACGCGCGTTCGTGCCTCACCGAACAACTGCCGCCAAAGCATAAAGACTTGTTTTATTGAGAGGAAGGATAAATGACTCAAGAGATGACTCCTCACAAATTAATGGGTCTTGCTTGAGTGAAGGGTTATATCAACAAATTTGACGTGAGGTCAAACGCAGCTCGTAACCCTCAGACGTAAGTTCACCTGTTTAATAATGCACATCTCACTGACTCCATCCATCTTGATTGTTTAAAAATGCATATCTCATTGACTCCATCCATCTTGATTAAAAGAAAATTGTCACGATTGGTTTATGCAACTTGGCGTTACTGCTCAGGCTTAAGAAAATCCCTATTTTTATCGGCAGTCATCCACATGGTGTCAGTCTGGAGTAGCTCAATATATTGTTGAATCCCTTTGAGCAAGAAAGATTCACCTCCAAAGCTAAGTGAAGCTGACATCCG
>JBCCWF010000041.1:0-22128 GCA_039194035.1 Cyanobacteria bacterium P01_E01_bin.6 | reverse complement strand
GTTACGTTTAATTATGGCTAGCTACTTAGTAGGTAAGTTTTTTGAGCAGGCGAAACGAATCTCGTGATGCCTAGTTACTTAGGTAATCGAATTGCAACACCAAAGCCACAATTCATTTCTTGTTTCTATCAGAAGTGGATGCTGTGTCTTAACAGAAGATGTTTGATTCTCAATCGGTTGTAAATTTCAATTCAATAGGAGTTTCTAGACGTGACTATAGTCCTTAATGAGCTAGTCGGTAGCACGACAAGTACGGATGTTGAGTTTATTGAATTATTTGGAGACATTGGATTGTCTCTAGATGGTCTCAGCATCATTGTCGTTGAAAGCGATGCTGGCACAAGTAATGGAGTGATCGATAGTCGCTTTGATTTCGGCACAGACGACCAGATCGGCACAAATGGTTTTTTCCTCGCGGGTAATACAAGCGTCGAACCAACCTACGGGGTCACGCCTAATGTTGTCATTCCTGACAACTTTGTTGAAAACAGTAGCTACACCATTGCCTTGGTCGAAACCAGCAGCATCTCTGGTAGCACGGTGTCAGGAAGTGAAGTCGTGATTGATTCATTGGGAGTAACCGATGGTGGAGCGACAGACTCCTTCTTCTTCAATGCACCGGTCATCGGCCCTGATGGTTCTTTCTTACCTGCCGGAGGGCGTCGTCTTGTAGACGGTATTGACACAGATACAGCCGCTGACTGGGCCTTCAGCGATTTCTTTAATGGCTCCGATAACACCCCTGTAACTGGGACGGGGCTTGGTAATGGTGGTGGCAATGGTGGTGACCTGACCCCCATCTATGAGATTCAGGGTGCAAGCCATGTGTCTCCCTTTGTACTCAATGGCCAAACTGTTGCGGACTTCTTCGCGACTCTACCGCCAAGCACCTTCAATATTACGGGGGATGACGTGACGACGACAGGCGTTGTCACCGCTGTCGATACCAATGGATTCTATCTTCAGGATCCTGAAGGTGACGGGAACATTGCCACGTCCGATGCCCTATTTGTCTTCACTGGTTCTGCTCCAAGCGTTGTCGTGGGCGACTCTGTAGAAGTTGCCGGTACTGTCGCTGAATTCTTCCCCCGTGCTGGTAGCACAATTGGGACTGACACCCGTCACATCCCATTAACACAAATCATCAGCCCCACTGTTACGGTTCTCGACGAGTCTCTGGGAACCGTTGACGCCACGATCCTTGGCAGCGGTGGTCGTGTTCTTCCGAATGCCAACATTGATGACGATGCCTTTGCAACCTATGATGCAGTGAATGATGGCATCGACTTCTTCGAGTCTGTAGAAGGAATGCTCGTCACTGCCCAGGATCTACAGGCCGTTGCGGGAACAAATCGCTTTGGCGAAATCTTTGCGGTGACCAATCAAGGTACCGATGCGTCGGGTATTAGCCAGCGTGGCACCCTAAACATCAGCCCTGATGACTTCAACCCTGAGAAAATTCAAATCGACGAAGATACGGGAGTCTTCAATTTTGACTTCCCTGATGTGAACACAGGGGACACGTTGGGTGATGTGACTGGAGTGGTTAGCTACGGCTTTGGCAACTTTGAGATCATACCGACGGTAGACTTCACTTCCAACATTCAGTCGGCAGGCTTGCAAGCAGAATCCACCAACCTAGCAGGGACAACAAATCAACTCACGATCGCCAGCTACAACGTCCTCAATCTAGACCCGAATGATGCAGATGGTGATACCGATGTGGCAGACGGACGCTTTGATGCGATCGCCCAGCACATCGTTAACAACTTAAGTACCCCCGATATCATCGGACTCCAAGAAGTTCAAGACAACAACGGTTCTGATGGAGGCGGTATCACCTCAGCTGATGTCACACTGCAAACTCTGATCGATGCGATCGCGGCCGCAGGTGGGCCACAATACGCATTCATCGACAACACCTTCATTGGCAATAACGTCAGTGGCGGTCAACCCGAGGGGAACATCCGCACAGCCTTCTTATATAATCCCAACCGGGTAGATTTGGTGGATGGTTCGGTACAAACCATCGGCAGCCAAGATCCGGGACAGGCATTCAATGGTGCCCGTTTGCCCTTGGTCGCAACCTTCGACTTCAATGGAGAGGATGTTACTGTCGTTAACAACCACTTCTCGTCTAAAGGCGGCAGTGCACCCATCTTGGGCATCGAGCAAGACTTTGCGGCTCGTCAAGAAGATGTGACCGTCAACGGTAGCTTGGATGAGCGCCAAGCTCAGTCGGCTGACGTTCAGGGTTTTGTCTCTGATGCATTGGCTGCTGACGCCAATGCGAATGTGGTTGTTCTCGGAGACTTGAACGAATTTGAGTTTGTTTCCCCAGTCACAGGGCTAGAAGCGGCAGGGCTGACCAACCTAAGTAACAATATTCCTACAGATGAGCGTTACAGCTTCATTTTCCAGGGCAACTCTCAAAAGTTGGATCACATCTTAGTCAGTGACAGCCTTGAGAGCAGCGCTGAGATTGATGTTGTTCATGTGAACACTGAGTTCGTTGAGACCGATCAGCGAGCCAGCGACCACGATCCAGTTGTGTCTCGATTCACCTTTGAGACGGCTTCGTCAGAGGCTGTCTTCTTTTTCAGCCCTGATCGCGACTCAAGCACCGGCGCTGCTGAAGATATCGTCCAGTTCAACGACGACGGTAGCTTCAGCACCTTCTTCGATGGCTCCGATCTTGGCCTAGACAATGTGAGCATCAATGCTTTCGACATCGTTAGCGACACAATGATTCTGCTGTCGTTTGGCCAATCCGTCACCATTGATGGCTTGGGTACGGTGGATGATTCTGACATCGTCACGTTCACAGCAGATTCTCTCGGAGAAAACAACACAGCAGGAACCTTTGAACTCTACTTTGACGGTAGCGATGTGAGCTTGAGCAGTAATAGCGAAAATATCGATGCGCTGACTCGGATGGCAGATGGTAGCTTACTGATTTCAACGTCAGCAGCTCCCAACATTTCTGGGGTCCAGGGCGCTAGAGATGAGGATCTATTGCGCTTTGAACCAACATCCTTAGGGACTAACACAAGTGGAACATTCTCCACCTATGTTGATGGAAGTGATATTGAGCTGCGCAGCAATGGTGAAGATATTAATGTCGTTGGTTTGCGTGGAAATGAGTTAATTATTTCCACAGTTGCAGGCTTCAAGGTACCTGTTGAAAGTTCCAATCTCGGTGGGCCAAAAATCACTGGCCGCGATGAAGATGCCTTTAGTTTTACTCCTGCGACCACAGGCTCAAGAACCTCCGGTACCTTTGGGGCTGAGTTATTCTTCGACGGCAGTCAGGCTGGGTTTACAGGTGATATTTCCGCCCTTGACTTAGTCATTGGCTAAGGACACTGTGTGCTGGATAAGCAATTAGCTATTTTAGTTGCCTGGTTGTCAAGTGTTTTGCATATTCCATTGAATTAGTACCCTTGGCGATCGCCCTCAATTCCTACGACGGATATGGGGCGATCGCCTTTTTATGGTTTCGATATGTTCAAGTCCAGAGACATCGAATTGCGTGAGCGATGCCGTCGATCTAAATGATCATCAGTATCCAGACTATGGGTCAATAAGTATCCAGACATAATTAAACGTAACCTTCAAAATCTTGTGTCGCCTGCTGTGCAGGCGACACAAGATTTTGGGTTTTGGTTTTATTACGTCCAGGTACTTATCACACCCCGTGAAGTGGCATAGTCGCGCTTTTCTTATGTCCCAAAGTTCGCCACAGTAAAACCAGAGCTAAGGCGACGAATATGGTTACTGAAAAGTTTCGGCGGCAACTCCGAAAAGAAGCCACTCAGTGGCGCTCAGACGCGCTGATTTCATCTGATGTTTACCACCAACTATCAGAACGCTACGAGTTCGACACAATCGATAGCCATGCGCGCGATCGCTTCGTCGCTATCTTAATCATTGTGGGAAGTGTGCTGCTCGGGATTAGCGTCATCACCTTTGTGGCCGCAAATTGGCAAGCCATTCCACGCACCATCAAAGTCATGCTGATGATGGGTGTCTTGATTGCCGTCAACACCATCGGATTCTACCTCTGGCGATCGCCCCGCTCTGCATCATCCAGTCAGACCCCTCTCCCTCGTTCCCAATGGCGTCAGCGATTAGGCCACGGCCTGTTAATCTGTGGTGCTCTCGTGTTGGGGGCAAACTTTGCGCTCATGGGACAACTGTTTCACCAACGAGGAACTGCCTTTGGCCTGTGCATTATTTGGGGTCTTGGCGTGCTTACAATGGCCTATGGATTGAGGCTTACATCGCTGGCAGTGATTGCGTTCGGACTCATCTTATTGGGCTATTGGATCGAGTTCATTTCTTACGATGCTTACGTTCTAGCTCCACTGATTCGACACATTTTTGACATCATGCCCTTGGTCATCGGTGTCCTATTTCTGCCGTTGGCTTATTGGTGTCGATCTCGAATTGTGTTTGGTCTAACCGTCATTGGCGTTGGATTTTCCCTTGCTTTGACGATAGGAACACTCTCGAATACAGTTCAAGATCCTTTTGGCATCACCCTTGCGATCGCCCTCATCCTGCCATCTGCACTTTGGTGGGCATACGCTGACGATGGGTGGCAACACATACTGCCCCGATTCATCAGCGCTGAAAATGGTCGAGAGGATACTGACGAGTCCATCGTCTTTCGACCCATCGCGCGATCGCTCACGATTATTTATCTCGGATGCTTATTCTACGTTCTATCGTTTCATGGGCTGTGGGAAGATTATTCGATACCTGCATCGGCTAGCACGGCAAGCGTGGCGGATGTATTCATGGCCCTTGTGACAAATATCAATGTGGTGGTTATCGTCATCACAACGCTTGCCGTTTGGCTCTGGCTTGGGTGGCCGCGCATCGGACACCAATGGCGTTTGGTCACGACAGATATCGTTGTGCTGGCCATGCTGGCCATGACGGGAGGAGTTGTGATTTGGCATGAGGCGATCGCCCCTCTTCTAGTGCTGGGAACGCTGATGTTCAACATCTTGCTGTTTTTAATTGCGGCGGGATTGATGCGAGAAGGACTGGCAGATGGCGATCGCCGTCAATTTTGGTTTGGGTTTGTCTTACTGATTCTGCAAATCATCAGTCGAGTCTTTGAATATGAAACAGGATTGTTGATCAAGTCGTTTACATTCCTAGTCTGCGGGATTGGCATTATTGTCATCGGGCTATGGTTTGAACGCTATGTTCGTGCATTAATACCCCAATCAGGTCAATCGCTTCAGGCCATCAACTCAGAGGAGAACGGATGATGACATCTTCTGCACCACGGCATGGCGATCGCCCTATTTCATCCTGGCGATTTTGGCTTCCCCTCACGCTCCAGATCGTCTGTGTCCTGACAATTCCTGCACAGGCTCTCTATACTCATGTATCAGGAACATCCGTGATACTCCAGACAGCACCTGTCGATCCCTACAGCCTATTACAGGGATACTATGTGACCCTGCGCTACGATATCTCCCAGATTGAGGTCTTGAAAGCATTGCCAGGATGGGATGACATTGAGGCGCAAGTCAGTGCAACTGCTGCCAATCCTGATAACTTAGTCCAAGCAACACCCATCTACTTGGTTTTAGAATCGCCTGAATCGGTTCAGTCTGGTTCCCAACCCAATGATGAAACGCCGACACCTTGGCGCCCGGTGCACGTCTACCCAACCTATCCATCAGACGTATTGGAGAATCACGTTGTTATTAAAGGCGTGTATTACGGCAGTCGAATCACCTATGGACTAGAGCAATACTACATTCCCGAAGCACAGCGCGATGAAATCAACGAACGCATTCGCCAAGTTCAGCAATCGGGCGATCGCCATTCTTATGTGGTTGAAATAAAGGTAGCGTCTCAAGGCATATCGACCCCAGTGAGGCTGTGGGTAGATGGAAAAGCCTATCAATTCTGACCCAATAAAAGTCGCAGCAGCTAGCTAAACGGAACGTACCTGACTCGACACCTGCTCGTAACCACCTAAGTGTGTGAAGATGACAGGCAAACACCGTTATGTCTTCGCTTGGCACGGTGCAAAACATTGACGTCACTGTTGACCCCCAAACCATGGTGAGAACTGTCATGACAGTTCCCAAGATAGAAGAGGCTTAAGTAGATGGCCATAATTAAACGTATTCTTCCAAACCCTGTGCCGCCTGCGCAGCGGGTGGCACAGGGATTGGGGTTTTGGTTTTAATTACGTCCACTCACTTAACAGCTCTGAGGTCAAGAGTCATGAACAGCCAATCAATTTAGCCTTGCATCAGCAAGGGGGGAAACGGATGACATGATGCTCCATTTTCCCCCTGCTAATTCTTAAAGATATTCCCTAGATCACAGCGGTACGTTACGCGTCGCTTGAGTTTGCAAAGGCAGCACCTACTTGGAAACTGGGGGTGTCGTCCAATTGTTTGAGAGTTGAGCGTGTAATTAACTTGCCTTGTTCTACCAAAATTTGTCCGGTGATGGGGTGCAACATGTTTTGTTCAGCTCGTCGTCCGATCAGTGCTTCAATATCTTGAAGGGAATTAACGTACATTCCTGGAGGAAGCTGGACAATAACCCCCTGATCGAGAACACGAGACTGGCAAGCGAGGCGAGAGTTTGGTTTGCATGATGTGATGACCTCAAGGGTGCGTTGCTCACGCCGACTAACTGGCGAGAGTGCTTCCATGCCGTCTTCTACGTAGATGTGACACGTTGCGCACATGCCACGACCGCCACATTCCTTTAAGACGTCGAGTTCTTTATTCAACAAGACGGATAGGAGATTGCCATTTGTCTCAATGGATGAATCTTGACCAATCGGTTCTAAGCGGACAACTTTAGCCATGGCGTATTTAACCTCTGGGGTGTGATGACAAGAATTAGTGTTTATTCGGACAGCAGAACACGACGCTGAGTAGGGCTGAGATCCATTTTCTGAATAACAGATGAAAAGTTTCGGATGACTTTAGAACATCGCTGGATAAATTCTGCAACCCACTCACGTAGCCATTGATGTTGTTCTGGGGTCAACGTCTGGGGTGCATCAGAAGGGAGCGATGAAGCAAAGGCAATGTGTCCTTTTCGATCAACCTCAAACTTGCTGAGCCACTCAATTGCAGGGCGGGTAGCCTTCCAGTAGTTCGATACAATCGTTGCTCCCAGATAACGAGTGGCCGTAGAACTGAACTGGTTAAGCGCAATGAGAATCTCTTTTAGCGATACTGTTTGGAGCTCGTTGTCCTTTGTATTGGTAGTGTTCCCAATTTCTTCTGACTGAGAGGCGTGTTGTGTCGTTTCTTGGACAAGTGTTGACGCGAGGGGATTGGCATCAATCGACGTGACACCATCAGGGAAGTCGATGGAATGAGTCGATGCAATCGGAGAGAGTTTTTGCGTATTAGATTGCTCTGGGGATTGAGCTACCTGAGCCGTGGACAGAGGCTCCTCGATAGGGAGGGCAGGTGCGGAGTGGGGCGTAGCAGCTGTTTCTTTCTGAGGGGGGGAGTCTTGGCTTGGAGCAGAGCTTTCTGAGTGTTGGGTCTGTATTTTGAGGGTTGTATTACCTACCGCTATCCGAAAATGGGCGATCGCCTTCTTCAGGTCACCTTGCAACTCCAGTTTCAGCATGGTCAGACATGGAAAGTAACTGGCGTACTCTAGTACTTCATTTGCAAGCACGAGGAGAACATTACTCTGATCGAGTTTGTGAGTATAGATTCGATACTGATTGAACTGGAACTCGAAGCAGTCAACACTAGGAGGTGTTGTCGTAATAATTTGCTGCACTCCCTGGGAGAGCGCATCTTTTTGCTGACAGTTCAGCGTGTGCTCCTGGCTAGCAAAAAATGGCCGAGATTGCCCGTCTATAAAGGCAACGCCAACAATTCCTGGTAAATTCAGAAAGTTGCGGATTACTTCCCGTTTCATAAGATAATCTGATATGTCCGCTTACGTGCTAACTTCAAAAAGACTCCCCTTTCCTTCAATGCTTATTAGAACGACTTATCAGTTCATTGCTACTGTATTCGTCTTCAATAAAAGCTCTGGATGGCTAATGAGAGATGTACCGTGATTGCTATAAATAGATTTATGATTCTTATGATTTTGATGTAGCAAAAATCCTTAGAGTCATTTATGTTGGCGCGCACTCCTATTTATCTTTGTACCCGTTTATCCGGTTGGAACCGACTGTTATGTCTGATCTTCCATTTACCCTCGATCAATTGCGCATTCTAAAAGCCATCGCGGCCGAGGGAAGTTTTAAGCGTGCTGCAGATAGTTTGTATGTTTCTCAACCTGCTGTGAGTCTGCAGGTTCAAAACCTAGAACGTCAGCTCGATGTACCGCTGTTTGATCGGGGTGGACGACGGGCTCAATTAACCGAGGCAGGACACCTGTTATTGCAATATGGCGATCGCATCCTGTCATTGTGTGAAGAAACCTGCCGGGCAATTGATGACTTGCAAAACTTGCAAGGGGGGACCTTGATTGTGGGTGCCAGTCAAACAACCGGTACATACTTACTTCCTCGAATGATCGGTCGGTTTCGGCAGCAATACCCTGAAGTAGCTGTTCAGCTACATGTTCATTCCACTCGCCGAACTGCTTGGAGTGTGGCTAATGGACAGATAGACCTTGCCATTATTGGTGGTGAAGTGCCCCCGGAACTTCAAGACTCTCTAAAGATTATTCCCTATGCAGAAGATGAACTCGCACTCATCTTGCCTGTTTTTCATGCATTGTCGAGAGTTGCCACGATTCAAAAAGAAGATTTATATAAGCTGCAGTTCATTGCACTCGATTCCCAATCTACAATTCGGAAAGTGATTGATCAGGTGCTAAGCCGAAGTGGCATTGAAGCTCGTCGCCTCAAGATTGAGATGGAGTTGAATTCCATTGAGGCTATCAAAAATGCCGTGCAATCAGGAATTGGGGCTGCCTTTGTTTCAATTTCTGCGATTGAAAAAGAACTGCAGATGGGAGTGCTTCATCGTGCACGGATTGATGGAGTCGTCATCGACCGAATGCTATCGGTCATTGTCAACCCCAGCCGATATCGATCGAAAGCAGCTGAAGCCTTTCTGAAGGAAGTTCTTCCTCTGTTCAGTAATTATCAGCCGTCAGCTGACGACAACAACGCAGGTGGCGCGACCCACGATAAATCAGCTGCATCCGCTTCTTCTAAGGCGTTGCCAATTGAACCCACTCCTTTGAAATAACTGCGGGATAATCGGTGATTTGGATAATCGGTGATGGGATTGGTTGTGTCTGTTCTGTATATTGTGGTTGTGGCCGTTCTTCGTCTCGGCTAGGCTTAAGCTGCGACCTTTGTTCGTGAGTCTATGGAAACTTACTGTACGCGTCCCAAGTGTCCTCGACCTAGCAATACATTCCCTGACCTCAGCAATAAGAATATTCTCAAGACAGTGCAGCAGAAATTCTGCACCACTTGTGGGATGCCACAAATTCTCATTGGTCGGTATGTTCCGATTAAGCTGCTAGGCCAAGGCGGATTTGGAGCTGCATTCTTAGCCATCGATCGCTACACACCGACGATGCGCCACTGTGTTGTGAAACAGTTCTTACCGTCTGGAAACTTAAGCCCTGATCAGCTTGAGCTGGCGCAGAAGTTGTTTGAACGGGAAGCAGAAGCATTGGAAAATTTGGGCAATCCTCATCCCCAAATTCCAAATCTATTGGCGTTCTTCGAGTTGGTGGTACCAGCTGCATCGTCTCATCAGCCCACTCAATTTTTCTATCTCGTTCAAGAATTTATCAATGGCGAGAATATGGAAGAGATCTTGGAGCGAAAGGGAACGTTCTCTGAGGCCGAAACGTTGACCGTTTTGAATGAAGTGCTCAAGGTGCTGAAGTTTGTCCATGATAACGGCTCGATTCATCGAGATATTAAGCCGTCCAATATCATGCGCGATCGCAAAGGCCGCATTCATCTGCTCGATTTTGGTGCAGTCAAGCAGGTAACCTCATCTCAAGGATCGGGACAAGGCCATTCAACAGGAATTTACTCGATGGGATTTGCGCCTCCAGAGCAAATGTCAGGGGGAGTCGTCTATCCAGCAACCGATCTCTACGCTCTGGGCGTTACATGCATCACGCTGTTGACTGGGAAACAACCGATGGAGTTGTACGATCCGTATAGCAACGCATGGAGTTGGCGCACCTATGTCCAGGTGAGTGATTTGCTAGAGGCGGTGTTGAATCGAATGCTGTTGCCAGCTGCGAGCGATCGCTTTCAGTCCGCCGAGGAGGTTACTGCAGCCCTAAAACATCGACCTTCATCCGCTAGTTCTGGCCAACAAGCTGCTTCCCCTTCTCCACCTGCTGCTAAGAATACGTCGATTCAGCCACCGCCACCGCCACCACCGCCAGCAGTCGCTCAAACCCCACCGCCACCGTCTCCTGCTGTCGCACAATCCCCACCGCCCCTAGCAAAACCTGTGGCTCGACCGATTGTGGCTCCTCCAGCACCACCTCGATTTTTGGATGATCCATTGGCCATCATTAGTGGTGCATTTTTCCTGGGGTTTGAGATGAGTTTGTTGGCGATCGCCTTCGTTAGCTTCATCGGCATGCCGCTAATGAGTGTGGGGATACTCGCCGCAATTGCTATCGGATTGGCCATTTTCATCATTCGCCGCATTATCGAGAAGGCTGATTTAATTATCCTGATGGTTGTGTCTATAATCGGGGCACTTTTAATTGAGGGATTTGGAAACTTTTCCATGCTTCAAGCGATTGACGCATCACCTTTTATATTGCTGTTATTCCTGCCCGTGATGGGTGGACTTATTTTCTTAGCCGCCTCAATTTTGTTTTTGTTAATCTACCGACTATTAGATCAACTTCTGTAACTTGACGCTAAGTACTGAGACGTCATTAAAACCAAAACCACAAATCCTGTGCCGCCCACTGCGCGGGCGGCACAGGATTTGGAAGGTTCATTTAATTATGGCTAGTTACTGATCAAATCTATTCTCAACCTCGTCTTGGTTAGGAATTTCTGACAGAGGCAGCCACTTGCTCAGCAATAAAATTCTAAACCTCCGAAATATTTTGCTGATGGGGGGGAGCGCAGCCCCCCTCAACAAAATATTTCGGAGGTTTTATTTCATTCCTACTCCTTAGCAAGGATGGTTGATAGCATTAAGTTGCCTGCCCAACGAACGACACACACAAACGACAGTCCATAGTAGAGATCTGAACCCATGACGAAAAAAAAAGACGTCCCAATTCTAATTGCTGCGCTTCTGATTACAACATCACTACTAGGTGTCGGTGTGTGGTTTCTCACCAAACAATTTAGCCCTCATGCCGATTCTTCCGCCCCCAATACAATCACAGCAATATCGTCATCCAGTGAAACAACCGGTGTTGTGAGTTCTGGCATTAGCTCCGCTCCGACATTTTCCGCTGTGGCCAATGTGCCTACCGGGTTATTCAATTATGGAGGAAGCACCACTTGGGCACCCATTCGGCGCGATCTTGATCCACTTATTGCCCAAGCTCATCAAGGATTTCAGCTCCGCTATACAAGCCCCACGGGCGGAGCACCAGGGTCAGGCATAGGGATTCAAATGTTGATTAGTAATCAGCTGGCTTTTGCTCAATCGTCGCGGTCTCTTAAGATTGAAGAGATTCAAGCAGCCCAACAGCGAGGCTTTACGCTCAAAGAAATTCCAGTGGCACTCGAAGGCATTGCGATCGCCGTTCACCCAGATCTCAACGTGACTGGATTAACCCTGGCACAACTGCGGGACATTTATACTGGCCAGATTACGAACTGGAGCCAGGTCGGCGGCCCAAATATACCGATTACTCCATACACTCGCCGCCCAGAATCAGGAGGAACCGTTGAATTCTTTTTACAGAATGTCTTGGGAGAGGTTCCTTTTGGCAGTAATGCCTCGTATCTCTCTACCACAACTGAAGCGTTGAGAGCTGTATCCAATAACTTGGGAGGCATCTACTATGCGTCTGCCCCTGAAGTGGTGGGCCAATGTACAACGAAACCAATTGCCATTGGGCAATCGCCTGACCAGCTTGTCGCGCTCCATCAAACACCGCTGGTGCCTGCATCTCAATGCCCAGCCCAGCGGAATCAAATCAATTCTACGGTATTGCTCAATGGCACTTACCCAATCACGCGTCGACTCTTAGTGATTGTGAAAGAGAATGGTCAAGCTGATCAGCTTGCTGGAGAAGCCTATGCGGCACTGCTTCTGAGCCAAGAAGGACAACAATTATTGGGCAACTCTGGCTTCGTCAGACTTCAATAGGATCATTGCTGCCAAAAATCTACGATGTCATAGCCCAAATCACTCAACATTTGACGCAAGAGAGGCAGACTGAGACCAATGACGTTGCTGTGACATCCAGTTAAGCGCTCGACAAAGAGTCCTCCCTTTCCTTCAAGCGCAAAACAGCCTGCACAGTGCATCGGTTCTCCAGTTTGAACATAGGCCTCAATCTGGCGATCGCTCACCATGGCAAAGTCAACCTGCGTTACTTGACAGCGCACAAGCGTCTTGTGTCGATAGGGATCGATGAACGCGTGTCCTGTGTAAAGCCCCCCTGATTTCCCCCTCATGTTTTGCCAACGGGCGATCGCATTTGCCTGGTTCTCGGGCTTGCCATAAATTTCTCCATTCACCCACAAGACCGAGTCACAGCCCAAAATAAGTGCTTCGGATGTGTTTGGAATGGCACAGCCTGTTTCTTGCATCAGCTGATGTCGTACAACCTTGGCTTTTTCTAAGGCAAGGGCTTGTACTAAATCGGACGGGTCTTCTAGGGTAATCAATGACTCATCAAAATCACTCGGGCAGACAATAGGATCGATGCCAACGAGATTGAGCAACCGTCGGCGAGCAGGAGATGCAGACGCAAGCACAAATGCTGGAACAGCCATAATTTAGGAAAACAATGTTGAACATACTAGAAAGCTTATGTGGAGGGGCATCAATTCTGCCCTTCCACATAAGCTTTTTGGTCTTACTGTAATTCTCGACTCTGACTCGGCTCTAAATAGGGTCTCCTGGTGAGCCACCCATTAATATACCGAGAAAGACGTCACCACTTGCTTAAATTTGTCGCTAAGGCGCTGCCATCGATTTTCGGTGGTGGACACGTTAAAGGTGAAGAGTTTGCCTCGACGAACAACCACACTTGAGAGGTTATGGCGAGTTTGTTCAGGCAACTGCACGACGTATTCCAACAGATAATAGGTACTCTCCCCACGGTCTAGCGAAGTTGCACCAATCAACTCAGCTTTTCGAGAGCTATCCTCAGACGAAATGGCGCGCTGCGCTAAGCGTTGGCCGACCTCACTAGGCGTTCCCAACTCTTCTAATGTCTTGCCTTCAGGAACATCACCGATAATGACGCTGGCATTCTCAGACGGATCGATGAAATCATGAATCACCACATCAGGCCCATTTGGAACTTTAATTTCAACCCATCCATTTGGATAAGCAAATTCATAGCCATCATAAGCATCGATATAGCTTTTGAGACCCGCTCCCGTAGAAACACACCCCTGTAAGCTGACACTCAACACTACTAAAACAACTGCGACAATTCGCTTGAGCATGTCCGTTCTGATCCCCTCGGTGTTCAATTAACTAGGGAGAAAGCTGCTGTAGGTGACCCACTCTGATAGTCTCTCTCGCCTAGCGCAATAGGTTTATTCTGCCATTTTGTGTTCCTTCACGGGAAATTCAGGCATAAAACACATAGTCCACCAGTTTTGTCTCTTAAGGCAGGATTCTGGGGCGCGGAGCGCCCCAGAATCCCGTTAAATTTTCCCTGGATTAAGTCATAAGCCGCCCATCCAGATGAATGAATGCTTTCGTGAGTCATCCAACATGAGTATTGTGCTCGTTACCCTGCCAATCGGGACATGGCGTGAGGTGGTGCCATCCATAGGGATGAAAGCCACAGGTGAGGAATGTTCGCGTTTCTCGGTTTTGTCCATAGAACATTCCATGATAATGCTCGCACCCTTGGCACACCGATGGACGCGTTTCTCTTGAATTGTGGAAACCAAGTTGCGATCGCAAAATTTGGGTTTTGCTTTGGCCCCGATGCCATGCGTCGTAGGCAACTTTTCGAGCACGGTAATTAGCGGTTCGAAACTGATCTGGTGTGAGACTCATGAGGGTAGAAACAAAATAATGTCAGCACCTACTAGAACGTCGATTGGTACTTTATTTTCTAGCAAGTCCCTTATCTATTGACCACCACCGAATATTCATGACGGTTGATAAGAGTGTCGTCACAGTTAGACTACCCTCACAGTTCTCAAGATACGAGAACTGTTGAGAAAGTTAAGAAAAACAAAAATGCCGATTTAGTGGTGAAAAAGCGCGTCAGCGATAAACTTTCACAGTACTCTAAAACTAAGTAAGTGTCGTAACTGTAAGTAATTAGCAGGGCATGATTTGGATAGTGGAACCCATTCAATGGTTCTGCTCATCAGCCCTGAACGATGCTTCGTTGGATGACATTCCATAGCGTCGTATTTGGTAAAAAAGGTTTATGGTGTCTCAAATCATTGACGTTCTTTCATCCTCAGAAAAAACCGACTGGGAGGGCTTGCCTGCTTTGGAAGATTTGATTGACGGACTACCAACCATCTCAGGCTGGGAACACGAGCTGCAACAAGTGACTCAGTCTGATGCACCTGTATTTCATCCTCACAGCAATCTCCAGTTCGATCAAATATCAGCGGCTTTTGCGATCGCCCTCCACATGCACCAGCCGACGATTCCAGCCGGAACATCAGGAGCCTTAATCTGCAACCTGCAATACATGTTTGAGCACCCCTACGAAGGGGATAACCACAACGCCGGGACTTTTTCCTATTGCTACAGCCGGATTGCTGATTTCATCCCAGATTTAATTAATCAAGGATGTAATCCACGCATCATGCTTGATTATTCAGGCAATTTGCTGTGGGGACTACGGCAAATGGGGCGTACAGACATCCTCGACAATCTTCGACGCATCACCTGTGACCCCACCTATCAAAACCATGTTGAATGGCTAGGCACCATGTGGAGCCATGCGGTTGTTCCATCAACACCTATTCCTGATATCGTCCTCCATATTCGTGCTTGGCAGCATCACTTTGCGAGTTTGTTTGGCTGGAATGCATTAGCTCGTGTTCGAGGATTTTCGCCTCCTGAGATGCATCTCCCCAACGATCCAGATACCTGTTATGCATTTATCAAAGCACTCAAAGAATGCGGCTATCGATGGTTACTTCTGCAAGAACACACCGTTGAGTTGCCAGACGGGACATCCCTCCAAGATCCCTATATTCCACATCGCCTTGTGGCTCATAACTCTCAAGGAGAGAACGTTAGCATTACAGCATTGATTAAAACGCAGGGATCAGATACGAAGTTAGTCGGGCAAATGCAGCCTTACTATGAAGCAAAAACCTATGGACATCGGCCCCTCGCGAACACCTCAATCCCACCGCTGGTAACGCAAATTAGCGATGGAGAGAATGGCGGTGTCATGATGAACGAATTCCCTTCAGCCTATCGCAATGCCTGGTATGAGATACGCGATCAATTCGGTGGCACTCAGGGCGTTGTCGGAATGACTGGAACGGAATACTTAGAATTTCTGACAGCATCAGGAGTGTCAGAACAAGATTTTCCTGCGTGTCAACCCTCCCAACAACATCGTATTTGGCAACGCATCAACCCTGATCACGTGACTCCAGAGCAATTACGTGATGTCATTCAAGCCATCAAACATGAAGACGCAAACTTCAGCCTGAATGGCAGTTCATGGACAAGCGACATTAGCTGGGTCGATGGGTATCAGAATGTCACCACTCCCCTCAATCAGTTGAGTCAAGCGTTTCATGAGGCGATCGATCCGCTGTTGAAGAAAGATGCCGTATCCGACGCGGATACTCCGTTGACACAGCAACATCGGTATCGGAATGCCCTTCTGCACAACCTCCTATTGCAAACAAGTTGTTTTAGATATTGGGGGCAAGGCACGTGGACCGACTACGCTCGTGAAATCTATCGTCGAGGGAAGGAGATTCTAACGCATGATTTTTGAGGCTTGTATCGTTTAAAGCAACAGAACGATAGACATGAAAACGATAGACATGAAATAGACCGACAGGCATGAAACGACAGTCAAACCTGCAGATTTATGGACTCTATCTCGATTCTGTTCGATGATTCTCAGAGTACAGAATCAGCTAAGCTGTTAGCTATTTCAATTGCGTGGTTGTCCCCCACCCCCGACGGGAGAAAACCACAAAAATACGCAAAATAGGTGAGTTGTAGCTTATTTTTAATGCTGGATAGTTGGAAGGAGAGACGCGTAATGGTAGAGAAGCAACAGATGTCTGATAATCAACCCGACGAACATACACCAACAATGACAACTGACGAAGTATCCCCTATATCCCAAACTCAAGCCCCCCTAACGAATGAAGAACTTGTAGAGGAGCCAGAGCCAGCATTTGGATGGACTACCTATGCAGAAACCATCAATGGTCGATTTGCCATGATTGGCTTTACTGCACTCCTTGTGCTCGAGATTCTGACCCATCAAAGCTTTTTTCAGTGGCTTTTCAACTAGCGATGGTTGTTGTGATGTAACGCTATTTTGTGACGTAACGTTTCTTCCTGAGCCAGTCACAATAGGAAAAGCAAGCATTCATGGATGACTCAAGCCAATGATTTCATTCTTTTGATGTGCCGCCTGTATTTTTGATATCAAACACCTTGTTGAGGATGCCATACCAGAATGAGGCTCCCATGGAGATGGCCACCCCGGTAATGAGCCAACCAATCAGTCGCCGCAGAATTGGGAATCGCCAATTGGACGATTGAGCCAGTTGATCGTCTAAGATCACTGAATTCCAGCCAATCGGCAGCGGTAGAGTTTCCAGACTATCATTCACGGCATCGCGAATCGCATCGATGCTTTCAGTTTGCATCTCTCCATCTTCAGATTGAGCCGCTGTTGTCATTGGCTGAGCCGCAATCTGATTTGCTGCTTGAGTAATTGTTTCGCGGAGCACTGTATCTTTTGAAAGGCGGTCGACAATGTAGGTTGTATCCGCATTCGCAGCTACCGCAATCAAAAATCCCAGGATAACGGCGATTCCTTTTGCATTCCGCTTATAGACTCCAGATGATCGCTCCATTGCACGATCAAACCATGCACTGACCTCGTCTTCTAAGTAGTTAACTCCGTCAGTCAAGGATTGAGCCTTATGTTGAGCCTTATGAGATAGCGATTTGAGGTTGCGTTGGAGTTGCTGAGGTAAGTACTGTTTATTCGCCAGAATCAAATCAATGACTTCTGAAACGGTAGGTTCTGTCTTGAGTGTGGCGATCGCCTGTTTAATAAATGGCAGACGATCGTGAACAATGCTCTCATAGGTTGGATTTTTCCCAAATACAGCATCAATTCCTGAAACGAATTGAATCAGTTCGTCAGCGGCATCGGCGATCGCCACAGGAAAGTTGATCCGGCTATCGGCAAGATCCTGACGATAGGTATCCAAGCGCGCGATCAACTCATTGGATTCATTAATCAGTAACGATTGATTCCCAGACTGATTCCGCAACTCTTCCAAAAGTTTGGCAATGAGCTTTAGCTTTTCTTCCATGAAAAGCTCCAAAGTTTCTTGGCTCTTTTGACGACTAATTGCCTCAACGCCTAAATCATCGAGCATTGCAGCTGAGAAAGTATGCGCTGGAATGTAAGACGGCCCACTTTTGTATCGCCCAAATACGTTGCGTGTCCGAGTAATGAATCGATAGGTTTGCCCCATATTTTGATTCAGGAGCCGGAAAAAAGTAGCAAATGGGCCTCTGGCTTCTTGATTCAATGCGGCAATGAGTGGGTTCTCATAAAGCCGATCTGCCAAATCAGATCCGGATAGATCATCGGCTCTTTCACCAGAAAACAATACCTCAATCGACTTTTTTAAATGCTCTGCTCGCCACTGCAACAGAGTGGTAATCAGTTCCTGAACTTCAGACGCTAGCAAGCTGAGCGTTAGGTAGACAAAGATAAGGCCAAGAGCCAAGTCAAGAACCAGCGGTAAATTCATTCGTCAGTGTATTTCCTATTTTGCAGGCTACAACAATAAACATGTTGAGTCGGAGGGTTGTATATTAAGGCGAGATTCTGGGGCGCGGAGCGCCCCAGAATCTCGTTAAATTCTACCCGGATTAAGTTATAAGCCGGGTAGGATAAATAATGAATTGATGTCTTACGATTTTCAAGGCTACTGAAATACATGACATGTTTCTTTGGAACACGTCACCTTTCTTTAGGCGTGTGACATGCTATGGATGTGTATGTTCAATCGCTTATTTCGATTACAAATCCCATGAATCGCAAAAGTTATTGATGGTTTCTCTCTTGCGATATCGATGCTGCGGCTAGCATATTCAAGAAATAATGGTGTTTCGAAAAAGTTCCTGACTGCTCATCGCGATGGATGATGTCATGAGCTATTCTCTCTAAGAAAGTTGCAGATTAATAACATACCAACCGTAGCCATAGGGGCGCACAGCCGTGCGCCCCTATGGCAGGGTCGCCTAATTGTGGGAGGTTATTTAATTGCAGATCCCTAACAGCAATATCTAAATTATGGAGAAGGGAGGCACAATATCGCTGTGCCTCCCTTCTCCATAAACAAAACAATGAGTGATTAATTTTTTAACCGTCAGTATTACAGCATTTTAAGAAGCTCATTGCTTGAATTCAAACTATCCAATTTTGCTCGACGATGCTCATTTGCCGCGATCGCCAACGACAAGTTTGGCATTTCCTGATGACAATGGGTGCAAAACCAATAGATCTGACCCTGGCGTGTATGGCGCAGCATTGTCTCGGAGCAGCAAGGACACGTATTCATGATTTTATTCCAATTTTTGTTAAAAGACATAACCGATTCAAAAGCTTTTGATTAATAGTGTGAGTGCTTTTGATTCTCTTTAGAAGAGAGAAATTACCGAGCTGTAGAAGTGAACTTAAAGGTCGAATCTAAACCTAACCGAGAAAACGAACAGACTCCAAGCAAGAAACGTAAAATTCAAGACAGAAGCTTTTTAAAGTCCGAATCACAAAGAGCTTATGTTGTGACAGTGATGCGCTACTTATGCGATACTTATGAATTCTTAACTTTTCATTAGAACAGCAACACCCTAAAACATATACAACTGAATGATGCTGACATAGAGATCGTAACAAAGATTTCGGAATATGGAGCTAGCGTAAATTTTTGAGGTGAAAGTTGAAGTTATATATCATCCAAATCAGTACGCCGCTTTTGCAGATGTTACGTATCTTGGCTAGACAACAATAAACTTAAACGAATGCTTGTATTGTGTATTTAAGTAACAAGCATCGATGTGATGTTTTGTTGTCAGCATAGGCAATGTTTTCTGGAATTTGAGTCAATAATTCCATAGATTACTCAGAATTTCTGTAGCGATTCCAACCTAACAATGGCTGATGTGAACGGAATCCTTTGGGGCGATCGCCCTTCAATCGTGGTCGTATTTTTTACTCCGCTACAGCTGTTCAGTAGAAACTCAGAGTATAGGGTTCTTGACTATAGACGTCCGTCTCAAAAATACGTCTGTCTTAAAGAAGTTGCCAAAACGATCGCACCTTAACGACAGTGCGAGAACAAGCATCTCGAAAGGGAATAGTAAAGGCTACTGAATCATAATGATACACGACTTGGCAAAGTTTACGAAGAAATGAGCGATTGAAGCGCGCTCAGCACGCCTCAATCACTCATTTCTTCGTAGCGAATCTGAGAAGTTTGCCAAGTTGTGATGATAGTCAATGCGGCGTTTGACACCACGCTATTTGAGGCTTCCGAAAGAAACCGTTCTCAATCGTTTCTCCAAACGACTGAAAATGAGTGAGTAGAGTGATTATTTTTATTGCGCTGCTATAGAATAAAGCAACCTTAACCAGGTGCTAGCGCCCTCTTGAGCCTTTTCCATTCACGTATTTTCAGAATTCAACTGTTGTTGATCGATACAAAGCAGGCGTAATATTCTCAAAGAAAGTACCCTAACGGAGTATTGACATCTGAATAATTGATATTTTTGGAAGATCAGTCGATGCATATAACTCCAGCGAAAACCGGGAAAAATGTAGATAGCTTATTGATGTCTCTTGCTCAGGTACTTGTCACTCATGATTGGCAGTCTGGTTGAGCAGCTGCAAATGCTGCGCACTGTTGAATATGTTGTTCTCGATGAGAATTTGCAGATTATCGACTTCTCTACAGGGGTGCGAGCATTCTCAGCTTCTCCAGAGAACATCGAAACGGACAAAGACGTAAGGTTGGCATTTCCTGACATTATTGGCCTAGAAGCCGTATTGTTTGCAATACTGTCGCAGGCACAAACAAATTTTGATCTAAAAGGATTGGCCTACGCGAAAGAGGGGGCTGATGGATACTTTGATCTTCATATTGGATACGAGGATAACTGCCTCTTGCTGCTACTCGAAGATGTGACTGCCTGTATGACAGAACGGCGGGACATGCGGCAGAAATTGAATAGCACAACACTATCGCTGCATCGCTTGACTGAATCGTTGACATACCGCGATCGCCTCATCAATAGCTTGGCGGATGGAGTCGTCGTTACTGACGTCGTGGGATGTATTCTGTTAGCCAACTCAGCAGCTCAACAGCTTTTTGGAAAACCAAATACGCCATTAGATGGGCATTTGATAAGCAGCCTCTTTATGGATCCAGCAGTGCTCGAATTTTCTAGCAAGTGCGCCGAAACATTTGAGGGAGAATTATTTCGAAATAATGAGCTGCTGCTTGCCCAAGAAAGTGAGGAGCATACAACCTCGCACAGAACGATATCCGTAACATGTGTGGTTTTGAAGGCAGAACAACAATGCTTTGTCTATTCCATCAAAGATGTGACGAACACAAAAGATACGCTGCAATTCTTGCAAGACGGAAAGAAACGCCTGGAACGGCGAAATCAAGAAATTACATTGCTCGATGAACTGAATGCACGCTTACAAACCTGCCTGCGAGTGGATGAAGTTTATGCGATCGCCCCCAATATCCTGTCTGCTTTTTTCCAAGATGGTTCTGGCGTTATTTATTCCTTAGACGAAAGTAGCAGCATGCTAGATTGTGCCGCAGGCTGGAATAGTGGCTTACATCTCAGTGCGCCGATCTTCAAAATTACAGATTGCTGGGCCTTGCGGTTGGGAAAACCCTATCGTTTTTGTGGAAGCAATCCTCAGAATATTGCGTGTCACCACCTGAGAACGGCCGCGGCTGATACAGAGCATGTCTGTCGGCCATTGAGCGCCCAAGGCATGACCCATGGCTTGCTCTATTGGGGAGGGTTTGCACCTGGGACAATTACGGATGAGCTTCAAGAGCTGATTGATACGATTGCTGAACGCATCGCCCTGGCGATCGCCAACATCAAAATGCGCGATCACTTAGAAGAACGAAGCATCCGCGACCAATTAACCGGAGCGTTCAACCGCCGCTATCTCGAAGAATCCTTGGAACAGCTGGTTCACCGAGCTACACGCCAAAAAACATCCCTTAGCATTGCATTGGTCGATATTGATCACTTCAAGCGATTTAACGATACCTATGGCCATGCCGCAGGTGACAAAGTACTCCGAGAGTTTAGCCTACTGATGAGCAGTCATGTGAGAGTGTGTGATGTCGTCTGTCGCTATGGTGGAGAAGAGTTTGTTATCGTCCTTCCCGAGACGGATGCTGACATTGCTCAACGGCGCTTGAGTAGTTTGTGCAATATCGTTCGAGAACTTCGTCTCCATCATGCAGGGCAGGTGTTACCTCCGATTACCGCATCTGTGGGATTAGTCTCGTTAGTGCCACATGGTCGAACCGTTTTAGAACTATTGAATGCGGCTGATGAAGCATTGTATACGGCAAAACGCAATGGGCGCGATTGCATTGTCATGGTCGAAACCATTACCAGCTCATCTTGAATATAGTGCTGTGCGGGTTGATTAAAAACGGTGATGTGGGGCGCGTCGCGCCCCACATCACCGTTTTTGTACTTG
>JBCCWF010000040.1:0-22456 GCA_039194035.1 Cyanobacteria bacterium P01_E01_bin.6 | reverse complement strand
TTGAACGCGACGTAGTCGGACGTGGGCGCCACGAGGTCGATGTCGCCCCGTCCCAACCCATCGACCAACCATTCGGTGAACTCGTCGCTCCACAGGACGGTCGGACACTCCTCGAACGCATCGACGAACCGCGACCGACGCGTCATCACGTCGGGCCGGTGTCCGAAGACGATCGTGGGGACGTCCCGACGGCCGAGTGACCGGGCGAACGCCAGGCCGGTCGGGAGGTCGGCGTCGAAGACGGCGACGGTCGGCAGACCGCGACGACTCACGAGGCGGCGTCGACGGGTGTCGCCGCGTGTTCGTTCGATCCCGTGGTCTCGGCGCCGACTGCGGACGGGTTCGTGGCGTCGAGTGGGACGAAGTGGTCGCGACGGATCATGGGTGATCAGGGTGCATGGGTTGAGAGGGTGATTAGGGGGTAGGGGTGGGTCGCCAATCCCCACGTGCAGCTACTCAGGTCATCATCAGGCATAGTCATTACCTGTTGAGCAGCATGCTCTATATCTGCATAGAGTCCTGAGAGAACCTGCTGACCTGCTGTTTGCCCCAGGGGAATGAGTTTGATGCCTGCACTCACGAGATTACTTGCCCAACTGTGTAAATAGCCAAGCAACATATCCTCGACCTCGATGTGATAGTGAACGGCGGCAATTGAAAAAGCCGTGACATAGTTCGTCGTTTTGCTAGTTTCATCATTGGCTTTTGCCATCGCTGACGCATCATCAGACGGCATCAAACACAACATTTGCTTCATGTTAGGAGACAGGTTGTCTGATTCTAAGCGAAGCAGAAGACGGACTAGGGCGCGCCCCATTTGCCAGTTTTGCTCTCGTAATTCTTCAGTTTCTCGGCTTGCGGATAGCCATTGATTCCAATAGGATACGTGCTCAATATCAAGCCGGGTTGCTGCGTGGTAAATGCGGAGGGCGATCGCTGTTTCCACACGAATTGATCCCCACAGGAGTTCACTTTGAACCCAGTCTTGCAACGCCTCAGCATTGGTTAAATCTCCAGCCTGTACCAAGCTCTCCAATCCTTCTGAATAGCTGTAGGCTCCAACGGGTAAGGCAGAACTTGTTATTTGAAGCAAATGAAGCAAGCTCATCGACCTCGAGCGATTGACGCTTGGGTCAGGCTTTACTGATGCATCAGTCAATCTTGCTTCCACGCTCTACACTCTCCCAGGGGATAGAAAATTAGCACTATTCAATCATCATGGCCTGTTTAACCCCTCGCCTAAAGCTCGACACTGCACTAGGACCTAGTGATGATGATAGGCTCCGACTTCTGGTTCAAAAGGTCGTACCTCATCAATCACGGTTAAGCCCATATGGACGAGCATGTGTTTCAATACTGGGTCAGGGCTCAACCGCAAAAAATGAGTCGCCACCTCTACAGGTACATGACGATTACCTAGATGATAGGCGGCTTTCAGTAACTCAAGAGAGGTTTCAGCATAAGCAGTCATCACAGGTTCTGCCGTTGCAATCACTTGAATGAAGTGTGCATGTTCCTTTGGGTCTGTATTGGCATCAGGGTTTGTATCGATATCAGGGGCTGTATCGATATCAGGCGCAGTCGATAATACATCACCATGGTGTAAGACAGTACCTCTTGGCAGTCTCAGGTACACGCCTTGCCCGTTGTCTGTTTCTACATAGCGTCGAGTTTTGGTGCGCTCATCGGCCGTGAGCGACAGCGTGAGTTGACTTTCACGGTCAGAGCCATTGATGAGTCGCTGGGTAAACACCAGTGACGAATGGTTTGCCACAATCACGTCATTCATATGTGAGTTTTTTCCCATGTGGACGAGGCGTTGCTGAGCCAACGCATGAGTTCACAGCTTAATTTACCGAGCTACTGATTAATTTACCGAGCTACTGACCATGAATCTACGGGGAAGTGCAAGTTTTGCCTGCAAAGCTCACTTCCCCTCATGCAGAAGGCTTATGGAGATGGTACATGAGACTGTCGAGCAAATTCTGTTTAGAGCAATGCGTTCAAATTCTGAATGTCTTTGTCGGTGCGATTGTTTAGAATTCGTTGATATGCAGATACGATCTCATTGGCGATCGCTCGTTCAATGGCCATCACCTCTTGCTGTGATGAGGTTCCTTGATAAAGTTCTGGATGATGTTCAGCATGAAATGCTGTTGAGGAGATTTCGGCAAAGAGTTCTTCATCCACTGAAAACGGTGTTGTTGCTGAGGTGTTCAATCCACTGGTTGCAAGAGTTTTACTGTCGTTGAGGGACTCTGCGGATCCGTCCTTATCGTCAGGCTTGGATTCTAGAATGGGAGCTACACCCAACTCTCGAAGTCTGCTCACAACAGTTAATTCTTGACCCTTCATTAATTCTGCAATGAGCTGGTTCTTTGCTTGAAATCTAATAAACGAACGCGTCGGATAATAGGTTGTCCCATCACTATGCATAGCAATACGGTTTAGAAACGACTCCGGGGGCGTTAGGACTCATAGTACCCTCACTTGTGATGTACAGCACATCAAAATAGCCGTCGATTGCGGTGCCCCACTATCCCGAATACTCATGAGTTAGTGAGTTAGATAGAAATTGATTTGCCTGGATAGTTCGTTGCCCCAGTAACAGTTGTTGATATCCTCATGCCAACTGACGCTTGATCAATTGAGCGAATAACCCATCTTGCTTCGATAATTCTTCAAAGCTCCCAGCCTGAACAACACGCCCTGATTCCAGCACATAAATGCGATCTGCGTTGCGAATTGTACTCAGTCGGTGAGCGACAACAATGCGGGTTACCTGCATCCGATCCAAGCTCTCACTGACAATTGCCTGAGTGCGGTTGTCTAGGGCGCTTGTGGCTTCGTCCAATAGCAAAATTTTGGGCTTGAGTGCCAGAGCACGGGCAATGACCAATCGCTGACGCTGCCCACCCGATAAGTTGCCACCGCCCTCACTCACAACCGTATGTAAGTTCATGGGCATGGCGCGGACATCCCCCGCTAAGCCGCTCATTTCTGCGGCTTCCCAGGCTTCATCAATCGAAATTAGAGCACCGCCTGCAATGTTCTCAAAAATTGTGCCTGCGTTGATGCGCCCATTTTGTAGGACGACTCCTAATTGGCGACGCACCGCAGACACATCCAATCCAGACAAGTCCTGTCCGTCGAAGTAAACAGTGCCTGATTGGGGTGTTTCAAATCCAAGTAAGAGGCGAAAAATCGTGGATTTTCCTGAGCCTGAAGGGCCAACGAGTGCAATAAATTCACCCGGTTTCGTTTCAATGGTGACGTCTTGGAGAATGAGTGGGCCATCGTCTCGATATCGGAAGGTTGCATGATCCACTTTGATCCGCCCAGTCAACCGACCGGGATCCGCTTTATCGTTGTCTACTTCCGGTTCTGCTTCCAAGATAGGGAGCGATCGCTGCCAAATTGGAACGATTTCCAGCACATCCAAAACATTATTACTGAGGCTGGCTGCGCCTCGAATGAAGGTTCCGTACGCCACATTAAAGGCCAGAAAACTACCCGTTGTTAGCCCAAAACTCATACCAGAAGAACCGACGAGCGTGCTGGCGACCCAAAATAGAGCCACTGTTGTCAATATTGGCACAACCGTATTGAACACAGCAATGGCATCTTCCAACTGTTGGGTGCTGAGGAGTAGGCGCAACTGCTGCACATATTTCTGTCCCCAGAAGGCAAAGGCACGTTCTTCTGCGCCTGCAATGCGAAGCTTGGGCACACCGTTGACTAGCTGCACAATCAAACCGTACAGTTCTCCTTCCATTGCGAGAAGAGGCTTGTGTCTTCGCACCAACATGCCGCCTGTGATGACTGTGAATCCCATGACAACTAACGCGACGACTAGAGCAAGGAAGGCGAGTCGGCTGCTGTAGTAGAACAGTAACCCCAGATTGAGGAGGGCAAAAAAGCCAGAGAAGATAGATTGTAGAGCGGTTCCACTCAGCGTTCTGCGAATGGCTGTGATCCCGGAAACCCGTGAACTCAAATCGCCAATCGAGTATTGGCGAAAGAAGGTTGTGCGTAATTTCAGCAGACGATCCCATACGGCAGCTTGCAATGACGTGTCTGAGCCAGTTTCAAGTCGCATGGAGGCGATCGCCTGAGCTAATTGAAACGCTGCCCCTCCAAAGGCTGCCGCCAAAAGTCCAATGCCCATTTGTGTGATAAGGCTGCTATCACCAAAGGGAATGGCTGTATCGACCAATACTGCGGTTGCCTGAGGCACCACCATGCCCATGAGCGTTGCGGCTACGCCTGTGAGCATCAACATGATGAGGTCGTTTCGCCGCCCTTGAAACGTAAATTTCAACAGATCGAGCGCGGTGAGTTTGCCATCGGGCAATGGGCGATAAAAAATGTAGGCAACGGGTTCCACTAGCTGGGCGATCGTTGCATTGACGCGAACGTGGCCATTGGTTCCTGCTAGTAGATGTTGGGAGGACGACACAGGCTGAATTTTTGTCGTGGGCTGTTGGATACGGGTGGTCAGCTGCATTTGAGTGCGCGATGGGATCGGAACCCTAGATGAGCCAATGCCAATTTGGATTGCTCCAGCATTGGCATTTATAGACATACCGCTGCCATTCATTCCATTTCGATTCCCTTGGGCAAATCCTGCTTGAACGGGATCAAACAGCTCGTAGCCTCCGTCTCTTGTGGGTAATAACGCAACGGGAGAATGGGTGTCTCGGGTATAGGCAAGGATGGGACCACCGTCTTTTTTCCACCAGTCTTGACGCAGCAAAATATTTCGCATTCGTAGTCGAGATGCGCGGGCGATCGCCTCTAATGGCTCCTTGACTCGGTTGGTATTCTCTGACTGCATCGGTGGCTGGATCTTAACGCCCAAGGCATTGCCAACTGCTCCAGCAGCAATGAGCAATGGTTCTTCGACTCGCAAATAGTCGTCATCCTCGACTGTCAGAACGGTGGCCAGGTTCTGAATCGTCGTATCCGTCACCCGCTGATTTAATGCAAGCCGTTGTTGAAAGCGTTTTGCGGTTGCTTCGAGTTCTGCTTCTTCAAGTTGCTCAATATACGCCAAGAAATAACGATG
Source organism: Cyanobacteria bacterium P01_E01_bin.6 (assembly GCA_039194035.1). Classification (GTDB taxonomy): domain Bacteria; phylum Cyanobacteriota; class Cyanobacteriia; order CAKZMO01; family CAKZMO01; genus JBCCWF01. The sequence goes on along the minus strand of JBCCWF010000040.1, from coordinate 17,388 downwards.
CAGTTGCGCAATTCCTTTCACAATGATGATTTTGCTTTTGACCCGATCAGTGGCTCGGGCAAAAAACTCGACATTTTTGTCTGCGCGCAAACAGGTGGCTTGACCAATTGGGAAACATCCCAAATAGCCTGTCACCGGGAACCGTTCATCTCCCATCCAAAAGGTCGTGCCTTCCTGCATTTTGACCCACAGGACTTGATTGTCGTCTGGGACGCAAACTTGGCCAGACATCATGGAGACGTAGTTCGTATCGGGGGGAGAAACGGAGTCCGACATCTGAGGCCAGCCGCGAATTGTCCCAATTTGTTGAATCCAGGGATCGACCCATTGTTTGAGAGTTGCTAAATCTGGTTCTGGGCCGTTGTAGTCTAAATCGACAGGCTGGAGTTCGCTTGGCTCTAGGGCGACAGCAATCAGACCTAGGTGATTCGGCTGATCGTCAGTTGGATAGCCAAATAATGTTCCGCCCGATTCTACGGTAAAGAGATAGCGCCGTTCTCCTTCAGGACTGTTGTTGCGCACTCGAACAGCAAAGATGGCGATCGCCCCATGTTTCACTCGCCAAGCGATGTCGGGTTTGTTGAGCAGAATGGGTTCATTCCCTTTGACGTGGTGAATATCCATGTCAAAAGGGATGGAGGCATTCGTGATGAGATTCGTCGTCATAGAGGCAAACCATCCTTGATGCGGTGCTGTTGATGATTGAGTGCAATGTGTGTTCGCTAATCCTTCAATGAAAATCAGTGGATGAACTATGTGGGCACTTTCTCAGCCAGGGAACCTCCCTCACTGCGAATGAGGTCTGCATAGTGCCCCCCTTGACGCCACAGCTCATCATGGGTGCCTCGCTGCACGACTTTGCCATAGTCCAACACAATGATTTCGTCACTGTCTCGAATGGTGCTAAGTCGGTGCGCCACGATCAGGCAGGTACATCCCCGTCGCCGCAGATTGAGATCAATGATCTTTTCTGTTTCAGTATCAAGGGCGCTCGTTGCCTCATCCATAATCAAAATCGACGGGTTGTTTACCAATGCTCGTGCAATTTCCAGCCGCTGCCGTTGCCCACCGCTTAAATTCGTGGCTCCTTCTAGTAGCTCTGCATCATAACCACAGGGAATAGACAGCACCACATCTTCAATGGCCGAATCTTGACATGCGCGGCGGATGTCCGAATCCGGTACGGTGGTATCCCACAAGGTCAAATTGTCTCGAATCGTACCTGCAAACAGCAAGATGTCTTGCTCGACCACCGCAACGGAACTCGTAACGAGCGATCGCGGTACCTGAGAACGGGGCACTCCATCAAACAAAATTTCCCCAGACCAAGGTTTGTACAACCCGGCAACGAGTTTTGCAACTGTCGATTTGCCGGAACCGCTGCCTCCGACAAAGGCGATACGCTGTCCGGGTTGAATCGTCAGGCTAAAGTCTTCAATAAGCGGCGCGGTGGCGGTGCTATAGCCAAACGTAACGTTTTTTAATTCGACGTAGCCGTGAAGTCGCGGATGCTTTGGAATGGCTGGCATCCCTCCTGTTATGGATGGGGTAACTGATGATGACAATGGTGGATTACGCTGCTGTAATTCACTATCGATATCATTGCCGAGAACATCATCCAGCCGCTGAAGACTTCCTTGTAGGGTTTGAAGGGTGCTCCCAAACTGCACAAGGCGATTGACCGGGCCTTGGAAACTATGCATGAGCAGCTGAAACGCGATCAACATGCCAACGGTTAAATCTCCATTCAGAATGCGCAATCCCCCGATGACCAAGAGAGAAAGACTAGCAAGTGCAGAGAGTAACGATGGCAACACACCAACCAGTCGATTCAATAAGCCCAAACCCTGTTGGGCATTGACTGCTTTGGTGTAATACCCAGCCCAGCGAGCAAAGAAATCTGACTCGATACCAGATGCTTTCAAGGTCTCCATACTCTGGAGTCCGGCGATCGCAATCCCAGCCGCCTTACCATATTCTTGAGCAAGCCTTAAATTGGCATCAACTCGCTTGCGTGATACCCACTGCAGCGTAATCACATTGATGGCGGCAAAGGCAATGACAATCAACGTCATCGTCACATCGTAATAAAACATGGCGATCGCATAGAAAATCACCATCACAGAACTGATGAGCGTGATAGTCAGTTGACCTGATAGCACGCCAGCAACCTCGTTATTCAGTCGCACTCGGCTGCTAATTTCTCCAGAAAACCGCTGAGCATAAAAACTGACGGGCAACCGCAATACATGCCAAATGAATTTGCTCGACAAACTGACCGCTAATTTGATTCGGAGTGCTCTCAAATAACGCAATTGTAAGAGGGTCAGCATTCCCTGAAGAACAACGACCGCTATCATGCCTGCCAAGATATATGGCAACCACGTATCGCGTCCTTCAATCAACACATTGTCAATAAAGATTTGGCTGAAGGCAGGTAACGCCAAATTTGGGATGACCAATAAGAAACCAGCCAACACGCAATAGAGTAATGCACCCAGTGATCCCATCAATCGACTCTTGAGGGCAGAGACGACACTTGGCTTTTGCCCACCCGGCTCAAACTCATCGCTAGGTTCCATCACGAGCACAATACCCGTGTACCCCTCATCAAATTCTTCAAAGGATACAGTTCGTGGCCCTGTGGCCGGATCGTTCAGATAAACCTCATTGTTGCCAAATCCGTCAACCGTCAAGAAGTGATTAAAGTGCCAAAAAACGATGAATGGTGCTTGAAACTCAGATAAGCTCTGAAGCGACTTCTTATAGCCCTTGGCTGTCAACTTATAGCGTCTAGCAGCACGCAGCACATTGGCTGCCGTTACCCCATCCCGTGACACGTTACAGGCTTGACGCAATTCGGCTAATGGCACAATTCGGCCATAGTAGCTCAGCACCATTCCCAGCGCAGCAGCGCCACACTCTACGGCTTCCATTTGCAACACCGTAGGCGTGCGAACCCGTGACTGCTTTTGACGAAAGGCGCGCCGCAAAACCTCGATTGGGTGAATCAACATCATGGCAGTACGTAAACAAAGATGAGGGCAATCAGGCAATCTATGGAGTGTTATGTGATGTCTTAAAGGGTTGTCAGCCTCAAGCACGATAGGTCAGGAATCAATGATTCCAAATTACTCTAACCATACAGCGAGTTTTGCTGGCGACAAAAGGAAAATCATTACGCATAGGGGGCTTAAACCCAAACCAGATTGGGAACTACAGGTCCCAATATGGTTTGGGTTTAGGGCTTATGGATCAAGAAACGGGAAGATGAATGCAATTGGAGCACGTTGATCAACCGTGACTCGCGCTGTTACGGTTTTGCCTGCTGGGATTTCCATTTCTGCGCCACTAGGGGATGACATCTCTAAGCCACTCATCGTTGAGGAATCTGTGTTGAGATCTGCAATGACCTCAATCAGTGTTTCTTGCAGCGGAGATTCACCCGACTCTTCCACTTGGCGAATATCCTCTAATGTCTGAAACGGTGATTCCGAAACAGTCTCGACGGTTCCACGAATTCCCCCAGTCTCTTCAGAAATTCCGGATGGGAGCAGCAAAATATTCATGCCAGGCTGGATGCGATCGCCATCAGCTTTCGAAAAATAAGTCGCTCCAATTAATTCAGCTGAATTTTCAGATGACTGCACCAAGAGTCCCTGACCGGTCACTGTGATGGGAATGCGACCAACAACGCTCCAAAGTAGTCCTGCGAGTGCGAGTGCGCCTAACGTTCCCAACGGCAACCAGCTTTTAGGCGTTACAATCTGCATGAGCTGATCAAGTTGCTCAGGGGACGACAATCTTTCTAACGATTCTTGACGAAATAGGCTATTTCGATCAGGCTTTTGGTCAGCGTTCATAACTCTGGTTGTAACTCAGCATGGATAGACGATATAACCCGCAACATTTACGACACTCTAGCTCATAAGTCAGTGGACACAGTATACCCATGTGTCTAGAGAGCCGATGTCACTTCAATGCGTACAACACCTCTTTAGAATGGATGTATTTCATCCGATGTCCTGGCAGCTGTTTCAGTCCACTGAAACAGCTGCCACTTTTTTTTAACCATTATGGAACTGTGGGTGAGTGTTTCGATGAGATAAGACTGAGAAACTAAGCAGCACCCACACCCAAGTGACGCAGCATCCAGTTAAATCGATTGGCTCCGCTCGACATTCGTTGCAGTGAATCGAGATCAAGCTCACCCTCAAACTCAATTTCATCAGCTGATTGAGAGCGTGATGTTGAACTAGAGTTAACGCCCTGAAGCTCCATTGCAATGATCGATAGAGTGAAGAGTTGAGGCCCCAAAATGCGATAAAAGCGTGTTGCAAATCCCAAGTCTTGCTGAATATGAAGATTAAATTTAGATCGAGGAATCGCAAGAACCAACGAATCTCGCACGGCTCGAATTGTAAACGGAAGAGGGCGAGCATCTAAAAAGGCGATCGCTCCTGGAATCTCTCCTTTTGTGAGTGTCGTAACGACCGACATACGAGATACATTTTCGATAGGACACTCAAAACACAACGCGAGTGGATTGATCTTGTTTTCTAGCAATGCTACAGAAAAGGCTCCATCCAAGATGACGTATAGAAAATCTGTTGGCCGTCCTGCCTTCAGCAGAAAATCATTGTCGGCATATCGTTGAACCTGGCCAGCCTTCACAAGCCAGTTCAGATCACTATCTCGAAATTCACTGAATGTATTCAAAACATTGCGCTCATTTTGCTCCTTTTGAAATCTTAATTTCTCAGGTTGTTCGATTAATCGCTCAATCCGATGAGACAAGATGAGATCCATCGCACGATAAAAGTTTGCGGCAAAGCTCAAGTCGTTGCTGAGTTTTGCTTTTAAGCTGTTCAGTGGCACAGCTAATACAATGACATCATCGATTGCCTGAAACGATAGCTGAGGGATTTCAATGTCGAATAAAGCAGCAACTCCAATCATCTCCCCTGAGTTCAGAACTGCCTCAGTCTGAACTTCTGTCTCCGATGCACTTAGAGAATGAATGGATAATTGTCCATCTAGCAAGAGATAGAAGTCATTTTTGTAATCGTCATCTAGATTCGAAAACCGTGAACCGCTGGGGAGCTGTTGTTGTTGACCCGCTTCGGATAGCCAATCGATGTCTGCATTGGTTAGTTCACTCAGTAAGACATTTGACATAGGATACTGATTCGGTCTCCCTAGAATGGTTGGTAAATCAATGTGTAGCAACTCTCTGAGCAGATTTTAATGGAATCCTTGACAGAATTGGAGTAGCCTAGGCGACTTCGACAATTCAACCCATTGGAAGGATTTTCAACGATTACAAAACTTAGCCTTTTGAAACGATGACTACTGAATGCTCTTGCCAGAACTAATACTATAGGGACGGTCAAGTTCTAACCAACTCCCCAGTGAAACCGTTAAGGTAGATTGAGGTTGCACTGAGTTCTGGCTTAATTGCACTGTAGTGAGTTCTTATCTGAAACTTCAGCAATGTTCATGATCGCTTCCTAAGATATAAACATCGACTGAAGTCAACATTGACAGATGTCAATCACCTCTACTTCTATGGAGATTACCTAACATGAGCGAAGATACAAAGAAAGTTCAGGGCGAGTTATCTGATGATCAGCTTGATTCTGTTGCAGGTGGTCTAAGCGATCGCCATAGACAAGAGTTCGAGTCAGGACTCGGCAACAAAGGGTTATCTGGCCGTCATAAGGATGAATTTGAAGCAGGTCTTGGCAACAAGGGTGCTGAATCTGATCCTGAGAATGTTGGTCAGACGTTTGAAGGATAAACGGTTTCGTTGATGATGGGTTGCTTATCAACCCATCGGGATATTGTGTTTGGTTTGAGTAATTCTGCCCAAAAGTCTTGATTGAATATTAAGGCTTAGAGATTTCTCCCATAGATGACAGAAGATGGCTTTAGATTGAGTGGTTAAGGTGAATCATCTAAGCCCTTAGAGTTGACCTTTCTCTCATCATGGTCTTTCATTCTGTTAGCCTATGTTGGGCCGGAGACAAAAAATACGTCAATTTATAGCTTCCACGGAGGAGTTTTCATGAGCGAAAAGATTAAGAATCCCCAAACCGACGGTGAACTTTCTGATGATCAACTCGAAGGAGTTGCAGGTGGTCTTAGCGGTCGCCATGCAGAAGAGTTTGAAGCTGGTCTAGGCAACAAAGGGTTGTCTGGTCGCCATGCAGAAGAATTCGAGGCTGGCCTAGGCAACAAAGGGTTGTCTGAGCGTACTTCTGAAGAATTCAACGAAGGATTGGGCAACAAGTAGATTGATTGGGTAGCTGAGGATGTCTAGATTTTGACTTCCTCGGCTATCGCTTTATCTATAGGTATTTTTCGATACGTGTTGTATCGTTATCATTGCTATTGAGAGCCTGACGACTATTCATGGCATCGGTGTATTCATTTTGAATTCCTGAGCGCTTTTGGAATAGTCTCAGGCTTTTTCAATGGTTTTTACTGAAGGGCTTATAGCTTAGGCCGAGAACATTTGACCGGGATTGTGAGGCGCGGATTGCCCCATAATCCCGACTTAACACATAAGCCTATTGGAGAATCGATCCACTGTTACTGTGATTGTTATTGATGAGAAATTCCGCTCTAATCAACCGTCATAGAGGCGTTAAGCACGTCTTCATGTTCGCCTCAGAAGCATATTTTATGATGAATGAACCGGAGCACCACGTCACCAGGGAGATGTCGAAGCACCATGGCGCTTGATGGAATCAGCCAACTTAAAAATCCTCTTCTCCGTGCATTGCTATCTGCGTGGGTTGGCCTAACAGCAGGCGTGATGATATCTGGTGCTGTCGTTGGGTTTAAGGTTGAGAAAGACGATGCGCAGTTCAAATCAGTTGGCTATGTTGCGCTGGTTGCTGCTGCCCTCGGCGGAATCTATGGGTTTCTTCATAACGATCAACGCCCTGCTTCTGTTTCCAAAATACCCCAGTCGACTGAATGGACGGATTGGCATCCCTTCGTTGTTGTGCGAACAGTTCAAGAGAGTTCCGAAATTACATCCTTTTACTTGCGCCCTCAAGATGGCATTCCTCTTCCAGAATTTAAACCAGGTCAATTTTTGACGATCAAACTTGATATCCCAGATCAAGGCCGTCCCGTTATTCGAACGTATTCATTGTCTGATTATGCGGTAAGTAACGATCACTACCGATTGTCGATTAAGCGTGAGCGCTCACCGAAAGATAAAGACGTGCCTCCAGGCGTTGCCTCTAACTTTATGCACGATCACGTACATGAGGGTACGGTGATTTTAGCTAAACCTCCCAACGGCAAATTCTTCCTAAATTTGACACAAAATCATCCTGTCGTTCTGATCAGTAATGGAGTGGGCATTACTCCGATGGTTAGCATGGCAAAAGCATCGTTGCAGAATCAGCCAAATCGTCATGTGTGGTTTCTTCATGGAGCTAGGAATGGTGAGTTCCACGCATTTCGAGACGAGATGGGGGCGATCGCCCAAGCCTTTCCTAACCTCCATGTTTACTACCGATATAGCCGTCCTCGTTCTGAAGACGAAGGGGGCTATCACAGTAATGGTTATGTCGACATTGATATGCTTAAAACCATCGTCGCTCCAGAAATCGATAAGGTCGGTGGCTCGTTGGCAGAGGCAGAATATTTTTTGTGCGGCTCTTCAAATTTTATGAATTCCTTACGTAGTGGGTTGAGCGCGTGGGGTGTTCCAGATGCACGGATTTCATTTGAAGCATTTTCCAAGCCGAAAGCTGATTCAAAGGCAAAAGAATCCACCTATATTGATGACGATCAACGAAACGCCATAACGCAGGCAGAGGTTACGTTTTCAAAGTCAGGTAAAACAGCCATATGGACAGGTGAGCAAGGGACTCTGCTTGAGTTTGCCGAAGCTCAGGGACTTGATCTAGCGTACAGTTGCCGGGCAGGGATTTGCCTCACCTGCATGTGTTCGATTGAAGATGGTGATGTGCAGTATGAGGAACCACCGACAGGTAATCCTGACGCGGGGACAGCGCTTATTTGTGTAGCAAAGCCGAAGACAGAGCGCGTTGTTCTCGATCTGTAATCCTACAACTGATGATTGTTTCAGTGGATAGGTGATAGGTAGCTCCTAGGTCTCTTGCTGTGATGCTGAAGTGATCCTTGAGGGTTGTTGGGCGATCGCTAGCGGCGTGCCACGCCGACAAAATCTTATATTGCCCTCAACTTAAACTCCATAGGAACTGTCTCGTTAGAACACGGTCTGATCAATGAAGACGGTGAGCAGCGGCTTTATGTGTTGTCATGACGTGGCAAATTTTTCAAAATTGCAACGAAGAAATGAGGGTTTGGGGCGCGCAACGCGCACCCCAAACCCTGGTTCCTCTGTAAACGTTGCCAAGCCGTGTGTTGTAACGATGGGGGAATGATGAGAGATCAATGTGTCGTAAACGGTTTTGATCAGGACTAAAGACAGTATTGAATGTTTCTAATCAAAAAACTGACCAACTCTAAGATGGTTTTCATTTCAGGTTAATGATGGGCTATCACTGATGCGTTATGACTTCATAGGATAAGGTTGCTTTTCAGAGCGATTGTTTGTGCAATACAAACAAAAAGCGCATGAAAAATTAACATTTTGATATTTAAGCTGTAGGAGAGTCTGATGGTCCTTGCACAGCGTCCTGAAAAACAATCATTTCGCCTTCAACTGACAACAATCGTTTTACTCGGAATTGTTCTTCTCACAGGTGGCCTCGTTGGAGCATGGTTTGCCGGCAATGGAGCAATTGAAGCTATTTTTCGCCGCCTTAACGAACTCCAAGAACATCCCCCAATGTGGGCTATGACGCCAATGATGCTAGGCGAATACTTCCTTGCTTGGACCGTTAGCTTGATGGTAGTTGTTCTGGGAATTATGCGCATTTCGCCGCGCCCAACGCCTTGGGCACGGGCCGCTGTCGTGAGCATTCTGGGAGTGCTTGTTGTTCGCTACTTGTTGTGGCGATCGCAATCGACGTTGAATCTAGACACCCCATTGAACGGAGTCTTTAGCCTCGGCTTATTTGTCCTGGAGCTTGTCATTCTTATCAATGGCATGATCCAGCTTGTTCTGCTACTCCGATCGCGCGATCGAAGTAGTCAGGCTGATCAGCTTTCTGAGGATGTAGTCAGCGGCATTTTTATGCCAACCGTTGACATCATGATTCCGACCTACAACGAAGCTGATTTTATCTTGCAGCGAACGATCATTGGCTGCCAGGCGATTGATTATCCTAAGAAAACTATCTATCTGCTCGACGATACACATCGTCCATCGGTGAAAGCTCTGGCCGAGTCTCTGGGCTGTGAGTACATGACCCGTCCTGATAATCGTCATGCAAAAGCTGGGAACCTCAATCACGCCATCCCCAAGACAGATGGGGAGCTGATTGTTGTTTTTGATGCAGATTTTGTTCCAACTAAAAACTTCTTAACTCGCACAATCGGCTTCTTTCAAGATCCGAATATTGGGTTGTTGCAGACTCCCCAAACTTACTACAACCCAGATCCGATTGCGTGGAACTTGGGAATGCAGGACGTATTGACTCCAGAAGAAGAAGTTTTCTATCGTCAGATTCAACGTTTGCGCGATGGTGCTGGAGGGGTTGTATGTGCAGGCACCTCATTCGTGATGCGCCGTAAGGCGATTGAAGATGTGGGTGGATTTGTCACTGAAGCTCTCAGTGAAGACTTTTTCACAGGGATTCAGATTTCTGCAAAAGGATACCGAAATGTTTATCTCAACGAGAAGCTGAGTGCTGGTTTAGCCGCAGAGTCGATCTCGTCCCATGCGCTTCAGCGCATTCGATGGGCTCAGGGCACTCTCCAATCATTTTTCATCTCCTCGAATCCATTGACCATTCCTGGACTCCGCCCACTCCAGCGACTTGCCTATTTTGAGGGCTTATTGCACTGGTTTAGCAGCATTGCCAAAGTTGGCTTCCTCCTCATGCCGCTCGTATATTTCTTCTTCAACATCATCCCAATTCGTGCAACAGGACAAGAAATTCTCTACTTTTTTGTTCCTTATTACTTAGTGCAACTCACCACATTTTCGTGGCTGAATTATCGATCGCGGTCTGCCCTTCTATCAGACGTCTATGCTCTGGTATTGGCCTTTCCCCTTGCTCTCACTGTTGTACAGGTGATGGTGAGGCCTTTCGCAAAAGGGTTCAAGGTAACGCCCAAAGGAACCGCGAGCGATCGCTATCACTATAATTGGCGACTAGCTTGGCCTCTAATCGGCGTGTTTATTCTGACAGCTGTGAGTTTGTGGGGAAATTTGGGTAATTGCCTCGCAATGGAAGCTTTAGATAATCCAGTGGAGCATGTTCGAGGACTCGGTATTGCGTGGCTGTGGAGTGCCTATAATCTTTTAATGCTCGGCATTGCCTTGCTGATTTTACTGGATGCCCCTCGTCCGTCGATGTTTGAATGGTTTGACGTCCGTCGTATTGTTAAACTCACCATTGGGGATCAGATTCTATGGGGCTTTACGACCATGATGTCTGAAACCGGATTGGAGGTGGCCTTCACGCGTAAGACAATTCCTGAGTTGTATGATTCTGAAGTCTCGATAGAATTAGTCGACGAGACGTTAAGTCTCCCTGGGCAACTTGTCAGCTGGAGTCGCACGGATGAATTTCCAACCGGTTTAATACGTTTTGGTTCAATGCGGTTGGATCAGCGACGTCAACTCATCGAAATTTTGTATTGCCGCCCAGGACAATGGAAAGACCGATGTTCTCCTGGAGAACTCCAATCTCTTTTTCTGATTTTCAAAATGCTGCTCCGCCCACGTGTTCTTTTTGAGCGCCAAGTGGGCATTAGTCCTGTTGCAGTCAGCAAAGTGTGAACTGAGATTTATAACTTTGCAGAGTTGTGTCAACTATACGATGCTTTTCGCCTGATTGTAGGTCTTGTCTTGACCTCACCGTAGTGAGCACTTAAGCCCTATGATCCACCTGAAAAGAGTTCGATAAACGATCGCCAGACAGCGATGTAGAAATTACCACCCACGTCCCCCCGTAAAATTTCAAACGGGTTTTCGGGGCTTCCAATAAAGGGACGAAGTCTCCATCCAAGCTGCATGCCGACAACAGCATAAATCATAATCCAAATGCGGAGGAGCAAATTATTCAGTGGCTGCTCCATGCGGAAGGCAATGTAAGACGATCCCCGATAGAGATAACGAACGCCGTAAATACCGCACAACCCAAAAATGAGCACGTGTAGCAACATTAAAAACTGGTAGTTCTCAGGTGTCGTAATTGTGAAGAAAAAGGCGATAGGAGCAAGGCTGGCAAGCAGAATCGTAGTAGTCCCTAGTGTCATGACCATGAGTGCAACAGTCTGAAAAAATTTGAACCGCTGCCCCAGAAGTACATTGAAGGTGTAGAGCGAAGGAACACAGATAGTTGCGGTGAGGAGGAAGAGGATGGGTAATTTGATGGCTGAGGCGATCGCCTGGAGTGGGCCATTGTACATCCCCATCACCAGACCATAAATGCTCGATAACAACATGCAGAGAACGGTCATCGACCCGATGATTCTAGGCAGCTCTTTCTGGCTGTAGATTTGCTCAAATAATGCAGTTTGAGCTCTCAGAATATAGTCCAAGAAGTAGAACGCAAGACGAATTAAGCCACTATTTTGCAGAGCTTGCTGTAAGGCTTGAAGATCTTTTTGAGAATAGTCGTACTCTTTCGGAAAAGCTTTCGCTGGCCGTTTAGGGATGTCCTGCCCAAAGGAATTCATCGGAGTATCGGCTTGCACGTCTTCACTTGTACTATCTTGATGGTCAGGAGCATCACTGCCTAAAGCAGCAGAGTCTTGCTTACAATCATGGGCATCATTTATCTTTTGGGGAGACGTGGCAGAGTCGTCACCCAGGGCTAGATGTTTTTCCATTTCCATACTCATACTGACTGTTCTCTCAGTGAAAGGATGATCGTGACTGAGCCAATTTGTATTAGCCAATGTGTCAGTAGCTATTCATCATGAAACGTAACCTTCCAAATCCTGTATTGCCTTCGCAGTAGGCGACACAGGATTTCGGGTTTTGGTTTTAATGACGTCCAGGGACTTACTAGCTAATGAGGAATTGAATGCCTCTAGAAAACTAGAGCTATCTTTTGTAGGATTTATCTCTCTTGGATTTCAGAGTTTTGGCATCATCATCGTTAATCCTCAATCGGCACTAATCTAGTTCGTTTTAACAAACGCTATCTCTTGGTGTCAGTGTTGAAGACTCGGAAAAACATTAGATAGTTATACGGGAAGACATCTCGTGAAGATTTTAGAAAAGGCGTTGTCTATTTCCGAAATGATGCGTGCCTTTTTATTGAGTGACCCAGCCTTTTTTTAGTTAAACCAAAACCATATGGTGAACTGTGTGGTGAACTATTGTTTGCCTGCAGGGAAAACGATCGTTCCGACCCTAGACGAGGTTTAGATGGCCGCTTGGCACCGTTATTTATCTAAACCTAAAACAGGGTTCAACTTAAGCGCGGACTGCTATACCTTTGAATTCCTTGCTATGGTTTGAACATCGAGAGACATCAGGATATTGCATATGTATGTTCCAGTTTGGCCCGGCGACCCGTATCCCCTTGGAGCCACATGGGATGGAAAGGGAACTAACTTTGCTATTTATAGTGAAAATGCAACCCAGGTTGAGCTGTGCTTATTTGACACAGACGGCAAAGAAAGCCGTGTTGCTCTGGAGGAAGTGAGCAATTATGTGTGGCATGGCTATTTACCCGGTATTTGCCCTGGTCAGCGCTATGGATTTCGGGTGCATGGTCCCTATGATCTTGAGCAAGGCTATCGATTTAATGCCAACAAACTGCTGATTGATCCCTATGCCAAAGCCGTCGATGGCGAAATAAACCATGGAGATGAAATTTTTGGGTACTGTCTTGATGATGAAGACTTAGACCTAACGGTTTCAAATACTGATGATGCCCATTTGGTGCCGAAGGCAGTGGTCGTTGATCCGTCGTTTGATTGGCAGGGAGATGCGCTGCTGCGGATTCCTGAACATGACACAATTATCTACGAAATGCATGTGAAGGGATTGACAAATCTACACCCTGAAATTCCTGAGGCAATACGTGGAAGCTTTGCTGGGTTGGGGCATCCAGCGGCGATCGCCTATCTTCAGTCCCTCGGCATTACCGCTGTTGAGCTGATGCCCGTCCATCATTTCCTAACGTATCCAGGCCATCTTGTTATCAATGGGCTGAAAAACTATTGGGGATACGATTCAATTTGTTACTTTGCCCCTTATTTCAACTACTGTGCGACAAAAAATCCTGAAGCGCAGGTGAACGAGTTTAAGCAGATGGTCAAGGCTTTACATGCAGGAGGTATCGAAGTCATTCTAGATGTGGTGTACAACCATACGGGTGAAGGCAACCATCATGGCCCGACTCTTTCTTTGCGAGGTATTGACAACCCAACCTACTACCGCCTGGTAGAGGGTGATCCCCGCTACTATATGGATTTCACTGGATGTGGTAATTCTCTCAACGTTAGCCACCCCCAGGTTTTAAAGCTCATTATGGATAGCCTCCGTTACTGGGTCACCGAGATGCATGTTGACGGATTCCGATTTGATTTAGCCTCGGCTCTTGCCCGAGAGTTGTATGAAGTGGATAGTCTCGCTGCATTTTTCGATATCATTCATCAAGACCCAGTTCTGTCTGAGGTCAAGCTAATTGCTGAGCCATGGGATATTGCCGATGGAGGTTACCAAGTGGGTAAGTTTCCGTTGCTTTGGTCAGAGTGGAATGGCAAATATCGGGATACTGTGAGAGATTACTGGCGAGGAATAGACGGCAGCTTGGCCGAATTTGCCTATCGGTTTACAGGAAGCTCGGATTTGTATGAGTTTAATGGACGTCGCCCCAGCGCCAGCATCAACTTTGTAACAGCCCATGACGGGTTTACCCTGGCCGATTTAGTCAGCTACAACGAGAAGCACAACGAGGCCAATGGTGAAGATAATCGAGACGGAGAGAGCTACAACCGTTCTTGGAATTGTGGTGTTGAGGGAGAAACCGACGATCCCGAGATTTTAGCGTTGCGACATCAGCTACACCGCAATTTTCTCACGACGCTGTTTCTGTCTCAGGGAGTTCCCATGATGGTTAGTGGTGATGAGCGAGGGCGCACCCAGAAGGGAAATAATAATGTCTATTGTCAAGACAATGAGTTGGCATGGCTCGATTGGACAATTGAGGGAACCGATACTGAGCTGCTCAATTTTACCCGTCAACTCATCTATTTTCGTCGGAAACATCCTGTGTTCCGTCGCCGAAAATGGTTTCAAGGGCGGGCAATTCATGGATCTCAGGTTAGGGATTTGGGTTGGTTTAACCCCGATGGAGAAGAGGTTACGGAGGAACAGTGGTTGGAAGGGTTGAGTAAGGAAATTGCGGTCTTCCTAAACGGAGAAGAAATTCCTGCCCGTGGGAAACAAGGTGAACGACTCATGGACGATAGTTTTCTATTGTTGTTTAATGCCAACCATGAACCAGTTGAATTTATGGTGCCCATGGGATTACGCGATCGCCCTTGGTTTGTTGTCATCAATACTACGAAATCCCAATTTGTTACAAACGGGTCGGCCTTTAAAGGCCATACCTCTATTTCTGTAGAGGGGCGATCGCTTATGGTGTTGCAACGCCGCTAGTCTGCACCCTGCACGCTACTAATATGCGATTTTTATGGTTTCTTGATTGTCGTTTTGGCCAGCAATCACCATCATTATGGTTCCGTACGTAAGGCCTGAGGCCCTAGAAATACAAACATTTGCTCTAGCCCTCTTTGAATTCGACGAGTGACGGTCATAGGGCTGACGCCAATTCGCTCAGCGACTTCTTTTCGGGACATATCGTTGAAGAAAACGTATTCGATTGCAGCCCGTGTTTTTTCTTCGAGTTGTCCCAAGGCTCGATGGAGTTGCTGCCGATCTTCTTGAAGCCGTTGCAAGGCTAAATAATGCATATCGGGTAGCGTATCTCCAAGGGTAATAGGAGAGTCAATTTGCTGGCATACTGTTGCGTCTAGGCTCAGTGGAGACCGGTTCTTAACTGCCATCTTAATCTCTTGCCACTCTTCATTTGAGATGTTGAGGGCTGTAGAGATTTCCCAGTCTGTTGGTTGACGATCAAGTTCTTTGGCTAGACGAACTTGCGTTTTCTGCCCCTCTTTTTGTAAATCCTGCCATCGGCGTGGGACTTTGACAGTGCCGCCGCGATCGCGCAAAAAGTGAAGCATTTCCCCACGGATATAAGGAACTGCAAACGAGCTAAAGGCACAGCCTTGAGTTGGATTGAAACGTTCAATGGCACGAATCAGACCGAGGTAACCAATTTGTTCTAAATCCTCATAGGGTTCAGCACATTGGTGGCTGACTCGATGCGCAATTTTGCGAACCAAGCCTGCATTCATCTGGACTAATTTATTTCGTAACTTAAGCGATGGATTTTGCTTATAGGAGAGCAATAATTCCATGCTGCGAGATCGAAGAGAAGTTTGAGCTACCGTCATCTGAGAACCACCTTGCGTCAGAAGATAGCCCTATTGTCAGTATTCGATTCATTCCGTACCATCGTTAATCTACGGGAACGCATTCGCAGTCCTATAAAACCTTCAGCGTAAATACTTAATCGATCATCAAAGAGTCTGTGGGCATCTTGTTCAACTCTTCTTGGGCATGGTTTTTCGGGGTTGTGTTGTTGATTTGGCTCGGTGTACGGAGCTACTCTCGTGGGTAATTCTTCGCTGAGAACCGTTAATTTGCGGGGTTTATAAGCAAACTCTAAAATCAAATCTCGACCGTTTACAATAGCTGAATGACAGTGTGCCGAATGATGGAAATCGTAAATATGATGCTCAGTATTGAGCATTACCTGAATGGGCGATTGAAATGGGCTAATTCCTTTGAGCAGTAGGAAAAACTAGCATTCTGTTACAATCCTTAATAAAAGTCTTGGCACCGGATCAAGGACACGTCTTATGATGACGATTCATCCGGCTTACTTCAGGGCGATCGCCCATGGCACGATTGCTCAACGATTGTCGGCAATCCTAATGTACTGATATTAGAAATACACCTATGCTTGAACTTGTTGACTTAAAGCGTGACGTCGAAACCTTGTCGGGTCGCCTGGGCAAAGCCCAGGACTATCTTTGACATCCCTGCTCTTTCAGCACGAATTCAGGATCTAGAACAGCAGGCAAGTCAACCAGCGTTTTGGGATGCTCCTAACACAGCACAAAAAACGTTGCAGGAGTTGAACGATCTTAAATCTCATCTAGGCCAGCTTGAACAATGGAAAAGTTCGTTGGATGATGCATCTGCAGTGGTAGAGCTGCTTGAACTGGAAGCAGATGAATCACTCCTTACGGAAGCGCAAGAAAACCTGATGCATCTGAATAAGGAACTGGAGGCATGGGAAACTCAGCAGCTCCTATCGGGTCTTTATGATCAGCATGGTGCGGTACTGAGTATTAATGCGGGTGCAGGTGGAACAGACGCACAGGATTGGGCTGAGATGCTGTTGCGCATGTATACTCGTTGGGCTGAAGCCCATGATTTCAAAGTTCAGCTAGCTGAGTTGTCTGAGGGAGACGAAGCTGGCATCAAATCGGTAACGCTTGAAATACAGGGTCGGTATGCCTATGGATATCTCAAAGTTGAGAAAGGAACTCACCGACTGGTCAGGATTTCGCCATTTAACGCTAATGGAAAGCGCCAAACTAGCTTTGCTGGCGTCGAGGTGATGCCGATTCTGGATGACTCTGTTGATTTGGAAATTCCGGATGTTGACCTTGAAATTACAACGTCTCGTTCAGGCGGCAAGGGAGGGCAGAATGTGAACAAAGTGGAAACGGCTGTTCGCGTTGTGCATCTCCCGACTGGGCTTGCGGTTCGCTGCACGCAGGAGCGATCGCAACTTCAAAATAAAGAAAAAGCGCTGGCATTGTTGAAAGCAAAGCTTCTCATCATTGCCCAAGAGCAACGAGCGAAAGAGATTGCGGATATTCGTGGAGACATCGTGGAGGCCGCATGGGGCAACCAAATTCGCAATTATGTTTTTCATCCCTATCAAATGGTCAAAGATCTACGTACGGGGGTGGAAACAACGGATATCAATAGTGTTATGAACGGGGCACTTGATGCGTTTATCCAATCGAGCCTTCGCCAAGACAATCAAATTGTTAACTCAGATGCAACAGTTTAGTGCTTAGCTAATTTCAGGAGCTTTGCCAGGCTGTAATGGCACGAAGTAGCTCGGCGTTATTAAACTGAAAACCTAAAAACCTGGGGAG
>JBCCWF010000039.1:0-22625 GCA_039194035.1 Cyanobacteria bacterium P01_E01_bin.6 | reverse complement strand
TACGATATTAAAAAATGCCAAGTTTGTGGAGAGACGACCATTTGCCAGTTCTGCACGAGCACCCACCTCAAATTGTCGTCCTCGTTCTGGCTCTAGGATGTCTCCAGAAATTGTCTCTGCTGAATTTGGATTAAACGATGTGCTGAAACTGGTATATAAAGACAGGTTGTCAATGGGTTGATAGACCAGTCCGACTCTGGGCGTAAATGCATCATCACTCTGGCTATCGCTCGTGCCAGTCTCTAAATTTTCTGATTCTTGGCTAACGGTATCGTAGCGAGCCCCTACGAGGAAGAATACGTTGTCTAACAACGTGATTTGATCTTGCACATAGATTCCTAGGTTATCTGTTTGAGATGTTGAGACTTTAGGAATGGGTTCATCAAAGCTATCAGGGCGCGGCACTCCGTATACAGGGTCAAAAATATTGAATAAGGGTTGTGGGGTAAAGTCGATTTCCCGGAAACCTTCGAAGTCTTGTCGAAATAAATCAATTCCAGCTAAGAGGGTATGCTCAATGGACCCCGTTGAGAATTCTCCGACCACATTCGTTTGTAGTTCATAGTTGTCAATGGGTTGTTCATTTCGTACCCAGATACGCAGTAAATCCCCCGCCGCTTCGTCAATGAATTGGAAGGCCGTATTAGACACAAACTCATTATCAAAATTGGTGTAGCGGAAAGCATTTCGAACTTTCCAGTTATCGTTAAAGCGATGTTCAAAGCGATACCCGACACGGAGAAATTCATTAGCTGCGTCATCGTCAGGTTCCCCTGTGATGCGATCAAAGGGTATATCAGCAACTCGATCGCCAATCACGGGTAGTCCAGCAAAATCAGATGGGCGCTCTTCTCGGCTATATTCCAACTCGACGATGAGCTCGGTTTGCTCACTAATATCAAACGTGATGACTGGCGAGATGAAATATCGCTCAATCGGAATGTCAAAGTCGCGGTAGAAATCTTCGTTTCGATACAGTGCATTCAGGCGATAGCGAACACTCCCATTGCTCGTTAATGGCCCAGAAAAGTCAATGCTGGGCTCAATCAATTCCCGGTTTCCTGCTCGAAAGCCGAATTCATAGAAAGGTTCTGAAAGTGGCAGCTCAGTGACGAGATTAATGGCTCCACCCGGCTCCAACGCGCCTGAAAGAATGGACGCTGGCCCTTTCAGCACTTCAATTCGTTCAATGTTAGATAACTCCTGGAATCCCACGTTGCCAGAACCCGCATTCAGCAATCGAAATCCATCCCGCAGGACTGCCGAACTGGAAAATCCTCTGATAATAAATCGAGGGCCACGCTGATCGAGTGAGCTTGAGACAACACCACTGGCATTCCGCAGGGCATCATTCAATCGAAATACCTGCTGGTCTTCCAACACTTGCTGAGGAATCACTTGAATCGACTGAGGCGTTTCATTAAGGGGCGTGTCGGTACGAGTTGCCGTAGCAGCATTGGGAACATAGTAAGCGTCTTGTTCTCCGGTGACTACCACTTGAATGGCGTCTGAGTCGCCAGCATCTGCTGTGGCGACTCCTGGTGTAATGCCTAGCGCCAATCCTCCTGGTTCAGATTGTATTTGTACCTCGGGTGGAGCATCACGCCCAGTAATAGAGACTTGGACTTGATTATTTGGCAGAGCCGTCACACTCACAAGAACAATCCCATCGGCAACATCGAACTGCTCAAACGACGACTCCTCTGGCAGGGCTAAGATTGCATTTGGAATCTCTGTAATCACTGCATTACCAACAATTCGCGGAGATGATGATGTGAGATTATTTGAAGACGATTCCAAAATAACCTGTACACCCGCTTCCGTGGCTTCAATTTGCACACCTGTAATTTGGATAAGTGATGTCTCAATTTGTGCTATCCAATCGTCTACTGTTGTTGCGGGGTAAGGTCTTTGGAAGACATCTTGATCACCTGATTCAGACAGCCCATCTTCTAAACGATTGTTTGTAAGGTTGTAGGCTGCTACCGCCTCATTATCATTAGGACTTGCCTGCACAGCGGTTCCCTGTAACACAGCAACAAGGACTGCCACAGACCAACAACTGACCTGACACCACGAAATGCTCATTGATCCTCACATCCACACTAATTGCTAATCAATCTCAATTAAGAGGTGAAGATATCTTACGAATTTGTGCCTATAATGTCAGTTCCTAGACGGATTTTTTTCGTTCCTAGACGGATTTTTTTCAAAAATCTATAGCTAATGATTAGCATTAATTACAGCGGAGCGATCGCGGATTCATGCCAAATTTTTTGCGAAATGCGGCAGCAAAATGTCCCTGACTGGCATAACCCACTGCTGATGCCGCATGGGTGACTGAGATATCACCTGATTCTAATAATTGACGGGCACGCTCCAGTCGGAGCGATCGCACGTAGCCAAACACAGTTGTTCCCATGGCTTGTCGAAATCCCACTTTCAACTTGTAGTCATTTAGCCCTACTTTCCGAGCTAATGCAATCAGTGACGGCGGATTACGAAGTTCCTGTTGCAATATTTCTGCGGCATGATAAACACGCTCCAAATCAGACGCTTTGAGTTTTGAAGGGGATGACAACGCTTGCTCATTCGCTAACCATTGCTCAATTTGGAGGGCAATAAGTTCTAAGGTTTTGCTTTCTAGATATAGGCGTTTCGTGGGCGTTTGATAAGGACACTGAATCATCTGCTGAACCACGGTATTCATTGCAGGTGTCATTCTGCCCAGGGATTGATGGAATCGAGTGAGTCCGAAGGGGTTAAGAAGCTTTTTTAGGGATGTTGGCAATAATCCAATATCAGAAACCAATTCTCTAAACACGCTGGGTCTAATGCTGATCCAAAGCCGCTGAAGTTGCTGATCTGATAAATAAATTTCGTCTTCTTGGATATCAGGTAATGAAAACATATAGCTATGTCCAGCCGTCTCGTCGTAAGCCGAACTCACGCCAGGTATGCCTGGGCATCGGACATGATGATGCCCAGATATATAAAACTTTGAAACCAGCCAGGGCTCTGCATTGTGAGAATTTTTGACGCATACATCATGATAGAGCATGCTATCTGCCCATTGAATTTGTAGCCCAGATTGAAATCGAAGTCTCCAAAATGTTTCATCACCATAGTAGTGACGACAATGACCGCTCACATCGACCCCATTCTTTCCAAAAGAGATCGCTGCATCATTAAATTGGCGATAGAGATAGTCGGCGTAGGATTTTCTAGTAAAGGTATCCATTGGAATACATAAGGAATAGTTGACGAATGAACGAAAACCGACATCCAAAAACAGGGACATAGATAAAATCTAGCCCCCGAGAACCTTGCATTGCCATGAACGCGATACGCAAGATATTCGTTATGTAGAATAATTCTCAATTTTTGGTCGTTTGTCAATCTGTTATGTCAATGATTTAAGTTAAGAGACGTTGGTTTTAGGCAAAAGCAATAATGACGAGTATAGCTTGACTATTGAAAATAATTTGCAACAATGTAATGCTCAGCAATAGATTTTGAATGTAAACAATCAGCCGCAGGTAACATAGTCACTTTTTTCCGGATTAGATGGCATTGCGCACTGAGTGACCTTTAATAGTTGCTGCTACCTAAATATAGAAAAATAGGTGCATCAGACGCTTCGGTTTGGGCGATTGCCATTCTTTACCTTTCCCCATCATGGTCTGGGAGTTGCTGTTTGATGTCTCGCAAGGCTGGAATGGCATAGCTTATCCAGTAAATCAGCATCATAATTAAAGAGCACAGGTCAAGCTAGGGCGCTATGAAACCGCTCGTTTCTGTAGGTTCGTTCGGATAAGATTTGTAAAATCTCTAAATTTTCTTAGAGAGTAACTCTCGATAATCCCCTAGATTTCGTGCAAGCAGCCTGTTAATTAAATCCTTGGCTGATTTGCAGACGTCTTCATTTTCAGATTCAAGAGCATTCCTAAGAATCACACAATGATGGTGATGACAGTGCTGCCTAAACCATTCAGTTGCATCATCACCATCAGCTACAAGACAAAGGCATTGAATAGTTTGCTTACACATCGAAGGTGCTAAAGTCTCGAAATGTTTTAAGACTTCTTCGATAAAGTCTACTGTACCAAGAATCTCTAGGATAGGTATCAGTTGAGCGATCGCCCATTCATCACCCAACTTCCCAGAAGCAAATATCCAACCAAAATATTTGAGATCAGATGACTGTTCAGTGCATTTCTCATTCATCCTCGCTTGACTAATACGCCATTCCAGGAAACCCCGAAGACGTTGACGTAATTGTTCATCTATCTCGAACTTTTCATCTCCGTAGAGCAACGGCCAGCTTAGACCTCTCATGAACTCTTCACGAGGGTAGGAAGGAGCTTTGGCGAAAAAGTTTTCAAGTAATTTGTCAGATTCACCTAAATTAATTAGCGTATACCAGAAGAGGCCAAGTAGATGTTTAGATAAGAAAACGCTAGTTCTAGATTGTTCAGGGGAAGATGCATCGATAGAAGGTAGTTTTGTTATGGAGTAAATGTACTTATGCCTTAGAGTATTGAAACTGTTAAGATGTACCTGATTATACAGATAACCTTCCCACGCTGCTTCAAATAACCATTGAAAGGCGGGTTCTTCAGGAAAAATCTGATCGACTCTTTGCATTGTCCAATCAGAAGCTATATGGAGGAGATAAGGAAAGTATTTGCCGTACACTGCACGAATGGCAGAAGACGGATCTTGCTCAGGGTTTAGGTGCCACTCTAAAACTTGCTGGACTTCTGGCATGTCATCAAAATTTTGAGATGCTTTTGCATTACCATCTGAATCTTGCCTAATCCAAAAGGAATATCGCACAATTGCAAGTATTGCTTTGCTTCTTACAGCATTAATAGCATCACTATAAGGCCCCATGTTGCTACCTTCATATCGAGGTGTGAAACCTGGGGTTACAAAAGGATCATTAGTAACAGGTTCTAAAATTTCCCAAACTTGTTCGCGGAAATCAATAGGAATGCTTTTCACCCCTCTTTCCAAAAAGCCAGCGTCAATCACCTCGACGATAGCGTCACAAATTCTACTCCATCCGTGGTGAGTATCTGGAGCAGAAATGTGCTTGTCCCTCAAAGTCTTCATCATCCACTGGCAAAAGGTAAGCACAGATTTCCATGAGAAAGTGGATTGCCCATTAGATTTACTACCCACAGCTTTTTTAAGTCCTCGGAGTAGCCAAAGCATGAACTGGGGATCAAGTTCCTTAAATCGTTCGATCTGATCCACAAACTGTTGAGGATTAAGAGTAATGACTTTGTCCGCTAATTCCCAAGCTAAGTCGTTTCGAGATTGCCTACTTGAATTACCAGAGGGTTGCCATTCTTTCAAATAGGTGAATAGCTCATCTATATTGTTTTCCGCCATCTCCGACAGCTCTGCCCCTGACTTTGGACTGTTGGGACCACTCCATACAGTACCGTCTGTATTTGAAAAAACAGAATCTAGAGAGTTTGCTTCACCCATCTCTTGAACAAGCTGAGTATAAAGTTGATGAAGATTTTCAGGGAGGTGGTTTTCAATAATGGAGAACCAATCACGTTGCCAATACTTTGTATACTCTCCTCGTTTCTCTGCTTCAATTTTCATCACGTTCACAGGATCTCCTTGCAACCATTGGAGTATTTGTTTTTGTGCATCAGATGGGAGATTTGCGAATTGCTCTTTTAAGAGTAGAGCTTGCTCATGGGAATAAGAAAATCCCATTCCCTCCAAATAAAGTCCAAGCCACTCTAGGCGATCGTGGTTTGTTAAGCGCTCAATAACCAGATCTGATAGTTGCTCTGGACAACGTCGCAGCAAATGTAGGGAAAATCGATCAAAAACTCGCCAGGGATAATTTTGGAATTTATGAAATAGATGTCTTGCGTGAGTGCTATCACTTTCTATGAGTTTTATTGTATTTGACCAAATGTTTTCCGCAAGAATGCCATCAATTCTATATGGTTTTGAACTACTGTTCGATACAGAAAACCAAAATGATGAATGATCTTCAGAAATTTGTTTTTCCTCACTAGAGCATGAAAGGCTGAGATATTGGTTTAATAAATCACACAATAGAGATAGAACAGCTTCAGAGTTTTGCTCTGCCAGGGCATGTAAAGACTCCTTAATTATCTTGTCATAGTAATATTCATCAAACCGAGCAGCAGTTTTCTTCAATAAAGAATTATTTTCTTGAGGAAACACTACAAGTAGTTCCTGTGCTAACTTAATAGCTGCATCTGCCTGATTCTCATGAGCTAGATAGATAATCAATTCTCCCAATGTATCTGGTAAGTGATAGTACAGATAAGGTTGGTGTCTTAACCATGGGATCAATTTCTCAACCCAACGAGCAGCAAACTTAGCAGGCATGTTAAGTGCTGCCTCAGCAAGATCCTCATAGATCTGAATATTTTTATTACCGCTGTTTAAGAGCTGCGTGGAAATCTCTAGAACGATTTCAGGCTCGTAGACTGCAACTTTAACTAAATAACGAGATTGTGCCCAAGCCGTAAATCGAAAAGTTTTTCCTTCTGGATCAAGTTCTAACTCTGGAGGATTATTAAAGAAATCTGCATCGTAAAGAGGCTTAAGCCATTTTGAAGATTCCAGGTGATCAAAAAAGTATCCCAGAGCAAAGACGCTATTGGGTACCCTAAGTCGTAAGTATTCGAGGTCTTCCTTACTTGGTGCAGTTTTTTTGAGTAGCATGTCTAATTTCTCTCGAACTGAAACCGCATGCGTTTCGAACTTGTTTAAAGCCTCATCTAAAAGTTCATTTATCTTTTTCCAGAAATCTTTGAAATTCTCGTCAATAATTCTAGGAGGTGCCAAGTCTTCACGATGAGCAAATCTAGGTAGTCGATTTTGATTTTTTTGATCTGCTAAACCTAACCAAGTTTGACCAATAGTAGATTCATCAGAGATTTCCAATATTTCCAGTACAGCTAAAACTTCTCTCACATGACCTTTGCCAGGATTTTCCAAGATAGGCCTCAACACAGCTCGAAGAGAACTCTCAATTTCCCGTAATAGATGACCTACCAAATGCGTTGTAGTCTCAAATGGATTCTCCATTTCCATAAGACAACAAGCATCTTTGTAAAAAGCTGCTGCGCCTGGACCGACCAGATGGTTGAGTCGTTGATAAATTCGAACTTGTTCAGGATAGCTGAATTTATAGGGGTGTCGCATGGATTGGTCATTGGCAATGAGTTCTAATGTCCTATCATAATGCACTGGCTTTTTGTAAAGTTACGGTACCTCTTGCTATTGGGTAGTGACAGTACATAAAGTTAAGAATCTGTATCGTATTTAATAGAGCTTTGAAGGAGTCGAAATGCTAACCTGTAAGAGCTACCATTCCTATCTAATCGAATCTCTTAAAGATCCGGCAGAGGCGGCTGCTTATCTGGACACAGTCTTAGAAGATGGCGATTTGGAACATATCCTATGGGCACTGAAGAACGTTGCAGAAGCTCGAAGAGATCTAGCGAATGCAGCTAACGCTGCGAACGAACTAGATGCTGATTGGGAAAATTACTATCAATTGCTGGCTCAAGGAAATGTGCCACCAGTGCAGGCGATCGCCACACTCCTCAGAAAATTGGGCTTAAAGCTATTGGTGACGGTCAAACCAGAAAAGGCTGCATAGTTTTTCTATGGGCGATCGTTCGATAACGTTTCTAGACTGCATCCGGATTTTCGGCACCCAAACAAAATAACTGACCTTAAGCACTCTATTTAAATAATTTTGCAGGCTGTTTTCTGTTGCAAGCGACGTTGCGATGTCTTTCGCCCGATACATTGAGCAATCAAATCCACTCCGTTCTCTCAGAGAAACACTGCCCACAATGCATAACCTCCTTAGCAAAAATCTGAAGGAACCCGATTTGCCTGACGTTCGCGTTCGTCGTCGAAAGGTGTATTTCATCCCTCCCAACCTGAGTTATTGCGACTTAGACTGCGGTCTCCCACCCATGGGCCTGAGCAGGTGTTTAGCGCCAGTGACATAAACCTCTACTACGATTTCGCTAATCGAATTAGTATGAGCTTCCAGACTGGCTTGGGGTCGTTCTGGCTTCAGGTGAATATCGTCAGACAACTGGTAAGCGGTACAGCATCAGATCGATGCCATTGGACAATGAAATGTCGTGCTTACAGCCGTTTCCAAGGGATTGAAGACAGAGGGGAATGCGATCGCCACCATCGTAGGGATCGGTGGATCGAGCCTTTTGTTGGCTCCCCGTCCACAGGTCACACAAGCTTTGGTCTGAAATTGAGATGGCCATTCATCCAGATAATACATTAGCAGAATCAAAACTTACATTTTGCGACATTTGAGAATAAATATCAATAATGAGTGAACCGTAGGTGATTTCAACACCTACGGTTCACTCATTATTCAAATTAATGAAGAATATGGCCGTCATATGGCCGACAGAAGATAGAAAACGTTGCTTGACCGTTGAAAACACTTTGCAATAATATGTGTTGTCTGTTGGATTAATCTATCCAGCAAATCCTCGAAGAACAGAAAGCTCTGTCCATAGCGGCAAGGTTGGGCTCTCCCAATTGACTGAGCTTTTGATCTTAGAATCATTATCAACTAGCGGTCAATTCGTATCATCCAAGGTGACCGGATGGTTTCATCAGCGTCTCAGCGTAATTTTCGATTTGGGCGATCGCCCTCTATTCTGTTTGCAGGCTTAGGGATTGGAGCAGGCATTCTTGTCTTGTGCTTGTTTGCAAGCATTGGATTAGGCGCAGCCGATATCACACCTAGAGAAGTCTGGGATGCTCTGTTTGCGTTTGATGAATCATCGACGAATCACCTCATCATTCGAACAGTACGACTACCACGTTCGATTATTGCTCTGCTGGTAGGGGCAGCCATGGCGATCGCCGGAGCCATCATGCAAGGACTCACGAGCAATCCTCTAGCCTCACCCGGCATCCTTGGGGTTAGTACAGGCGCTGCATTTGCAGTCGTCCTCTCCACCTTTATATTTGGCGTGAGTTCGTTAAGCGTCTACGCCTGGTTTGCACTAGCAGGTGGTGCAATTACCGCTGGACTCGTCTATCTATTTGCGTCTCTGGGGCCAGGAGGCGTTACACCACTGAACCTCACCTTGGCTGGAACGGTATTCTCCACCTTGATTGGTACCCTTACCAGCGGGATTTTGATTCTGAATCAACAAACCTTGGAGCAAGTCCGGTTTTGGCTAGCAGGGTCATTGGCAGGGGGTGACATCGACCTTGTGCGGCAAGTTATCCCTTATTTAATTGTGGGCTTCTTCCTTGCCCTTGCCTTGGGTCGCCATGTCACGACCCTGAGCCTAGGGGAAACCGTTGCAAAGGGATTGGGGCAAAACACGGCCTGGATTAAAGTGCTAGGAGCAATGAGTGTTGTCCTACTCGTCGGTGGCAGCGTATCGATTGCTGGCCCAATTGGATTTGTTGGCCTGATTGTGCCTCATTTTGTTCGGTTTTTGGTGGGTGTTGATTATCGCTGGATTCTTCCCTATGCCGCCATTTTGGGCGCAGTGATTCTGCTGATTGCGGATATTGGTGCTCGACTTATTCTCCGCCCCATTGAGCTTCCTGTGGGATTAGTAATGCCGTTGCTAGGCGCTCCTTTCTTTATTTATCTGATTCGCACAAGGATTCGAAGATAATGTCAACTTGGCTTGTAATTCGTAGTGCTCAAGTCCCCGTTTCCTTTCGTCTCAATCGGCGGGTTCCAAGCCTGTTAATGATTCTGGGAATCTTAATCCTGGCCATGATGATTGCCTCCATTGGCTATGGAGAATATCCAATACCACCACTGGATGTAGTGAAAACGCTGCTAGGATTAGAAACAAGCAATGCTGACTATGCCTTTATCGTCAACACCTTACGATTCCCCCGGGTGCTGGTGGCGTTGCTGGTGGGTATGGCATTGGCGATCGCCGGAACCATTACCCAAGGCATCCTTCGAAATCCTCTGGCGGCTCCTGGGATCATTGGCATTAATGCTGGAGCAGCTTTAGCGGCGGTCACACTCATTATTGTCTTTCCCAATGTTCCTATCTCTCTCCTGCCCTTAGCAGCGTTTGCCGGAGGATTTACGATCTTTACGCTCATTTACTTATCGGCGTGGAATGGCGGTAGCTCACCGATTCGGCTGGTCCTCATTGGGATTGGGTTCTCCCTAATGACGGCAGCGATTACCAACATTCTCACCACCTTTGGCAACATCAATAGCGTATCCCAGGCATTGGTCTGGCTCGCAGGAAGCGTGTACGGGCGGAGCTGGGATGAGGTAAACGCACTCTTACCCTGGCTGTTTGTATTCGTTCCGATTGTTTTGATCATGGCACGAGATTTGAATGTTCTCAATTTAGGGGACGAAATTGCACGGGGAGTCGGGACGGCGTTGGAATGGCGACGGGGAATCTTACTCGTCAGTAGCGTTGCTCTGGCTGGGGCATCGGTGGCAACTGCGGGCACGATCGGGTTTGTGGGATTCATCGCGCCTCACATCGCTCGTCGACTTGTCGGGCCGTCCCATGAAGGATTGCTGCTGACATCCGCGCTCACTGGAGGATTGCTAGTAATCACTGCTGATCTGATCGGGCGATCGCTTTTTGCGCCTATTGAGCTGCCTTGCGGACTCATCACCTCTGCCATTGGTGCGCCCTATTTCTTGTACCTGATGATTCAACAACGCAAATACTAATACATCCCTCACCTTTGGAGACTAAGGACTAGACCCTATGCAAGTTCACCCGATGAAAACTGATATCAGCGAATCCTATGCGTTAACGACTCGAAAGCTAGCGTTAGCGTATGATCAGGTCACAATCATTGAAGAACTTGATTTAGCCATTCCAACCGGAAAAATCACTGCACTAGTTGGCCCGAATGGGTGCGGAAAATCAACCCTACTGAAAGGGCTGGGGCGGTTGATAAAGCCCCGGAACGGGGTTGTTTATTTAGATGGCAATGCGATCGCCCATCAGTCTACGAAGGCGATCGCCCGTCAACTGGGCCTATTGCCTCAAAGTCCCGTCGCACCAGAGGGGTTAACCGTTAAAGAGCTGGTTGCTCAAGGCCGCTATCCCTATCAAACCTGGTTACAACAGTGGTCTAAAACCGATGAGTTAGCTGTGGACCAAGCACTAACCACCACTGAAATGACAGAGTTGAGCGATCGCCCCTTAGATACGCTGTCGGGTGGACAGCGACAACGCGCATGGATTGCCATGACTCTGGCTCAAGAAACCGATATTTTGCTGCTAGATGAACCGACCACATTCTTGGATCTGGCCCATCAAATCGAAGTTTTAGACCTGCTGTATGACTTAAATCAGTCCGAGCAGCGCACCATTGTTATGGTGTTGCATGACCTTAATCAAGCCTGTCGCTATGCAGATAACCTTATTGCTTTGCAGGATGGCTGTGTCTATGCGCAAGGACTTCCCAATGAAGTCATGACAGAGACTATGGTGCGTGATGTGTTTGGTATCAATAGCCGCATTATTAACGATCCCGTATCGGGAACACCAATGTGTATTCCAATCGGACGGAAAACTATTTAGTGACGTATGAATTCGTTGCTTTGAAAAATACCTTATACAAGCATCTGAATTAGATATTCGTCTCGCGATTTCCCAGCTAATAGTTGCTTTTCTCTATCCAGGCGGTGGTAACCGAGCAGGCAATACGGTTAAGCAGGCTAGAGCGATGTAACTTAGGGCAAAGTAAGTTTCAAAGCGGGCAATGTATTCAAATCGACAGTTACAATACCAGTTGCGCTGCCAAATAATCACGGCCAACTTCAGCAGGGCCATGGCAAAGGTCAATGCTGTAAATAGCGATAACCACCCGAAACCACACAACAGTGCAATCCCTAAAACTGCAATGCCGTGATGAAGCAGTCCTCCTTTCAACGAACTTGTTTTGACCTTACGCAGCTTGATGGTAAAAACTGCACTGGAGAAAAAGAATGCGTTTAATGCCCATAGTCCGAGGGCTCTTTCGTCAAGGCTACCAGCCGTTGCGCCATAGGCAAGCATCGTCGATAAGCAAATAGCTGTGAACATCAAGATTTCGACATTAGCCGCCTTCTGTTGATGATGCAGCACTGCGAGTACATTAGCGCCCAGTGCGATCGCCCCACCACAGCAGACCCAAAATAGACAGTGGTGTTGAATCGTTAACCACGTCACAATGGCGATCGCCCCACTGCCATAGAGCCCTGCCCAGATCAAATAACGAGGCTTTAAGCTGCGACGCTGTTTAATTTGTACGGTTAAGGGATGCTCCGCCTGCAACCCCAAGAAAGCCGCAAGGCAGGCAAGAGAGGTTTGCCATGTCCACGTTTGGGCCAACGATGCCCCCGTTAGCAACGCGCCCATTAGTACGATTAACACTCCATGTTCGGGAGAAAAGGTGGGTTGATACCATGGTTTACTGCCTTTCCACTCGATGGGCAGCCCAAGACTAATTTCAGATATTGAAACCATTGGAGACTGATCTCTTGTTCAAGAACGTGACGCCACAATCAAGGCTTGTCGATGTCTCTGGGGCATGATCTTTGTCGACTTTTCTCACTAAGAATAAATCTATAGTCACAATAAGTTTCGCAAGATGGTTCCTTGTGACGTAGAAGTCGTAGAGATGTAAATATGTCTTGTAAATGCAAATTTATTTCAATAGATTATCATTTAGAGTGCAATGTTATGATCAGCCTCATTCATTCATTTCTATAGTTGAATCATTCCATCTACTCACAGAGCTATTCTTCTAACCGGATATGGTTAGCCACTGGTTGACTGACAAAAGTTTTGGTGTAGGTTGGTGTTGAGCAAGGCAAAACTCAACACCTTAAACGATTTCGATGGGTTACGCTGACGCTAACCCATCCTACAAGCTCAACATACAAGTCAATCAGGGTTAGCCCTTAAAATCAGTGGTAGATAACGAAGCAGGAGATACACCTCCTAATATTTTTTAAGAGTAAGTCTCATTACTATAGAATTTCTGTTAGATGTACCAGTCTCAATTGATTTATGACATGAGTGAACGAAATCTGCACCTCTGGGCTCAAGCCAGGTCATCGTAGCCATGAGTCAAAATACTCTGGAAGACTCCACATCGACACGTGTAGACAACCAATCTATCCCTATCCTATTGATTGAAAAGATAGGCCGAAAGGTCCAGGAAAATTGGATTTGGCAAAACATCAGTTTCGAGCTTGTTGCAGGCGATCGCCTCGCTGTCGTCGGTCCCTCTGGTTCAGGCAAGAGCTTGTTACTCCGAACCCTAGCTGGGCTAGACTCTATCCAATCGGGGCATATCACCTTTCGAGGAAAGGCGCTATCTGGCTGGAACATGCCTCAGTTCCGGTCTCAAGTCATTTATCTACATCAGCAACCTGCCCTATACGAAGGAACAGTTGAATCAAACTTGCAACAGGTTTA
The DNA here is from genome assembly GCA_039194035.1 of Cyanobacteria bacterium P01_E01_bin.6. GTDB lineage: Bacteria > Cyanobacteriota > Cyanobacteriia > CAKZMO01 > CAKZMO01 > JBCCWF01. The sequence goes on along the minus strand of JBCCWF010000039.1, from coordinate 9,141 downwards.
TCGATTAGCGGTCTACCGAAATAGAACGTATGATCGATCTCAAATTCTTGACTATCTTTCCTCTCTAGGGCGTTCTGCCGATTTCTTGAACTGTTCCACGGAGCAGCTCTCCGGTGGAGAACAACAAATTGTTGCCTGCTTGCGCGTACTACAGCTATCCCCACAAGTGTTATTGCTAGATGAACCCACCGCTTCATTGGACAGTACATCTACTCGACACCTTGAAGCTCTGATTGATCGATGGCAGCAATCCGAATCCAATCGATCCTGTTTGTGGACCAGTCATGATCCGGTGCAAATCGAGCGAGTGGCAACCCGTAAACTAGTGATATCTGAAGCAACAGGGAATGTCGATGGACACCTATCTACCGATTGACAACTGGCAACTCGCAATAGCCGCCTCGCTCATTCTTATCAATATCTGTCTTTCGCTTGGGTTGCGCCTGGGGTTGGCAAAACGCCTGGGAATTGCTGCTTTTCGAATGGTGGTGCAACTCCTCTTGGTGGGATACATCTTGGGATGGGTCTTCTCGTTGGATAATCCACTCTGGGTCATGTTGCTCGTACTGACGATGAGTGCGATCGCTGGCAATGCCTCCGTCAACCGCACCCGTCGCCGTTTTCCCTCAATCTATTGGAATAGTCTCTTGTCAATTTTGGCGGCTAGCGCATTTGTCACGAGCCTATTAGTCAATGGCATTATCCATATTGATCCTTGGTATGACCCACAGTATGTGATTCCTCTGTTGGGAATGGTGTTGGGAAATGCCTTGACCGGAACATCCCTTGCCTTAGATCGGTTCATGGAAGATTTGGTCAGTCGGCGCTCGCAAATTGAATCTCTGCTAGCCATGGGAGCCACCCGTTGGGAAGCCGCAAACGAGACGATCAAAGAAGCCCTGCGCACAGGCATGATTCCAACCATCAACTCCATGACGGTGCTGGGGCTGGTGAGTTTACCGGGGATGATGACCGGGCAAATGCTCGCAGGGGTCAACCCAGCCAATGCCGTACGCTATCAGATTGTCATTTATTTCACCATTGCAGCCGGTACAGCTCTTGCGTGCATTGGCATTATTTTATTGGCCTTTCGAGTGCTATTCAGTCCAAATCATCAATTGCGACTGGAGCGGTTACAAAAAGTAGAGTTTTGAAATCGACGACATGCCCTTGATACAGTAAGCTTTCAATCAGTATTTAAGAATAAGTTTCATTAGTAAACCTCTTTATTGGACATGACGATTGAGTTAACTGACACGAGCTTCACAGAACTGCAAAGGCAAGCCCAGCAACAGGGCGAGCACATTTATCAACCCGTTGATTTAGGAATCCAATATAACTTGCCAAAGCGCTTGGGGGAAGGATTCGAGCGATTGCTAAAATTGCGCCAGGGACTGACCATTTATATTGGTAAAGGCGCATTTCAGCAGCGTTTTCGCTATTTTTGTCAACACCCATCTGCATTCCCACTGGTCTCCAAGTTTTATTTATCGGGATCATCAAGGGTGCAGACACCCGGCACGTCAACGATTGATGAGGACTATTGGGAAGTTGCCGATCAGCATTATCTCTATCATTTGCCCGATCTGGTTGAAGTTGAGGAATGGCCCGCTAACCAGCTTATTTATGTGGTCATGGTGTGTGCCGATGCTGACTATTTCACGACGTTTGATACTCAAAATACGGGTCAATCGCCTCTATCTGCCCCCTTACAACGGTTATTTGACGGTGACACTAGCCAATGCTTCCATCAGTCCCTAGGGAAAATGTCTCCTGCCGTGCGACGACTCGTACAGCAAATTGTGGCCTGTCCCTACACTGGCTTGATGCAACAGCTTTACCTCGAAAGCAAGGCACTAGAACTCATTGCGTCACAATTGACAACCTGGACGGATGACAACCGCTCCACGGAACGAGTGTCGCCTAATTCCCAAGATGTCGAACAACTCTATCAGGCCCGAGACATTTTAGTGCAACGGGTCAACAATCCTCCCTCCCTCATGGAATTGGCGCGGCTTGTAGGATTGAACGATCGCAAGCTCAAGCAAGGATTTCGACATTTATTTGGCACAACTGTCTTTGGCTATCTATGCGACTATCGGATGCAGCAGGCTCAACGGTTGCTCCATTCTCCTCACATTACCGTTGCTCAAGTGGCGGCACAGGTGGGGTATCGGAATCCAGAAGCGTTTAGTACTGCCTTTCGCCGAAAGTTTGCGGTAGGGCCAAAAGCCTATCAGTTACGTCAACGCGGTTAGCGGATCGAAAAGTCCCGCTCACAAAGGAAAAAGTCCCGTTTACAAAGGTGGCGATCGCGTCTAGCTCCTATGATGCTTTCACTCAACTAATAAGAAATATTTGCATTAATTGTGCTTCTTATTCGCTTTTGATGTGTGGTGTTGATGGGTTAAGACATGATGAAACAGGTAGATAGCAGATCGTTAACACGGTTAGCTGGGACAATTCCGTTTGGGATCGCTACACTTCAGGCACTTTTAGCCATCCAACCCGTGGTGGCGGATGACCTGGAGGCTCACGTTGCCACAATTCCTGCTTCCATTTGTAATACCTGCACCTGGGAAGACGGGACGCTAGCGAACACAGTCTCCCTTGACGAGATCGATCGTCCAGCAACCACTGTGGAGGAGTGGTTTACTCAGATCGCTCAGGCCACCCTGACAGAAATTGTCGGCATTCAGGTCGATGAAACTGAAGAAGGAATTCGGCTGTTGCTGGACATCAACGGCGAATTAGCAACTCCTGAGACCTCTATAGTGGGTAACGCCCTGATTACTGATATTCCCAATGCGGTCTTGAAGCTGTCAGAGGGCGAAGATTTTTTGGTGAGTGATCCGACCAATGGGATCGCGCTGATTGACGTGGCGACTCTACCGAACAATCGGGTTCGAATCGCTATCACAGGGACGGACGGTCCTCCAGTTATTGATCTGCAAACCGATGCCTCGGGTTTAGTGGTCAATGCGACGGTGGGAACCCCAACCGCTCAATCCGCCAGTGATGACTCGATCCAAGTGGTGGTTACGGGGGAACAAGATGGGTATTTTGTACCGAATGCCAACACGGCAACCCGTACAAACACCTCAATTTTGGACACGCCTCAATCCATCCAGGTAATTCCGCAACAGGTGCTCGAAGACCAGCAAATTATTCGGGTGGATGATGCCCTGCGCAATGTCAGCGGAATTGTGGGTCGCCTGGATCCCTTTGCCGGAACTGATACCAACCTGACGATTCGAGGCTTTACCCCCAGCACCTTTAGCTCTGGGGCAATTTTACGGGATGGCTTTCGGGTCACAGACAATCTGGGCACTCAAGAGACTGCAAATATTGAACGGATTGAAGTGATCAAAGGGCCATCCTCTGTTTTGTATGGCCAAACCAATCCTGGTGGGATCATTAACCTAGTGACAAAGCGTCCCCTATCAGAACCTTTTTATGAGCTTGAGCTTCAGGCGGGTAGCTTTGGCCTGATTCGCCCCAGCATCGATATTTCTGGGCCGTTAACCAATGATCGAGCGCTGCGCTATCGCCTGAACCTGGCATATCAAAATGAGAACGGATTTCGTGACTTTGATACGGAGACCGATCGCTTTTTCGTTGCCCCAGTTTTGAGTTGGGATATTGGCGATCGCACCAATTTCACCGTCTTGTTAGAGTACACCGATGAAGACAATCCCTTTGATCTAGCCCTCCCAGCCTTTGGTACCGAGGTGGTGGATGTCCCAGCGGATCGAATCGTGGGTGAGCCAGATGACTTTTTCACCAGTAATTCTCTTGTTTTGGGCTACGATTTAGAACATCAATTTAGCGATGACTGGACGTTAAATCATGGCTTTCGCTATACAAACCAAGACTACTTTGTCATCACGGCGCGGCCATTTTTTCAGGATGAAACCACGGGTGACATTACTCGTTTTTTTGCTGACCGAGGGTTGCAATCTGATGATTACTTACTCCAAACGACTGTGGTGGGTGAGTTTAATACGGGAGCTATCCAGCATCAGTTGTTAGCTGGGGTGGACTTGAACTTTAACCGATATGATGAACGCTTTACCCGCGCAGATGTAAACACCCCGCTGGTTTTGAATATCTTTAACCCGGTCTATGGTGCCCCCCGACCTGATTTCGAGACATTAGTGCCCTTTCCAGGCTTTGATTCAAATACCGATCGCGTGGGTGTCTTCCTTCAAGATCAAATCACCTTTAGCGACGAGTTGATTCTAGTAGGCAGTGTGCGGTACGACAACGTTGATTCCCGGAGCCCAGATACTGGTAGTGAACAATCTGACGACGCTGTCAGCCCCAGAATTGGGGTGATTTACCAGCCCGCAGAAACTGTTGCCCTCTACGCCAACTATTCTCAGGCGTTTACACCAAATTTAGAAACCACCTCGACCGGGGAATTCTTAGACCCAGAACGAGCCTCAGGGTTTGAAGTGGGGGCCAAAGCTGAACTTTTAGACAGCAACCTACTAGTCACCTTGGCCTACTTTGACATCACCAAACGAAACGTCGCTAGCACAGATCCCAATGATCCATTTTCTGTAGTGGCTACAGGTGAGCAGCGCAGCCAGGGGGTAGAACTGGATGTCGCCGGAGAAATTCTGCCCGGTTGGAACATCATTGCCAACTATGCCTATACCGATGCCAGAATCACCGAAGATAACACCATTCCCGAGGGCAATCGCCTGTTTAATGCCCCTTACCATAGTGCTGGCCTGTGGACCACCTACGAAATTCAACAGGGCAGACTGCAGGGATTAGGATTTGGTGTGGGCTTTAACTATGTCGGCAGTCGTTTTGGTGATCTAGCCAATAGCTTTGAGGCGGACGATTATTTTCTAACCAACGCGGCTTTATTTTACGAGCGGGATAGTTGGCAACTTAGGTTGAATTTCAACAACCTTTTTGACATTGACTACATCAGTAATACGGATGTCTCCCGTACCTTTGGCAACGTGCCGGGGGCACCTTTTGCGGTGGTTGGCTCAGTTTCAGTAAGGTTTTAGCCAGCATTAGACATTGGCGATGACATTTGTGAACGGGGCATAGCTTCGACCCTGGGATGAATATTTCCGGGGCCACTCCCAACTTCATCCCTAGAGTTTGCAATACCTTGAGCAGACGTATGTTGATTGAAGAAAATTTGAATAGAATCCATTGTGAGACATTTTTCGGATATCAAGTTATTGATGCGGGTGGTAATCCCAGCATTGCTTAGTGCCGCCTGTCACACCATCGTGACTGATCCGCTAAAGCAGCCTGAGATGACCTCTCCGTCATCATCATTACCACCAGCAGACTGTCGTAGCATTGAACATCAGGCGGGAAAAACTGAACTTTGCGGTCAGCCCCAACGGATCGTGGCCCTTGGCCCGTCTGCTCTGGAACATCTACTGGCACTGGAGATGCAACCCGTTGGATTTAGTGACCATGTGGCATTTCACCAAGGGGATTACGATAATCCCAGTCAGCAGATCCCTTATTTAGGGAGCCGTATCACTCAGCCGCTGATTAATTTAGGAGTCGCTGAACGTCCGTCACTGGAAGCCATTCTCAAGGCAAAGCCTGATTTAATCATCGGCACGGAGCTCCAGAGCTCTCAATATGACGTGTTATCTGAAATTGCCCCCACCATATTACTCAATCAATTGGCTCTAACGGAGAGTTTGAATACTGTTGCCCAAGCCGTTGATCGTGTGGAGCACGCTAAAACTGTGTTAACCGCCGCAGAGCAGCACATCGCATCCACCCGTGAAACGCTTGCTCCCACTGTTGCCAACCATCCCAAGGTGTTGTTGCTGGTCGCGACCCAATTGCAAGAGGTGTTTCTGGGCCAAAGTCATCCATCTTGCAGTTCCCCCCTTGAAACAATGGGGTTTCAACTGGTGTCTCCACCGACCTTAGATAAGATCACTCCAGACGTCTGGACACCCATATCTCTAGAGACGCTACGGAATTAAACGACGCTGATTTGGTGATTCTTTTAGGTGCAAATCTTAGTCTACTAGAGGGAGATGATAATTTTGAAGCCCACCAATTGTCAACGTTGAAACAAGCCTGGGAAGAAAATGCGATCGCCCAATCCCTAGACGCCAGCAAAGCGGGACGGGTCTATTTCATTCCGCTCTATTTATGTGCAGGATTACCTGGCCCCATTGGCACTGAACTGTATCTGGAAGAACTCAAAGAGCAATTGCTGCCTACCCAGTCAGCCTCATCACTGGAATGATGCTTTCAAATCAAAGGCTCCCTGCTATACTCCTCTAATGCGAATCAATGCCATTTATAAATAATTAGGGTTAAGCACGCATGACACTTGAGGTTACTGACCTGCAAATCCAGGAACATCGGGCAGAGCTACAGCAGCGGGGTGAGCAGATAACCCGAAAAACTGATCTTGGCAACCAGTATGATTTGCCAAAACATATTGGGGAAGGGGGCGATCGCCTGCTTCATCTTCGAGGAGGATTAGACCTCTTCATTCGCGATAACCGCTTTTGGCAGCGTTTGCTAATCAAACAGCATCATGAGGATACGTTTCCAGTCGTTGCAAAGTTTTATCTATCGGGTGGTTCTAGAGTCAGAACGAAGAACGCACCGGACATCGCGGCGGACTATGAAGAAGTCGCTGGCCGTAGCTACTTGTATCATTTGCCCAGTCTAGTTGAAACCGAAGAATGGCCAGCAAACATCAACAACCGCATGGTAATGATCTACGCTGACGTGAACTATTTTCGGGGGCTTTACCCAATAGATGATCAGTTACCCCGTCCGCTACAGCACTTGATGCAAAAGACAGGACGCTTTCACCGATCCTTAGGGGAAATGACTCCAGCCATGATCCAGATACTTCAGCAAATTCTTCACTGTCCCTATCACGGCTCGGCCCAACGGCTATATCTGGAAAGTAAAGCCCTAGAGCTACTGGCACTCCAGTTTACCGGTTTGGAAGCCAACACCTCGAATCCCAGAAAACCAACCCTGAAAGCTGACGACCTCGAACGGGTACAGTATGCTAAAGAGGTTCTGGTTGAGCAGGTTTGCAATCCACCCTCCCTAACGGAACTGGCGCGCTTGTCTGGGTTGAACGAATTTAAGCTTAAGCAAGGATTTCGCCAGTTGTTTGATACGACTGTGTTTGGCTACCTCTACAATTATCGGATGGAGCAAGCCCAATACTTGCTTCAAAATCCTCATAACAAAATTGCTGTGGTCTCGGCGCAGGTGGGGTATCGCAATCCCGAAGCCTTTAGCATGGCGTTTCGGCGAAAGTTTGCCGTTAGTCCAAAAGCCTACCAACTCGGACGGATCAACAGTGCTTGAAAAAATCCAGATCGCTGAGAAAAAAAATCCGGCTGACAAAGATAGCGATCGCCCATCACCCTTATCATGGCTCTCGCCTAGCTAATAAGAATGGCTAGCAATAGTGATATTCGGTGTGAGTGAAACATGATGAAACGACCCTGTGGTGCAGCATTGTTCCTACTGTCGAGTGTAGCGCTGTTTAGCCTCCAACCTGCCGCTGCTGAGGAACTAGCGAATCCGCCAACGGAAGAATTAATGACGACGTTCAGGTCTTTTATCCCCGCTCTTCAACCTGACATTTTTTCTCTGGACGAGATAGAGCAACCTGCGACAACCGTGAATGAGTGGTTGATGCAAATGGCTCAGGCTGAACTCGTCGAGATTACGGCGATCGCCCTCGAAGAAACCACCAACGGGTTTATGCTGCGGCTGGAAACAACTGGTGAGTTAGTCCCACCTGAAACGACGATCACAGGGAATGCGGCGATCGCCGACATTCCTAACGCGGTTTTGAATCTGTCCAATGGGGATGACTTTTTTGCCAGTGACCCAGTGGGCGGCATCGCCTTGATTGATGTGTCCAGTTTGCCGGATAACCGCGTACGCATCGCCGTCACGGGCACCGATGCACCGCCTGCTGTCACTATCACCAGCGAGGTAACTGGAATCACCGTCAGTGCCATACCTGGAGATCCCACCGCTCAAGTCTCTGATGACGAGACTATTCAGGTAGTTGTGACGGGTGAACAGGAGGGCTATCTAGCACCCGGTGCCAGTACCGCCACCCGTACCGATACGCCTCTGCGTGACGTTCCTCAAGCCATTCAGGTGATCCCCCGCGAAGTGATTGAAGACCAGCAGGCGATTGGGGTGGAAGAGGTGCTTGAAAACGCAGCGGGTGTCTCATTTTTAGGGGGACAGGGGTTTGGCCTTAACTTTGCAGTTCGGGGATTTGATAATGCGCCGATTTTGCGAGATGGATTCCGCCAGTTTGGCTTAGAAGGCTTTGAACCTGAAGTGGCTAATTTAGAACAGGTAGAGGTGTTGAGGGGGCCAGCCTCCGTATTGTTCGGTGAATCGAATCCAGGGGGGTGATTAACCTGGTCACCAAGCAGCCTCTCGCCGACCCCTATTACAATCTTGAATTTCAAGTGGGCAATCGTGGCTTTATTAGCCCCAGCGTGGATCTGTCGGGGCCATTAACGGACGATGGTCGCCTGCGCTATCGTCTCAATGCCCTCTATCGGCGAGAAAATAGCTTTCGAGAGTTTGACGACGACTTTGACCGTGTTTTCGTCGCTCCTACTCTGGCTTGGCAAGCCAGCGACCAAACTGATTTGACCTTAAGCCTGGAATACTTTAATGATACTGATCCGGTAAACCAGGGGACGGTAGCCTTTGGCGACGGCATTGCCGACATTCCCTTGAGTCGAGTCACCAATAACCCTGAAGATACCCTTGAACAAGACTACTTAAATGTGGGATACACTCTGGAGCATAGGTTCAGCGACCGTTGGCAACTGCGCAATCAGTTTCGCTATATTGCTCAAGATGTTGGCTTCGACGTTTTCCCACTTCAGTTTGCCTTGGATGAAACCACAGGCATTCTTAATCGCGGCTTTGCCGATCAAGAGAACAATGATAAGACCTATGCCCTATACACCAATGTTCAAGGAGAATTTAGCACCGGTCCAATAGAACATACTTTATTGATCGGGGTTGATTTGACCCGAGTGGAAACTGACAATGAAATTTTATTTTCCTTCAACCCACTCTCGCCGATCAACATTTTTGATTCGCCGCCAGACTATT
>JBCCWF010000038.1:0-22707 GCA_039194035.1 Cyanobacteria bacterium P01_E01_bin.6 | reverse complement strand
ATTAAAATTAACACCCCCCCGGGGGGGGGGGGGGCCCCCCCCCCCCCCCACCCCTCTATTAGTACTTTATTTTTTAGCCAGTCCCTTAGTCCCCAGAACTCAGTTCTCAGATTAGTGAAGGAGCTAATTTATACGGATGCTGTTTGGGGCGGTAACTCAATGCCCAAAACTTGAGTATATGCACCTCTTGCCTGAGTGACTCCAATGGTTCTTTGTGATGCCTCAATCATCGGTCGTCGCAGACTCACCACGATAAATTGAGCTTGCTGAGCCTGTTTTTTAATCATCTTAGATAGACGTTCTACATTCGCACCATCGAGGAACATGTCGACCTCATCAAATGCGTAGAAAGGGGATGGGCGATATCGCTGGAGAGCGAAAATAAAACTGAGGGCAGTTAGCGACTTTTCTCCCCCAGACATTGAGGCCAATCGACGCACTGGTTTACCTTTAGGGTGAGCAACAAGATTGAGACCACTGCTAAACGGATCGTCATTTTTATCCAGCTGAAGATAGCCGTCTCCATCAGAGAGTTCGGCAAAAATTGACTGGAAGTTTTCGTTGACCGCATCAAAGGCTTCTCGAAATGCACGCTGACGTAGGGTTGTGAAATTTTCGATGCGGAGCAATAGTTCAGTACGCTCTTCCTGGAGAGTGGTTAGTTTCTGAGTCAATTCTTCCAGACGTTCCTGGGTGCGATTATATTCTTCCAGCGCCAGCATGTTGACAGGCTCAAGAGCTTCCATCCGCTTTTTGAGCGATCGCAGCTCATTTTGGAGCGTCTCCAAGGTCATGTCGTCTGGAATCTCCGGCAATGGATCGGGCAATTCGGTCGCTTTCTGAGCCAGGAGTGTTTGCTGGGTCAACAGTTCCACTCGGGCTGCATTTTGGTCTTCTCGGAGTTTGTTGATCTGCCATTCCATTTGTTGCAGCTCGTTTTGATGCTCACGCAGGATATGTTCAGCGCGATCGCGCGCTTTCTTTTCCAGCACTAGGGTTTGTTCCAGTTCACCAATTTGGCCGCGAATATGCTCAATTTTCTGGGTTAAATCAGTTTGCTGTTCCTTGAGAGAGGCTTGTTGACTGAGGTATTGCCGCTGCTGAGTCTGGCAGGTTTGCATGTGTTGCTCTGTTTGCTGGGAGTGCTCTTGCACTCTTTGCTGTTGATTTTTCAAATCACTTAGCCGTTGTTCGACCGAGCGAAGCGCCAACTGCTTTTCATTTAAGGTGGCTTCTTGTTCTCGAATGCGGTTTTGCATCTGTTTCCATTCAGCGTGGGTTTGAGATGCTTCAAGGTCAGCTAATGCTTGACGCTGACGCTGCATGTCCGCTTCTAGCGACGGCAGAGTTGCTTCTAGTGTGGTGAGTCGAGCTTGAGCCTCGTTCAATTCACCTTGATCCTGCTGAAGCTGGGCTGTACCTTTTTCTTGCTGCGATTTGAGCAGGGTGATTTGCTGCGTTAGTCGATCCGCAGACAGCTGAACCTCTCGCTGCTTTTGGCGAGCAGATTCGAGGGATGTGGTGTGGTCCTGACGATGAACTTGAGCTTGGGCGATCGCCGATTCACACCGATTCAAGACTTGCTCAATTTCTTCTAAGCGTTGTCGTAGGGCGATCGCCTCGGCTGACTCACCCGCTTCAACGGTGCCAAAATGAAGCGTACCTTGTCTGCCAGACAGACTCCCTCCCGTCATCGCCCCACTTGTTTCCAGCAGTTCCCCATCTAGCGTCACAATGCGATACTGACCCATGCATCGCCGCGCATTGGCAAGGGAATCAAACACTGCCGTATTGCCAAACACATGGGAAAAAATATCGCGATATTTCCCATCGCAATCAATCAGATTCACCGCGTAGTCAATGAACCCATCCGGACGCTTCCATGCGGGGGCCATATTTGCGCGCGAGGGGCGAATCTTGTTCAATGGCAAAAAAGTGGCACGTCCGGCTTTCTGCTGCTTGAGCAGTTGAATCCCTGCTGCTGCAACGCCGTCATCTTCAACCACCAAATTCCCCATGCGTCCCCCAGCAGCAATCTCTAACGCCCGTTGATATTGGGTATCCACACGGCCAAGCTGAGCCACGAGCCCACACACGCCAGGTAGTCCAGTTTGCAGTAAGACCTTTGTCGCATAGGTTCCCTGCGATTCTTGAAGGGCTTGACTTTGAGCTTCAATTTTGTCTAGTTCTCGTTGCTTTTGACGTTGTTCCTGCAAGAGTCGCGTTTGAGTTTCTTGCTGAATTTTGAGTTCCTGCTCCGTTGCTGCCAGAGCCTGGGCGATCGCCTGCACCTGTTCAACCTGCTGTTCACAGGAAACAGATGCTGTTTGATGAGCCGCTTCTTGTTGATCTAAATCATGAGCAACGGATTGGAGGGTATGGGTCTGCGTTTGGATTTTGTGATCAAGCTGGCTCGCCCGCTCTTGTAGTCTTGCTTGCTCCGTTCGCTGGGGTTCAAGGGTTTGCAGCAGACTGTCAATCTGATGGCGAAGGGCTGTCTGCTCCTGAATCCAGGCATCGGACGCCGCTGCAATCTCACTGGCATCCTGACGACATTTATCCAGTTCCTGACGCGCGCGATCGCGCTCTTGTTCACACCGAGTTAACTGCTGCGCCTGTTCAGTTTGCTCGGTCGACAATGCCTCCAGTTGCTGACGCTGCTCAGTCTGCTCCTTGACAAGGCGTTCATAGCGTTCGGTCGCGTCTCGATAGGCTGTACTTAGCTCATGATCTTGGCGTTGAAGCTGCCTCAGTTCGGCCTCCTGTGTCGCGAGGGCAGACTGAAGCGCAAGCTGTTCATCTTCCCCCAACGCCTTGACTCGTGTATTGAGCCGATCGAGTTCTTCTTTGGCTGTCTGAATCTGGACGGAGACCGTTTCCATTTGCTGAGTGATGTCGATCACCCGCTGATCTGCTGATTGAATTTGGTGCTCAATACGTTGAACCAGTCGCTGCTGGCTGCGCCACGTTAGCACAAGTTCCCACTTGCTTTTTTCTTGAAACTGCTGCCGGAGACGCTGATATTTCTCAGCTTTTATTCGATCTTTGGCTAGGCGATCGCGCTGATCAGTTAACTCTCGCTCAACGATGCGAAATCTCTCTTCCCGCTCTCGAACAGCTTCAAGCTTGCTTCTTGCTTGAACAATCTTTCGGTCAAAGGCAGCAACACCGGCCAATTCATCAATGATTTCTCGCCGCTCACGGGGATTCATCGAAATGATGCTCGTGACATCTCCCTGAAGGACGACATTATAGCCTTCTGGATACACTCGAAGCCGCTGGAGCTGTTCGTGGAGCTGTGTTAGCGTACAAGCTTCGCCATTGATGAAGTAGGTAGAGGTGTATGTTCCTTGGGGGGTGACGCGGAGCTTACGGGTGACGGTCCATTCCAGAATAGGGCGATCGCCTTCCTCAGCAGCCGGTTCATCATCAGCCGGATGATTTTCGCCAGTCGGATTGTCGTCGATCTCATCAAGGGATTGTTCATCACTATTGGTATCTGCATGGGGTTCATGCCCATTGGATTCAGAGGCTGTTGCATCCTTCTCTGTTGAGTCATGCTCGATGGTATCACCGTCAACAGAGGAATCATCAGACGGGCGATCGCCTGGCACATTGTCATCATCGTCCTCACCCATAATGAGGCGTCGGGGTAAATCGCTGATGTCAAATGTAACGGTTACACTTGCCTCCAACGTAGAACGATGCCGTGTACTGTAGCTTTGGTTTACCAAGTCTGGAAGGCGCTCGGCTCTCATCCCTTTTGAACTCGACAATCCAAGCGCAAAGAGTAGCGCATCTAAGATATTTGACTTGCCAGATCCATTGGGGCCTGAAATCACTGTAAAGCCATCCTTCAGTGGGACAGCTGTTGTGCCACCGAAGGATTTGAAGTGAGAAAGCTCTACGCCTTTAATAAACACTCAGTAACGATATCGCGAATTTAGTTCAATTATACTAATGCTTTATGGGTGTAAGTAGATAGACATAAATAAACTCCCTTTAAAAACCTGGGGAGCGCCCCGGAGGGGCACTCCCCAGGTTTTTGAGTTTCTAGTTTAATAACGCCAAGCTACTTAGATGCACTGATAGACGTAACTTTAATTTTCATTCCATGCATTCTCACCTAAGAACCACGATTTGCACCGATAGAACACGACAATTTAAAGAATCTAGAGAAATGATGGCTCACGACGTGAGACTGTGAGCTGTTAGTCAAGAAAACAAAGGGTCTAACTGTGAAGCTTATGGCGTTAGCGTTGGCCCATCCTTTGTCACGCCTCCAATGCATGACATCGGTGAACGTCATACATTGGAGTCGTGGTGTTATGCATCGACGAGTCACCCACGCCAAAGCCCTTTATTGCCAATCAGTAGGCTGTCGAACAGCTTAACCTTAATCGCTAAGACGCAAATATCTGAATGTTGTAACGATCCCACATGTGACGCTGCCTGAGCGGAGTCGAAGCCAGATCTTCTGAAGAGGTTCCATTCGACTCCGCTCAGGGGACGATGACTGAATTTTGGTGATATCCGACTAAAAAGGAATCTCGTCGTAGTTAGTTTCTGCTGGGGGAGTACTCGCCTGAGGGGGCTTTGCACTACTTGGATTTGCCGCAGGAGCAGGAGCAGAAGTAGGAGTTTTAGATGGTGTCGATTTGTCGGTTCCAGAAGCTGACAAGCCACTGAGACTTTTCCCTGCACCCTCGCCCATGATGTGAATCCGTTGGGCGGTGAGTTCAGCCCGTTTTTCCTTGAATCCTTCGGGACGGTCGAAAGAGTTCATGCCTAAGCGTCCTTCGATGAGGATGCGATCGCCTTCATGACACCCCTCTTGAATTTCTTGAGCCAGATTTCCCCACCCCACAACTTTGATGGATTCAACAGGATCAGTATCACGAACTGGGTCAAACTGGACAACCATCTCCGCAATTGGGGTCTGCGTATCAGAGGTATAGCGAAGTTGGGGTGCCTGCACAATTTCTGCCATCAACACACACTGATTCATTGGAATAGGCCCCCTTTTGTTTTCCGAATGGTTGTCTTTGAATTACGTCGAATTACATTTGATTTCTTAGTATACACATTGCGCAGAGGGTGTTCTACGACTTAGAGCTATATTGCTGTTGAGAGATATGTCGCAGCATGGTTTGTTTTCTATCCGTATACCCGTAATTGGAGCGTCCGTGACTGGAAAAGATTAATGGTCATCGTCTTCAAAGGACATCGTTCGCTGCGTACCAATTAAAATTCCAAGCGTTAAAGCCACTCCTGCAGCTGCGTAGAAAACCGACACTAAGCCAATACTTTTCCACAAAGGCCCAAGCAAAATTGGAGACATAAACTGTCCTAACGAATTGGCACCTGTGCCAATGGCGAGAACACTGGAGCGAACATTGGCTGGCGATCGCTGGGCAAGAGTATCGTAGATGTTTGGCACGGTGACCCCAAACCCCACGCCAAACAACACCGCCGCTGGCACAATCCATCGCAACTCGTCTAGCAACGGAATTGTGCCCAGCATTAAGGCCATTACCACAAACCCTATGCCAATCGTACGGTCTGAGCCAATCCATTTTGCTAAGCGGCTAGCCACAAAAGCAGACACGAGTGCAGCTCCAACCGCCCGAATCGCTAAAACAAACCCATTCAGCGCGGGGCCAGCCCCAATCGCCTCCTTTAGGTACAACGGTGTGTAAATCACCACGGTGTAGACAATGGCGGCAGCGAGGGCAATCGTCAGGTAAAGCTTAAGGACCGATCCCTGGCGAATGACGTCTAACAGCTGCTTATTCTGTGAGGTGTCCACCATGCTGCTTCGGCTTGAATGGCCATCTCGCAAGATCAGCGCAGCAGCGATCGCCGTTGGAATGCCAAAGCCATACAGATAGAAGGCATAGTGCCAGTCAAATGAGCCGACCCATCCGCCAACGAGGGGGATGAGAATACTGGCTGTTGTCATGGCGCTAGTTGCATACCCCAAGATCCGAGTACGAGCATCTCCGTCATACATCGTTCCCAGTAGACCAATACTAGCTGCGGCAATGCCCGCACTGGCTATCCCTAACCCGACTCGTGCAACCAGTAGGGGAGCAAGGTTGGGAATGAACGCTCCAGATATGCCAAAGATCGAATAGATGATGAGCGCTGGGAGTAATACTTTCAGTTTGCCGATGCGGTCAGCCACAATCCCAAATACAGGGGTGAATAGAGCGATCGCCAACGCATGAATACTAACCAACGTTCCAGCCCATCGAGGATCAAACTTTAATTGTGCCAACATCTCCGGTAGAACAGGAGCAACGATCCCTCCTGTCATTGTTGTCAAGCAACCTGCCGCAATGAGAACGCCTAGTTTGAGAACTTGCGGTGATAAGAAATACTGTTTTCGCCAGTGAATAGGCACTTTGGAATCAGGGCGCATAGAATCGTCGGGCGTATTGTATTCGCATTGGTTTGTGGCAGCCCTTAGGGAAAAGCATCTCATGCTTCATCCCCCCAGCGAATCAGACGAGCGGATCTCGTCTTTGAACATCCTGCCTTGGGG
Source organism: Cyanobacteria bacterium P01_E01_bin.6 (assembly GCA_039194035.1). Lineage (GTDB taxonomy): Bacteria > Cyanobacteriota > Cyanobacteriia > CAKZMO01 > CAKZMO01 > JBCCWF01. Next base: position 16,160 of record JBCCWF010000038.1, on the reverse strand, counting down.
CGATCGCCCTCGAATGTTATTGACGAATGCACTACAAACCATTGATGATGATGTCTAATCATATGCTAGGAACTTGATTGATTTCCTATGGGCAACGAAGGATACTTGCAATACATCATTAACTTGCCCTGCAATCTTCAGTTCGAGTCATAGTTGTGCCACATTGGTACATCATTGACGAGACATGTGATTGCACTGTCGCTGGACAGATGGATTACTTTTGCAAGTCGGTCATGATCATGAGCGGTCGTCACATTTTCAATGGAGCCATCTCTTGGTCGAGGCATAGTGTAATCTGCCCTAGATCACCTTTCCTCTGCCGATGAATAATCCAGTCGGGGGAAGGCAGCTCCTACCTGATATCTGTCAACATAGAGAAATTCAGTCACGTTCGCTGATGTCATAGTAAGGCTCTGGCATGATGTCTACTAGATCTATGTAAGAAACGTTATCTGTACTTAAAGAACGTGAGGAACGCTCAGACGCCCATGGAACTGGCAACAACGCTTAGAGGTGAAACCGTTCAAACTGCGGTACGGAAAGTCGGTATTAACCCGAATCATTGGTATCCGCTTGAATGGTCTGATCAACTCAAACCAGGACAGTTACAAGCTGCTGTCGTATGGCAACGATCCATCGTTGTCTACCGGGATCAAGACGGCCATGCGTATGTCCTCGAAAATCGTTGTCCGCATCGCGGAGTAGAGCTTCATCTTGGTAAAGTCCAAGGTAAAGGTGTTGCCTGTGCCTATCATGGTTGGGTATTCGATGGGGAAAGTGGTGACTGTACAGACATTCCGTACCTTCCGTCCGATCAAAAGCTCCCTTGTGCCAGCGTGCAAAGCTACCCCGTAAAGGAAAAATACGGCCTGATTTGGGTATTTCCAGGCGATCCTGCATTAGCTGACGACCATTCATTACCCGAAGTGCCCGAGTTTGAAAGCGATGAGTGGTTGATGATCCCAATCACAGCTAATTTCAAAGCGCATTTCTCGATTTGTAATGAGAATGCAATGGATGTGTTTCACGGTTTCTTGCATCAAGAGCTGCAAGGCTGGTTTAACCCCATATTGCTGGATCTGAAAGCAACAGATGAATCTATTTATGCTCGCTACAACGTATCCTACAAAGGTCGCCTAGCAAATTTTTTAGGGCTTAGTGAGAGTGCGACAGAGGTGACCACCCTCCCGATCTCCATTAACTACATCTATCCGCACTACGCAAGTCAACTAGAGGGAGTTTCATCGGTTTATCTGATGCGTCTTCCTGTGGATCTCACAAAAAGTCGATCCTTTGCGCTGTTCTTCTTCAAAGTTCGTCTACCGCAATGGTTTCTTACCCCTCTCAAGCCGTTGATCCAGAAAATGATTCGGACGTTTATGCTCCAACCCTTTTTGAATCAAGATATTGAGATGATGGAAAGTGAGCAAAAAAAGTACCTCGCGGAGCCGGATCGCCGTTTTATGGAGATTAACCCGGCGATTATTGCTCTACAGCGGCTGATTGTCAGGCAATATGTGCAATATGTGCAACAATCGAGTCTATCGTCCGAAGTTGTTTCGGGCACTCAATCCGCTGTAGTCATTTCAGAAACTTCACCGGATAGTCCATCTGAAGCCTATGTTCAGCATGAATCAGAAGCTATCGTTTAGACGTGTATTTGAGTACCTTCAGGTGATGATGAGCATATATGGATGGTTAGAACTGTCACATCATCACCAGACGGAAAAATTAGTTTTTGGCAAAGTCATAAGTGCGGTTGCAAGTGATTCGTTTTGTTGATATGGATTCAAATTCAAATCGGAGAGTGGGTGAGATTTGGTCTGTGAGGCACTACGTCATTCACATTTAAACTGAATGACGTAGTGTCTTTAGTACGCCATCCATATCACATCGTTCATCGTAGAAGCCAAGGGGTTCGCCCACTGTATGGCAAGCCGCAAATAAAAACCGTAGAAGGTGAGGGGAGTTTATCGTGCAAGTTGTTCAAGAATATGTCCAGCGCTGGTATGAAAGTGGGCTTGAACCAGAAGAATACATCTGCCATGGGCGATCAGGAAACCAAGTTGATATCGAAGAAGCGAAGACAGGAGTGCGTCGCAATGTGCTCACCTTTTGCACGAATGACGTCTTGGGTCTTGTGCAAAACAAAGCTGTTCAGCAGGCATCAATTGACTCGATTCTGCAATATGGAACATCAAATAGCTCCTGCTCTGTATTGAGCGGTCGTATTGATCTCCATCGGCAGTTGGAAAATGAGATTTCAGACTTTAAGCATCTTCAACATACTCAGTTGTTTTTGAATGCCTGGATGGCTCTTCAGGCACTCATGGATGCGTTTTGCCATTTGGCGATTCCAGTGCCCAATTTTCAACATACTCGAGAAACATTGATTCTGAGTGATGTGCTGAATCATGGCTGCATCGTTTCGGCGATTACCAATGCAGGAACACGTTCAGGCAAACTGTTTGGATATAGTCCACGGGTGCGGGTGCGTGCGTATCGTCACTGCGACATGGATGATTTAGCTCGGAAGCTAAAGCGATATGCTCGGCCAGACGACCGCATTATGGTAGTCTCCGATGCCGTTTTCTCAATGGATGGAGACATTGCTCCTCTGCCAGAGATGATTGACATTATGACGGCATATCCCGATAGCGTTTTGCTAATGGACGAGGCCCATGCGAGTGGGGCTCTTGGGAAAACAGGACGCGGGATTTATGAGCACTTTGGGATTCTTCCTCAAGACGTTCTGGATAAAGGCGTTGTGCCATTGATTATGACAACGTTTTCAAAATTTGCTGCTTCAGCTGGTGCAGCAATTAGTAGTCCAATTTCAGAATTGAAGCCACTCCTGAATGTTTCGCCTACGTCGATTGGGACGATTTCATTACCGCCCCCAGTGACGGCTGCAGCATTGCAGAGTATTCGTGAAGTACGGAAGAATCCAGAATTGGTTCAACGACTGCAGGAGAACACACGATATTTGCGATCGCGCTTGATTGAGCATGACTTTGAGGCAATTGGAGAAACAAATGTTATTCCAGTCTTGCTGCCAACGGATCTGAATCCCAAGGACTTTGCTCGTAAGCTCATGACCGAATATGGGATTTGGGTTTCTCCTATTTGGTTTATTGCGAAGCCACGCCTTCGGATCACGGCCAACGCGCTGCACACGAAAGCTGACATGAATCGTCTCATTGATGCGATGGTGACCATCCGCGCTGACCTTTACAAAACCACTTCTCTCACATCAGCCCTTGAGGTTAGCAGCTTAGAAGCCGTTTAGATAGAGTGACTACAACCAGTCAATACATGAGATTGCTCTCGTATAGCTAGCTGTAATTTTTCTCTTTCTGGTCGCATTCGCGTCTATGCAAATGTTGATGTTCCCAAGTCGGGAGGAACATCTTGAAGTCGCCCATTGCCAACAGATTGAATGGCTTTTTTCAAGCTGATGGCGCCCGTGTAAAGGGCTTTTCCGACAATCGCTCCTCTCACACCCACTGGTTCAAGAGCCAATAAACCCAGTAAATCTCGAATAGAGCTAACGCCACCAGATGCGATGATCGGAATCGGTGTTGCTTCGGCAATGTGACGTAAGGCTTGCTTATTTGGCCCTTGCAGCGTTCCGTCTCGATGAATATCGGTGTAAATGATTGCACTTGCTCCGTTTTCAGCCATCTGTTGAGCAAGTTCGACTGCATCCACATCTGAGGTTTCGAGCCATCCTCGGGTTGCGACTTTGCCGTTTCGGGCATCGATCCCGACCAATATTTGCCCTGGAAATTCTTGGCAAATTTGAGTGATCATTGTTGGATTCTCAACGGCAACCGTGCCCAACACAACACGCTTAACTCCTAACACCAATGTGTCGGCCACTCGCTGGCGATCGCGCAATCCACCACCCACTTGTACCGGAATATTAATAGCGTTGATAATGTCTGCAATGACCGACTGATTGACAGGACTCCCGGTTTTCGCTCCATCTAAGTCGACCAGGTGTAATAGAGAAGCCCCTTGGTCTGCCCACTTTTTCGCCACATCGACAGGGTTCGCATCAAATACCTGTGATTGCTCGTAGTCTCCCTGATATAGGCGAACACATTGTCCGCCAAGTAGGTCAATTGCTGGAATAACATCCATAGAATCTCCTCTCTGCCAATGGGTACTGCCGTGGATGTAATTGCGATAGCGCAATGAAACGGCTGCTCCTCTAGCGTAGAGCCTGGCACGACAAGACACGCGTTCTTTACGGGCGGAACTTAACAATTCTTGGGACATCCGCTAGTCCTGCCGTTAAACTGTTGTAGTGTCAATGATAAATTAACGTGATCGGCAACCCAAATGAGCATGGATGACGTCACACCATTCTTGAAAACAACGCGCGATCGCATCATCCGCTGGGTCACTCTTGGGGCTTGCGTGATGCCTCTTGGGGGCGCTTATTTATATAACTGGGGGTTTCGGCTATCTGAGGGGCCATGCTTATTTCAACAGGTGTTTGGGTTTCCCAGCCCTTCGTGTGGCATGACTCGCTCCTTTATGGCGATCGCCCGAGGTGATTTAGCGACAGCTCTATCATTTCATGCGTTTGGGCCACTGATGTTTGCCGCATTTTTAGCCACTGCCGTTCATGCCAGCATCGAACTGATTGCGCAACGAGCCTATGTTCCTTGGTACAAGAAAATCTTCAATCGGCCAATCATCCCGCTATCAGTCGGGTTCTTCTTTGTGGCGTATTACAGCCTTCGGCTCTATGTGCGCTACAGCTCGGGAAATTTTCATGGGTCTGTTTTCCACACAGCACTTTGGGAAAGCCTGGTAACTGGAGCCAAAGCCCTCTAAATCGATGATGAAATGACTTGATATGCGTTCACCAAAAATCTCAAAATTGACCTACGGTCTGTTGGCGTTATGTGGAGCTATTTATTTTTTAGGCTTTTCACAAGTTGATGTGCCGTTCCCCTTCCTCAAGGTGTATGTGACGATGATTCCGATCCAGTTAGCTGCATTCATTTATGTGGGATGGTTTATTCGTCGTAGACAGCTAGATGCTGAAAAATAGCTCCGATTTTTTAACATATGTTACTTCTGTCGATTGTAATGATAGAAATTGCTATAACTGAATCGTTTTGCTTGATTCATATAAGGGCAATATTGAGTAAGGGCAATATTGAGTAAGGGCAATATTGAGACTTTTTGATGTTTCATTAGTCGTTTGATACGTAGCGTAAGTTTTCGATGGTGACGTGCCATAAGGTGGCGTGTCAGCATCGCAGCAATAGAGGTACTGACGACAATGAATCCATCAAACATTATGAAAACTGTCTTATTTTTTTAGTTCAGTTCGTTGATTCAAGATGCATCGATACGCAGGTTTGCGTACGAAACATAAATTTCTATACGTAGGAGAGACTGATGACAAGTTCTAATCTTCCAGGTGCCGACAAGAAAATCGTAGCGGGCATTTGTGCCATTTTACTCGGCTCTTTAGGTATTCATAAATTCGTTTTGGGGTATACCCAAGAAGGTATCGTCATGTTGCTTGTTAGTCTTCTTACCTGTGGGATTGGCGCTACGGTCATGTGGGTCATTGGGCTGATTGAAGGCATCATGTATCTGACGAAAACAGATGAGGAATTTGTATCTACTTATATCAACGGTAAAAAAGGCTGGTTTTGAAGCCTTTGTCGATATTAAGTACCTGGACGCCATGCAAACCAAAACCTCAAATCATTTAGGTCTTAAATCATTTAGGTCTTGAATCATTTAGGTGAGGTCAACGCATCTAGAAAAAAGCCAAGGGAGTACCCCCTTGGCTTTTTTCTAAGATTATATGCGATCGCCCCATTCTCGTTTTCCTTCTCGAATTTGCCAAACGAGTAATCCTGGAACTCCTAAACATAGTTCTCTCAAGCGCTTGCATAGGGATGAGGCCAGAGCCAGTTCAGCAGGAATGCCGAGAGCGGTGCCAATGACCACAAACCCGCCTTCTTGAGCACCGATTCCGCCAGGAATGATAAAGGCGGCGGAACGAATCGCCTGACCCATACTCTCTAAAATCAGGGCATCCATCCATGAAATGGGATGCCCAAGACATTGAAACGCTAGCCAGGTTTCCCCGGCTGCTGTGATGCGAAAGGCAAATCGCCAAAATGTTGCAACAATCAGGCGATCGCCCCTTTTGTACATCGATTTCAGCACGTCGTCCATGCGTGACGCTTGTTCTTCGACGGGGGTATTTGGGTTGAACCTCGGAAACTTTCGAGCAACCCGTAGCAACATGTTAAATAGACCTGCATGCTGTAGCCAATACAGTCCACCTCCGGCGATTCCAAATAGTACAAACCCCAAGAACACAAAGGCCATCAGGCGACCATTCGTCTCTCCTTGACCAATCTGGACATAGACGAAGAGGAGAAATCCGAGCAGGGCATAGATGGCCTGGGTCACAACCTGTAGGGTTTGGTCACCAATGACAGTGGCGATCGCCACACTTGTCTGAAATTGGCGCTTCACCATCATCCGAATCCGGGCGATTTCCCCACCCACTTGACCGACAGGCAATAGCCAGTTGATAGAAAAGTTGATCCAGGTTGCGTAGATTAAAAAAGATATTGTGGGGCGTTTATCTGGAGCAAACAGCCATTGCCAAGACAAAAGCGCGCATCCTAACGGCACAAGATAGAACACAGGCAACCACCACACCGATGGGCCAGCATAATTTAATATGTCTACAAGAATGTCGGCTCCCTGCCAAATGATCAGAGCCGTGAGTACAGCCAATCCCACAAAGAGGCCAGCCAAAGAAATGCGTCTCATATGCAATACAGCACAGCATCATGCTTGTTTAGTTATACCGGGTTTCGTTCATCCACAGATACGTGTCATTCGAGATGGCGCTTAGTTAGAGCCAGTTTCCGACGAGAACATACGGTGCCCAATACAGGGGAGCTTGGTAGGGAGGGGTGTTCAACAACGTTACCTGGGCTCGACGCAAGGCTTCTGATTTGGTGATGGGCGTATCAGCGGTTGCAAGTTCTTGATAAAACTGACTCATAAGCGTTGCGGTACCAGCATCGTCTACATACCACAGAGACGCCAGCGTACTGCGAGCGCCAGACTGAACGGCAACGCCAGCCAACCCCAATGCCGCTCTGCTGTCGCCATCAGCCGTTTTACACGCGCTCAGCACGAGTAATTCGATGGCATTATTATTCTCATCGCGCAATTGGAGAATGCTGCTGAGGTCGTTCACATTGATGCGACGATCCCACGCCAAAATGAAGGTTTCCTCTGGCTCGGAACTAAACTGTCCGTGAGTGGCTAAGTGCACGACAGGGGATGTTACCGATGAGATACCTTCTTTGAGTGTGTCTTCGGTGAACCGTTGATTGAGAAATTGACGGCTGGTGAGTTGAGCATCAATTTGCTCCAACTCCAGCTCAACGTTCTCCAAGGCTGCAAATCCGCGATGGGGTGGAAAATCTGGACGAATATCAGAAAGGCCAAAGGTCAATACATTGAGCGGAAACTCAGCTAAGGGTTGAGGAGCAATGAGTTGTAGACCCGGCATGAGGGCGATCGCATACTCTTCGACTAAATAACGGGTGCCATTATTCAGAACAGCCATTGGAACATTGCGCAATTCCCCATCTAGCACAAAGACGAGGGTTTCAACTCCACTGCTGCTTAGCAACGGCTCGACTGGACGGATAATCCAGTCATACATCTTTTGGGCGATCGCCCGACCTGCACTCGATGGATAGGGCTTAGACAATTCTCTTCGCAGTTGCACCACGGTCTTTTCAACATCGTTAACGGGGACATCAACAGCATGGAGGTTGAGGGTATCGGAGTTGGGCAGTCGAGTAATGACGGCCAATTGATTGGGCAACAAGATGGGGTACAGCACCGCAGCAGAGGGATCGACCCGCTCTCGATTGATCGCAACGGTATTCGCTAGACTGCACTGTAAAAAGTTTTCTAGTTCGCTGACGCGCAGGGAATCAACGGCCTGAATCGCCTGCTGTAAATTCCCTTGAGGAATAGAGGTCTGGTTGGTAGCCAGCAGTAATTCGACCCACTCTCGATAAATCGGCTCCACATCGTCTCGGAATGAAAACTGAATCTCTGCATCAATTCCCAGCAGATTTCCTCGCACGGTATCGAGGCTTTGCACGGCAGCCTCATAGTGGGCGATCGCCCGTTCCGTCTGATTTTGAGCACGATATAAGCGTCCCAATTGCCATTGCCACTGATAGGCTAAGTCCGATAACTGGCGGCTCTGGGCCAATCCCAGCGCTGATGCGGTCAACGATTGTGCCTGACGCCAGGCACCTTGTTCATCCAGTGGTTGCTCCGCCAGCGAGTTTGGAGCCAGAGTCGTAGAGGGGTGGGAGGAGTAGGGCTGAGAGGAGTAGGGCTGAGAGGACTCAGGAAATTCAACCAGCGACGGTAATTCAAAGGACGCAGGAGCGCGACTAGCGATTTCATAGACTCGCCCTAACAGACCCTTTGACGTTGAGATGAGGCGTGGAACGTTCAACATTTCAGACTGTTCCACTGCATCCTGAGCCAGTGTGTAGGCGTATTGAAGCCATTTAACATCGGGTGAGAGAGCATACAAACTGATGAGTTTGCGCACAGCGCTGAGATGAGCGTTTACGGCTGCATCACTGAGGGTTAATTGAGGTAGATCTTGAGTGTAGAGGGTCTCAATTTGTTGTTCGATCTGACGACGATACACTCCTACATCGGCTAAGTCGGGAAATTGCTGAGCCCACGTTTCGATATCTAGCCATAGCCCGAGCTGATGGAGCTGAATTTGGGGCACAAGGTATGGAGCTGCTGAAGACGAGGAGGATGCCTGACCTCGTATCTGATCGCGTGCGGATTGATAAGCATCCAGCGACTGTTGCGCTAAGTTTTCGGTTACTTGGCGATCGCCGCTGCGTCCTGTTTGTTGATACAGCAATCGTGCGCGACGATATTGTGCCTGACGGGTACTGCCCAGACTAAGAAGCGTCGTTGCGGTTTCTGATGGTGAGTAATCTAGGACAAGGGTCATCGCTTGCTGCAAAACCTGCTCAGACGGATCCAAATAGCCCATCAGGCGCAATATATTACCCAAGCTACGGAGTCCTAAAATCTGTACCCGTGCATTCTGATGAAATGCCAAAGATTGCTGCACCTCTTCACGAGTCTCCGCTTGGGTCAAGTCGCAATCGCTCTCAACCTGCACAGCCGCCAACAGCATTCGACAGGCCTGCCGATAATATCCCAATCCTTCTAATGCCTGAGCCTGGTTAATTTGACTGCCAACAATGCCTTCTTGATCATCAAGTTGCGAATAGAGATCGGTAGCCTGTTCCCATGCCTGAAGTGCTTGGTGCGATCGCCCGAGAGAAAAGTCGAGCCGACCTCGCGTATTGAAAACTTGGGCTTGAGCCTGACGAAATCTCTGGTTCAATGCGGTATTCTGCCCGCCATCATCACGGCCCGGATCATCTAAGATTGCTTGTGCTGTTTGAATCGCCTCATGGGCTTCTGTCCACTGCTGCGCATATTGATGGGCTAGGGAGAGACGGGCATAGGCTGAAGCGATATTGGGGCGATCGCCCTCATCCAGGGCTTGTTGGGCAGCATGTTGTAGAGATTGAATGGATGGGGATGCCTGTTCTAAGGCTGCTTGCTCCTCTAGGGCTACTTGCTCCTCTAAGGCTACTTGCTCCGCACCAACCCACTCTTCAGTCAAATTTTCTTCATCAAAATTTGAGGAGGGCTGCACCTGTGCCATCTCATATGGTGAGATAATTTGAGCCTGAATGGGTGTCATAGAAAACAGGCTGGTACCCAGCAGGGCGATCGACAGTCCGACGCTGAACCAGACAATCCATTGCTTCAGAACTCTGCTGGTGTGGTGCGATCGCACACGATAGCTCAACTGAAGTCGATGCCGGAGTCTCCTCATGTCAATTCCTCTCCATCACCATTGGATAATCAGATCAGCGATCAGCTCGATGCACTAGTGTAGAACCTGAGGGCAAATCGCCAGAAAAATTTAGAGCAGATCAAGAGGGCGATCGCGAGTCCCAACGATCCAATAATCCACCCTAGATCCGTGCGATTCAGTATCGTTTGAGCAGGAATTGTGGTGAGAAATGCCACGGGCACTACAAATGTGAAGAAGACTCGATAAGCAGCTGGATAGGCCACGATTGGATAGCGCCCCGCTTCTAATAGCCCTCGCAACACTTCGGTAACGTTATAAATTTTGACAAACCAGATGCTGGTTGCTCCAAGCATAAACCATAGGCTGTAGAGAATGATTAATCCAAAGCTAAGGGGCACAATCCCTGCGATGTAGCTCATGATCGATAGGTTCAGGAGGCGCCCTGCGTAGCCAATGATGATGAGGCCAAACACCAAATCAGGAATTCCCCAAGGAGACACCGAACGAGTTGAGAGCCAAAACTGAGAACTAATGGGTTTCAGCAACACAAAATCCAGCGTTCCCTCTTGCACAAGGCGCACAATTTGATTGAGATTGGGAGCCAGGAAAGTGGCAGAGAAACCCTGAAGCAATGTGAACATGCCCAATACAATGAGCGCCTCTTCCCATGACCACCCCTGAAAGGTGTAATCATGTTGGTAAAAGAGAAATAAGCTAAAAATACTGCCAGATAGACTCGCTAAACTGCTGAAAGCGGCCACAACAAAGTTGAGCCGATATTCCAACTCGGCGGCGATCGCGGCTCCCCAAAACAGCCGTAAAACCCTAAAATATCGATTCAAGACTATCCCTTCTTCATGTTGAGCATTGTGTTGTACGAGCCTTTTGAACTGTGACTTCTGATTCATCCACCAGCAAAACCTTCGAGAACATTATCAAGCAGAGTGATGTCATCAATCAACTTGTGTTTGATGCCACCACAATGGACGAAGTGGGTCGCATTGATGTGTTGTGGATGTATCCGCAAATTAACCGCGTCCTGGGGTTTGTGTGCAAATCTGGCTTTTTAGGCTCAAAAAAGACTGCCTTCAAACTTCCTCAACTCAAGTCCACAGGCGAGGATGGCGTGCTTGTCACAGGGGAGGGAGAACCAACCGTTGCCGCAAAAGTCAAACAGTTGGAATCGCTGATTCAGTCGGAGGTATGGACTGATTCAGGTGAAAAAATCGGATACATCATTGATTGTTTATTTAACTATCGCTCTGGTGTGATTGTCCGCTACCTGATGATTCCAGGACGATTGGCAAGCATCACGGATGGTGTCTACTTTTTACCTCCAAAGGCGATTCAGAGCTTTGGCCAGAATCGAGTCCTGATCAGTGCTGACATCGCTGAAAATCTAAAACCCTATCGAAAAGGCTGGAAATACAAACTGGCCGAAATGCGCGCAGCATTCAAAGAAGAATATGTGGAAGAGGTCACTGGAGATCTGCGATCGTTTGCTCAGCAGATGCAAGTCTTTTCAAAAGAGGCCATGCACACCATGGAAACCTGGGGCGATCGCCTCCGCGACGAAACTCAAGGCTGGGTCGAACAGGCCAAAGAGCGAGGGCAAGCCCTGGTTGAAAAGGCAAAAACATCTGGGCAGACTATTTTTAACCGAATTCGCACCGAGGGAGTATCGTTTAACGAGCATATCCAAGATGCCGTCGCTCGAACCCAATCTGACGTGTCTCAGAATGTCACCTTTCCCCATGAAGAAGAGGAATCAGATTCAGGAACCGAAGACTATGACCGGGAAACCTGGGACGACGACTGGAATGACTGGGAAGAACAGCAGGATAGCTCAGCTTCACAGGATTTAGATACTGAGTGGGATGATGACACGGATTGGGAAGATGCCCCTGAGCGACATCAGCCTGATGTTGGGAATAGTGGTGTCGTTGAGAATGAATGGAGCGACGACCAGACTGAAGAGGTTGGGGAAGAAGTCGCTGCCCTGGGCGAGACAAATGAGGGCGATCGCCCCTCCGTTCAGAATGAATCTGTTCCTCATGAATCTGTTCCCCATGAATCCGTTCATAACCATCACACTGCTCCCGATGTTTGGGATGACGACTGGGGAGACGACAATGATGACGTATCGAATTCGCCTGATTCTGTGAAGGATACGCCCAAAAAGCCGAATGAGTCGGCATCTGTTCTCGTTGACGAGGATGATACGGATCCCTGGGTCTAATGCTCAATCGAAGATTCTAAACAGACTAAAGACTGCAGCGGCAGGCGACAGTGCGCGGGTGATGCCATCCGTCACACGAGTGAAGGTCGAGCGATTGACAATGACTGTTTCATTCGGACGAAGAAATGGGTTTGTTTCATCATTCGGGCTTTCAGACAAGTCCACATCTATTTCCCGATTCGTGATGGTGCCATTGGGATTGAGCTGTACCAAATCGACTCGGCCACGCCTTGCTCGATTCGTAAACCCTCCAGCCAAAAGAATAGCTTCATTCAGGGAGGTGTTGGGCGGGACTTGAATCACACCTGGACTGCCCACCTCTCCGACAACATTGACCGTAATGCTGTCAGGAGAAATGTTGAAGGACGCAATGTCTTCAGCTTCGTCTAGAAACAGCACCGGAGCCTTGGAAATAGTGATGCGATCGCCATCTTGTAGTGCAATATCTTGCTGAAGATCAGCATCTTGAAGGAGCTTCCATAAATCCACTGAAATCACCGTTTCGGGATCAGCGCTGCGGGAGGAGGGCCGCCGCACCTGAATCGACCGAATATCAGCAGCTTGTGTAATGCCTCCAGCAAGCTGAATTGCCTGAGTCACAGTCGGTAGCCCATCGGTATCCTCAAGGGATACTCGATAGGATCCAGGACGGTTGACTTCACCGGACAATGCCAAGGTAATGGGTCGAGACTCAAGGACGCGAATGGAAACGATCGGTCGTCTCAGGATAGGAGCATATTGTCGAGAGAGGAGTGCAGACGTTTCATCAACGGTCAGCCCCCGTGCAACAACCGCGTTAATGAATGGCATCCGAATCGTTCCATCGGCAAATACTTCGAATTCACCACTAAACTCTGGCGACTCAAACACGTCAACCTGTAGGCGATCGCCCGCACCCAGCACATAATCATTAATCGAGACGGACGATGCATCAATGACATCGAATGAGTTCTCAACATTGAGTTCAGGACTCTCCTCTCTTGACTCTCTTATGGTGCCTTGAAAAAGGTCTGCCTCAAGCAATGGTTCTGACTCAACAGTGGCATCGGATGATGGCGGCGGCGGCAAGATGGGTGACGATTGCTTAGCTGCCGCACTAGCAACATTGAGTGACGAAGATTCATGTGCTTGTGCCGATAGGACGATGCCAGACGAGAAGAACAGTAAGCCAAAAACAGATAAGCCCGGCAGGATCACTCTGCTGCTGATGACCGAAGACATGCGACTGCACTCCACATGGCGTAAAGCGAACCAGAAACGATAGCGATCCTGACGATTTTTTTGAAGTCTAAGCATGGCGTCTTGATGGTTGTGCTCGTCTGAGGTGACTGCTTAATGGTCGGCTAGGCTCCCTTAGCCTTCATCATTCTTGCAAGACTCGTTAGTCTGGTCAGGATATTCTTTGTGCTCCCAACAGAATCAAGACGATCCTTTCCCAAGGTTCACCGATTTGAGGGTGCTTTGCTGCATTTGCTACATTAGTGTTAGAGGATTCCTATCGATGAAGCAGGCGCAGATCGCTTCGTCTTTAGAGAGAGTGCCTTCTTAATGAGGAAAGACACTCTACATCAGGTATTCGATTTGACCATGCTCTTTTCTTTAGAAAGAGCTAATTTGTCACAAGAAATCGACATCAAGAACGATGTAGATACAAATTGCAATGGCAATTGCTGTATTCTCATTGTTCCAATATATTTCTTGTGGATTTCTGATAATTTTCGTAATATTCCTGATCGTAAATACCCTCTGTCGGATGAAAAAGGGGGGTGTCCATTTAGATAGCAATTTTCATGATGGATCAATTAATGAATCATATTTTGAATTTTTCGCCGTTTCAATCACGACGAAAACGACACAGCCCGTTTTCTACCAATGGGCGTTCATTTCCAATTGATTGGATCTTGCCTGGGCAAATTGCAGTAGGACGCTTACCCGGTGCTTCCGATAGCGAATCACTCAAACGATCTGGCGTTCGAGCGGTGTTGGCTCTCTGTTCAGCATCGGAGGGAGCTTGGCCTGCTGACTTATCACAACACTTCCACTGCCATCGCATTGTGATTCCAGATAGTCACTATGCGAAGCCACTGATGACCCACCATATTTCGATGGCGGTTGATCATCTGAATACTTGTATTGAGCACCGCCTGCCTGTGTTTGTTCACTGCCTAGCGGGGATTGAGCGATCGCCCACCATTTGTACAGCCTATTTGTGTCGATACCACAAATACACGCTATGGGAGTCTCTCAACTGGGTCAAGCAGGTTCATCCCGATAGCTTGCCAAGTGAACTCCAACTCCAGGTCATTCAAGATTATCTGGATGAGAGTGCCCATAAAATCGCATAGCCACTCAGCCACTCAGCCACTCAGCCACTCAGAACAACAGTGTTGGTCTTATGAGTAGAGTGCATCCAGCTGAATGAGGGTACTCATCAGGACATTTGCACCTTGCGTACACTGAGCGGGAGGCGTGTATTCTGCTTCTGAGTGACTAATGCCGCCACGACTCGGCACAAAAATCATGCCCATGTCCGTGATGCGACCTATTTCTTGAGCATCGTGACCTGCGCGGCTTGGCAGTTCGATATGGCTTAAATCCAGTTGCTGACACACATGGGTAATCGTTTCCATAATCTGAGGCGAGGCGAGCGTTGGTGAGGCATTCAGCATGGGCTCAATCTCGATCTGCGTCCCTGTTTGATTGGCGATCGCCTCAATTTGTTCCGTCAACCGTTTGACCAACGCTTCCACATTCTCAGTGTAGAGGTCACGGATATCGAGACTGAGTTCCACTCGACCGGGCACAATATTCGTTGCATTAGGCCAGACATTCATCATACCCACCGTGGCCACCTGTTGCCCGGGCAAGTAGTTGGCAAGTTGGTTGACCGTCAGCACAATCTGAGCAGCCGCCACTAAGGCATCTTGACGCATATCCATGGGTGTTGTCCCTGCATGGTTCGGACTACCCGTGACCGTCAACGTGTAGCGGTTCATGCTGACGACCCCTTCTACCACACCAATGTCTGCCTGTTTTGATTCCAGAACACCGCCTTGCTCTACATGGAGTTCCACAAATGCCGCCATATCGCTGCGACTGCGACGTGCCGTGGCGATCGCCTCCCACTCGCCTCCCACCCGCTTCAGCCGCTCCTGAATCGACAACCCATCTTTGTGTTGATAGTAAGCTGGGTCTGGGTTGTGGGTTCCGGCGATCGCCTTTCCGCCAATCATGCTGTTCTCTTCATCGGTAAACACGATTACCTCGATGGGATGATTCAGCGCAATGTTGTGGAACTTGAGTGCCCGGACAACTTCAATTCCGGCTAATACGCCCAGCGTGCCATCATAGCGACCGGCCAATGGCACCGTATCAATATGAGATCCCGTTGCCAAAGCAGGTAAGTTCTGCTGACCGGGATAACGCCCAATTAAATTTCCTGCCGCATCAATGCAGGTCGTCATTCCGGCTTCTTCCATCCAATTTTTCACAAGCTGTCGTGCAAGCTGATCTTCTTGGCTGAATGAAATGCGCCGAACTCCCCCTTGAGGGAGCTTGCCAATTTCAGCCAAGGTATCCAGGTTGTGATTTAGGCGATCGCCGTGGATTAAAGGAAGCGAAACAACAGACATAAACACCTCTTTGAGGGCAACGACAGTAGGAGGGGGCCGTTACTGGCAGAACAGGAACATGATGTAAAACGTGTTTACATAGCTAAAAGTTTACATTCCCACAGCCCTGGCTATTCTTTTGATATCACTAGAGCACAAACTGTTCCGTAACAAGAATAGCGATGCGATAGCCATAGACACCTTCGTTAGAACATGGACGTTTTGGTGTAGGCGCAGAGCACCCACACCAAAACGTCCAACCTATTACGACGACAGCTATACCCGTGATAAGTACCTGGATGTAATTAAAACCCCAAATCCTGTGCCGCCCTCGCAGCGGGCGGCACAGGAT